>NZ_JAHBAY010000010.1 GCF_018499875.1 Kineosporia corallincola | reverse complement strand
CTCAGCAGTTCGCTTTCACGACCCGCCGAAAACCCTTGGAAGACATTACCAGCTTCCCCGCGAACCGCCAGACCTGGTGCGTGCGACGCGCGTCACAACCTGGTAACGACCGCCCACGGCCGCGCCCGCGCTCAGCCCCGGCGCGGGAACACCCCCAGCAGCGTCAGCGCGACCAGCGCCGACACCACCTCCCCCGCGGTCAGCCCCACCCACACCCCGTTCACCCCGGCTGTCCCGCACACCGCCACCAGCGGCGCCTTGACCAGCACCAGTGACCCGACGGACATCAGGTACGCCGGCCCGGCCCGGCCCAGGGACTGGAAGTAGGCGGAGACCAGCGGCGTGATGCCGGCCACCGCGATCCCCACCGACAGGATGCGCAGAGCGTGCACAGCGAGGGGCGTGATCCGCAGGTCGTCGACGAAAACCCTGACCAGTGAGCTCTTGTCATCCTGATCTTGGTGCCTGACCCCGGGCTCCGGACGCGAAGAAACCCCTGGTAGGACGGGGATTGTCTAGATCATCCGCACCACCAGGGGCTCCACGTGCTTTCTTACCCGTCGGGCATGGCTGTGTCCAGCCGCGCCCTGAATCTGCTGTCTGCTGCTATCCGTCGTCTGCGCCGGGACATGGGCTCGCGCTGGCGGATCCTGGACCCCGGCCGGCAGGCCCTGCTGGTCCTGGCCCACCTGCGCAAAGGCGAGACCTACGCAGACCTGGCCTGCGGATTCGGCATCGGGATCCGCACGGTCTACCGGTATCTGCGCGAGGGCATCGACCTGCTGGCGGCCATGGCCCCGACGCTGGAGCAGGCGATCGAGGTGGCTCGGGGTAAGGCCTTCGTCATTCTGGACGGCAGCCTGCTGCGGATCGACCGGGTCATGATGGCCTCGAAGAGAGACCGGGAGTTCTACAGCGGGAAATGGAAGGCCCATGGCGTGAATGTCCAGGTCCTCGCCGATCCAGCGGGCCGGCTGGTCTGGGTCTCACCCGCTTTGCCGGGCTCTGTCCACGACATCAAGGCCGCCCGCACCCACCACATTCTCACCGCGCTGGAGAAGGCCGAGGTGATGGCCTTCGCCGACACCGCCTATCAGGGCTCACCCGAGAACGTCCGGACGCCGTTGCGCAGTCGCCGCAAGGACCCTGCCACCGGGAAGATGAAGCCTCTTTCCGCAGGTCAGAAGGCAGCCAACACCGCCCACGCCCGCGTTCGGGCGATCGGTGAACGCGCCAACGCCCAGCTGAAGAACTGGCGGGTTCTGCGCAAGATCCGCTCCAGCCCCCACGGCGCAACCAATCTCGTCAACGCCATCCAAACTCTCATCCTTGCAGGATGATTCAACAGGATGACATCAGCCCAGTGGCTCCGCTCCGACGGCCAGGGCGAGCGCCGCCGCGATGCCGTACCCGGCGCTGGCCCGCAGCGCCAGCACCCGGGCGCGGCGGACCCGCCCGGTCAGGCCGCGGCCGGCGTTGTACCCGACGATCGGCTGGACCCCCTGGCTGATGCCGAGCTGGGGCATCGAAACGAACGTCTGGATGCGGGCGCACACGGCGTACGCGGCGAGGGCGACCGTGCCTGCCGCCGTGCCCGTGGTCAGGACGTTGTTGACCAGGACCGTGAGCAGTGTGGCCCCGATGCCGAACAGGAACGAGGGCGCGCCGACGCCCAGCAGCGCCCGCACCGTGGGGCTGTGCGGCAGCAGGTCACGAGCCCCGATCCGGTAGGGACGCCCGCGCAGGCCGAAGAAGAACCACAGGGCCATTCCCGCCGACACGGCCTGGCCGCCGACGGTGCCGAGTGCGGCTCCCCGCACCCCCAGCCCGGCACCGAGGATCAGGATCGGGTCCAGCGTGATCTGCGTGAGGACGGCGACCACCCAGATCATCGTGGCGTACCGCATCCTCCCCTCGGCCCGCACCAGGCTGGAGAAACCGGTGGCCACCAGCGTCCCGGCCAGCAGAACCACCAGGTAGTCGCGGGTGTCGGCCCGGACGTCGCCGTGCGCACCGAGTGCGGTGAGCAGAGGCTCGATCGCCAGCAGTCCGGTGATGCCCATGACCGCCGCCGTCAGCCAGTACAGGGTGAGGGCGTTACCGGCGGCCCGGGCGGCACCGGCCCGGTCACCGGCGCCGAGCCGCCGGGACACCAGGGAGGCCCCGCCTGCTCCGACGGTGGTGGACACCGCTCCGAGAACCAGCAGCACAGGGGCGGCGAGGCTGACCGCGGCCATCGCGCCCGGCCCGACGCCGCGGGCGACGAACCAGGCGTTGGTGAGCGCGTAGACGCCGTAGACACCGACCGACAACGTGGTCTGGGAGCAGTTGTGCCACAGCAGGTGGCCGACCGGCCGGGTCGCCAGTTCGGCCGGGTCGGCCATGGCCGTCGCTCCCGGGCTCAGGGTTGCTCCACGGTCGGCGGGACGACTTCCCGCACAGGGGTTTTCATCAGCCGGGCGAGCTGGTCGCGGGCCCAGTCGTAGTGCTCGGTGGTGGTGTGTCCCCGGTATTCGGTCTCGATCACCATGACCAGGATCAGGTACAGGCTGTACAGCCGCCGGCGGCGTCTCTCGCCGGGGGTCGGGGCGCCCATGCCGTAGCCGCGCATGAAGGGTGTGGCGTCGCCGAACAGGTCCGGCATGTCGATGCCGGTGAACCCGGCCTCCACCAGTGGGTCGCCGTAGAAGGCGCGCTCGTGGTCGATGATGCCGGCCAGGGCGCCGTCACGGACGATCGCGTTGCCCGGCCACAGGTCCCACTCCACGAACCGGGCCCGCGTCACCTCGTCGAGGGCGTCGGCGTGGGCCGCCACGGTCTGCCGCACCTCGTCGTAGCCGAGGCCCAGGTCGACGCCGCGGCGTTCGCCGTCGTGCAGCAGCTCCCGCATCCGGCGCAGGAAGTAGTCGCGCCAGCTCGGTTCCACCGGTCCGGTGAGCGGGCCGAAGCCGGGCCCGGGGATCTGGTTCAGCTCGCGGTTGAGCGCACCGAGTGCCTCGTCGTAGGCGTCCCGTCCGGCCTGGCCCAGGTCTCCCTCCTGCCGCAGGACGGCCAGGTTGTCGCCGTCCACGTGGGACATGAAGAAGTAGTCGGCGTCGCACAGCTCGTGGCTGCGGTCGGCGAAGTGGACGTCGGGCACCGGGACCGTGGTCTGCCGCCGGATCAGCTCCAGCGCGGTCAGCTCGGTGGCCATCGCACCGCGTTCGTAGGTCATCACCTCGACGTGGGCCGGGGGCGCGATCTTGAGCACGACGCGGCGGCCGTCGAGCAGACGGATGCGGTAGACGACGTTGAACCATCCGTGGGCGAGTTCCTCGGCCCACCCCTCGTCGTCCCCGGGTAGCTGACCGGGACCGTAGGCGCGGGTGACCATCGCCCGCAACGTGCCCACCGGCTGCCGGTTCTTCGTCGTGCTCTCCACCGCTGCTTCCCCTCGTCGCCGCCGGGCGATTCGTCCCGTCGAGTCACGTTTCGGTGCCTGCCCGCACCGTAGAGAGCGGAGCGCACCCGGGTGAAGTGGTTTCCGGGAGTGCGAGACGCCGGCCGCGCCGCCGTTGCATGATGCTGATGAGATCTGTTCAGGAGGCATCGGTGGCGGAGAGCCTGAGAGGGCTGCGCGCGTATCGGCGCGAGGAGCGGAGCAGGCGCATCTACCTGGTGCTCTCGCTGATTCTGGCCGGGGTGATGGTGGGTGTGGCGGTCGTGGCCCTGACCGTCGCCGATCACGTGAACGGCAAGAACCCCCAGGTTCCGGCCGACGTCGAGTCGGCGCGGATCGCGTCGTGCTGGGACATGTTCCCCGACAACGCCACGCTGGCCGGCGAGTGCGCCGACGGGCGGCCCTGAGACCGGTCGCAACCGCGCGAACCATGACATTCGACATGCGGGCCCGGTGGCGCGCCGTGACCATGTGGCCATGCCCGCCGTCGACCCGGACATCGCCCGCCGTGCGCTGAAGCGTCACAACCGCTGGCTCACCGTCCTTCTGCCCCTCCTCCTGCTGCCACCACCGGTGGCCGTGGTGGTGGCGTTCGTGTTGTCGGACGAACCGGTCGGCGAGATCCCCTGGGGCTTCTGGGTTCTGCCGGGTGTGCTCTTTCTGCTCCCCCTCGTCCTCGTCGTGGTTCTGCTGCGGGCCCGCGGTCGCGGGGTGAAGTGGTTGCAGCCGGTGCTGCTGGCCGGTGTGGACCGACCGGAGCGCAAGCGGATCACCGCGGCGGTGCGGGGCGGGCAGCCGGTGAACGAGCGTGACCAGGCGCTGGCCGTCGACCTGGCCCGGCGGATGGTGCGGCAGCGCTGGGTCTACTACTGGTTTCCCGGCTACGTGGGCCTGAACCTGTTCTTCCATGCCCTGGACGGGCATCTCGAGCGTTCGGACTACGTCTTCGTCGCGAGCCTCGTGGTGTTCGCGGCGCTGTTCCCCTTCGGCCTGCGGGATGTCCGGCGGGCCCGCTGCTGGCTGGCCGAGCACGGCGACGACCACCCCGACGAGCAGCCCGACGAGCAGCCCGACGAGCAGCCCGGCCGGCCCGGCGCTCAGGGCACCGAGGGCGAGGGCTGGGGTGTGCGACAAGGCGGGACGTCCTGATCCGAACGGGTACGGACGGCGGGGAGCCAGCCGATCACGCCGCCGGCCGGCGCCTTCACGTGGTACCAGCGGTGGGAAGACACCCCGGTCTCGTCGGTGATCAGCCGGCCGTCGCTGATCACGCAGTCGGTGATCAGCTGGTCGTCGTGCCAGACCCGCCCGGCCACGTTCTCCTCACCGGTCGGGTTCCACGGACTGCGGGACAGTGACAGGGCGCACTCCCGGATGTGTTGCGAGCGGCAGGGTTTCTCCACGTTGAACACCTGGATGGAGGTGCCCTCGACGTCCGCGCCGATCCGGGCGCCGGGGGTGCGGGCCGTCTCCTCACCGGTGACGGCGACCTGCCAGAGCAGCCCGGCGACGAGCACCACGAGCAGGGTGGTGACGCCGACCAGCACCCAGGCACGGGTGCCACCCGTACTGCGGTGGGACGTGGTGGTGGAGGGGACGGGGCTTTCGTCGTCCACCCTTGGTGCGGTGACCTGCGACGCGGACGGCGGGGGTGCCGGTGCGCCGGCCGCCTCGTGGACGAGCAGTGAGGTCCAGGTGCCCAGCCATCGCTCGGCCTGGTGCGGATCGGCGGCGTAGGCATCAATCAATTGGTGGACGACGGGGCCGCGCGGTTTTCTGCGGCCGGTCAGCGTGTCGTTCAGCGTGCTGACCGGGATGCCCGTGCGGGTCTGGAGCGTGCGATAACTGTCGCCCGCCGCGAGCCTGCGCGAGGCCAGGGCGCGGATGAACTGCTCCGGCGTGGTGGCCGCGGCCGGGTCGTGGGGATCCTGCCCGGCCCCGGGCACCTGCTGGTCGTCCGACACGTCCGCCACCCTAACCAGGGGGTACGACCGTCTGTGCCGGTTCCGCGACCGGGTGCAGACCGGGTGTCCCGGACGGATCACCGCGGGAACCCGGTGTCCGAGAGTGTCCGAGATCGTCCGTGCCTCTTGAACAGCCCCTGACCTGGCGGGTTGCCTGATGTCAGGAGGCTGGCACCGGCCCGTGCCGGAGGGGACGCGGGCCGGGGTCGGCCGACGTCAGCGGATCGGCGGGGCGAACTGCCACCAGGATCCCAGGGACTTCATGGGCGATCTTGACCGATTGACCGGTTTTCGGCGAACCGGCATGTTCAGCCGAGGAACGCGTACAGGTAGAGCCCGATCAGCAGGACCCAGACCAGCACCACGAGCGCGATCTGGGAGAGCGGGCGGGGTGGGTGCCTGAGCAGGCGCAGGCTGAGACTGAGCGCCCCGGCGACCAGGAGGGCGCCGAGCAGACCGCCGAGGAACCCCAGCACCCAGGCGGCGACCAGCCCGGCGCTCACGTACTTCGGCAGCGGCACCAGCACCTGCGCGTCACGCCGGTCGTCGATCCGCACGGTCGGGCTGAGATGCAGCATGCTGTAACCGATCTCGGGCCGGTGTTGAGCTCCGTCGGCGCCGGTCAGCCGGTAGTTGCCCCAGCGGTCGCGGGGCAGCTCGTGCCCGTCGCGCAGCAGCCGCGCGGACCCTCTGCCGGGCTGTTCCAGCACGAGATCGACCCCTGCCACCGTCACCGGGTACCGGTCCATGGCGATCATGATGTTGGAACCGGGCCGGGCCCGCATGCGCACGCGGTGCCGGATCAGCCCGAGGTTCCGCTGCCCGCCGCCCCGGAACCGCTGCGCGGCAACAGGTCGGCGCTCAGCTGGCGGGTGACGCCGATGTTCTTGAGGAACTCCGGGTCCAGCCGTACCAGCAGGCTCAGGGTGGGCCAGACGGCCAGGGTGATCACGTCGACCAGTGCCGGGACCGGGGCGATGCTCTCCTCCAGACCGGCCAGCCGGTACGTGACGACCAGGACGGCGGGCAGGAACGTCGTGGCCACCAGCCGCAGGGCGGACAGCCCCGCCCCGGCCAGCCGGCGGACGGCCGGCTCGGGCGGGCAGCGCGGCAACTCGCCGAGATGCCCCCGGGCCAGGGCAGCGAGCATCTCGTCCAGTCGTGCCCGCAGATCTGCCTCGGTCTGCGCTTCCGGGGTCATGATCCACGGCTTGAGGGTGCGCAGGGCCGCCGCCCCCAGCGCCCTGAGGCGCCACCCGCCCGGCACCTCGTCGTGGCCCGGGCACAGTTCGAGGGCCCGCGAGTACTGCACCCCGGCGTTCTCGACTGCGGCGAGCAGGACGTCACGCTCGGGTGCCGGGAACCGTCCGGCCACCGCCCGGGCCTCGCCGGGCCTGCCGAGGGCGGCCAGGGCCGAGCACTCGCTCATCCGTACCCGGGGGTCGTCGGGGGTGTTCGCCAGCATCCGGCGGGCGAGCGCGAGCTCGCTCTCGTGGTCACCGGCCAGAACGGCGTCCTGCCACTGAAACCTGAGCTCTTCCGCGGGCACACGGTCATCCTCCGCACCGGGTGAGGGCGGGACGGGCCGCGTCGTCCACAAAGGGTCTATATCGGCGCTTGCCGGCGCCCGGCGGTGATGGGCGGTGATTCGTCGTCCACAAAAATCACGATTCGGGCATTCACCGGACAGGAACCCCATGAAGAACACAGGATTCAGCGTGCGCTTCAATCCCCCGCCCAACTGGCCCCAGCCTCCGGCCGGCTGGACCCCACCGCCCGGCTGGAAGCCCGACCCGGAGTGGCCGCCGGCTCCGCCGGACTGGCCGTTCTGGGTACCGTCCGGCGAGGCCGTCCATGCCCGCAGGCGCGGCCACCGCAAGCTCGTCATCGGGCTGGTGGCCGGCGGGCTGGCCGTGGTGCTGCTGCTGGTGGCCGGTTTCGCGGCCCTCGTGGTGCTGGCCCCCGATCCCGAGCTGCCGGCCGGGTACACCGCCTCGGACGTCTGCTGGGCCGACGACGGCGACGCGGACGCCGACGGCGCGCCGGTGGTCGAGGTGCCCTGCTGGGACGACCACGACTACGTCAGCGGCGAGAAGGCCGCCTCGCAGGACGACTGCCCGCAGGACGCCGACGGCTACCTGGAGGAGAGCGACGGAACGGTGACCTGCCTGGAACCGCCCCGCTGACCTGGTCAGGCCCCGGTGCGCAGCACCCGGGTTCCGGTGCCGGGCAGGAACATCGGCGAGTACTCGCCGTCGATCCAGGAGACCACGTAGGGGGGCGAGCCGTCCGGGCCGAGAATGTCGACGATCTGCCCGTAGCGGCGCTCGCGCCCCGGTTTCCCCGGTCGCCCGGTCTCGACGACCAGCCAGTCACCCGTGTCGGCCTGCATGCCGCACCTCCTCCGTCACGGCCACGCTGGCACCGGCCGGTCCGGACGGGGAAGGGACCTGGGTCCCGCTTCGTGGCCGGACCGGCGGCGGGCGGGGTCACGGGTGGCCGGGCTCGGACGGGTGGCCGGGCTCGAACACGTCGGGCACCCCGTCGCCGTCGGCGTCGGCCCGCTCCAGCTCGTCCAGACGCCGGTAGGTGCGGTTGCGCAGACGCAGCACGATCGAGGCCAGCACCGCCGCCAGCACCGAGCCGGTGAGCACCGCGACCTTCACGTGCTCGTCGCGCTCGCTGCCCGCGCCGAACGCCAGCTCGCCGATCAGCAGCGAGACGGTGAAGCCGATGCCGCCCAGCATGCAGGCGCCGAGAACGTCCCACCAGGACAGGCTCCGGTCGAGCTGCGCCTGGGTGAACCGGGAGACCAGGGCGGTGGCGCCGAGGATGCCCAGGGTCTTGCCGACGACCAGGGCGACGACGATCCCGACGGCCACCCGGTCGCGCAGGGACTCACCGAACCCACTCAGGCCACCGACGGCGACGCCGGCGGAGAAGAACGCGAACACCGGCACGGCCACCCCCGCCGAGACCGGACGCCACAGGTGCTCGAGATGCTCGGCCAGGCCCGGACCCGCGTCGGGGCCCCCGGCCGCCTGCGAGCGCAGCACCGGGACGGTGAAGCCGAGCAGGACTCCGGCGACCGTGGCGTGGATGCCGGAGGCGTGCATCAGGGCCCAGGCCAGCACGGCCAGCGGCACGAGCAGCCAGCCGCTGCGCACCCGCCGCTGCACCAGCAGGCCGAAGACGCCGACCGCCGCCAGTGATCCGAGCAGCGGCAGGAACGCCAGGTCACTGCTGTAGAAGAGCGCGATGACGACGATGGCGAGCAGGTCGTCCACCACCGCCAGGGTGAGCAGGAACGTGCGCAGGGCGGCGGGCAGGTGGGTGCCGACCACGGCCAGCACGGCCACGGCGAAGGCGATGTCGGTGGCTGTCGGCACCGCCCAGCCGCGCAGCGCGCCGTCGCCGGTGGACAGGTTGACCAGCACGAACAGCAGGGCGGGCAGCACCATGCCGCCGACCGCCGCGACCACCGGCACCAGGGCCCGGCGCGGATCGCGGAGGTCGCCCGCGACGAACTCCCGCTTGAGCTCCAGCCCGGCCACGAAGAAGAACACGGCCAGCAGGCCGTCGGCGGCCCACTGGCCGAGCGTCAGGTCCAGGTGGAGCGCGTGCGGGCCGACGACCGTGTCACGTAGTCCGGTATAGCCGTGCGACCACGGCGAGTTGGCCCAGACCAGGGCGACGACGGTGCCCAGCAGCAGGAGCGCGCCGCCCACCGTCTCTTGGCGCAGCACCTCGGCGATGCGCCGGGTCTCCGGCCAGGAACCCCGGCGGAAGAGCTGGTTCGAGGACGGCGTGGGGGGCGTGCCAGGCGTGGACATCGGCGAAAATCTTTCTGGTCGGCTGCTTTTGGGGTCACCAAGTGGATCGCCGACCAGACTTCCCGGCACACCTGAAGCCATGTTAGCCGCTCCCGGCGAGCGCCGCCGGATGCCGTGGTGGGCCGCCCGGCCATCGGCGGATTGAGACATAGCTGTCTCATATGAGACAGTCGAGTCTCAGTCCAACAGAAAGCCGAGCACCTGATGAACTCCCGGGACGCGATCCTGGCTGCGGCGCTGCGCCGCCTGAACACCGATCCGCGAGCCTCGATGACCGACATGGCCGGCGCGGCCGGGGTCGGGCGGGCCACGCTGCACCGCTACTTCTCCAGCCGCGACGAGCTGCTGCACGAGCTCGGCACCCGTTCCCTGAACCGCTGGGAGCAGAGCATGACCGACGCCGATCTGCCCGGCGTCATCGAGTCCGGCGATCCCGATCGCATCCGCGAGTGCCTGCGCGAGCTGCTGCGCCGTTATCTGGCCGACTACGACGAGTTCGGCTTCGCCCTGATCGACCCCTACCTGCGCACCGCTCCCGACCTGGTCGAGCGCACCGAGGAACTGGCCGAGCGGGAGAGCGCACTGCTCGCCGCCGGTCAGCGCGCGGGTGTGCTGCGGGCCGACCTGCCGCCGCGCTGGCTGTCCTTCGCCGTGTACGGGGTGCTGGTGGCCGCCCGCGACGCCACGACCAGCGGCCGGGTGGCCCGCCACGACCTGGACGAGTTCGTCATCTCCACCTACTTCGACGGGACGGCAGCCCGATGACCGCCCAGATCACCCGGCCCGACACGGTTCACGCCTCGGACCGCTCGTGGCGCCGGTGGGGCGGGCTCGTGGTGCTCGCCGCCAGCCTGATCGTCGTGGTCATGGACATGACCGTGCTCAATGTGGCCATGCCCGATCTGATCGCCGACCTGCGGCCGGGGGCCGTGGCCCAGTTGTGGATCGTCGACGCCTACCCGGTGGTGCTGGCCGGGCTGCTGGTGCCGTTCGCCGCGCTGGCCGATCGGTGGGGACGACGGCGCATGCTGCTCACCGGCTTCACCGTGTTCGGGGTCGCGTCGACGCTCGTGCTGCTGGCCGACTCCCCCGTCACCGTGATCGCCCTGCGGCTGGTGCTCGGCGTGGGCGGGGCGATGATCATGCCCACCACCCTGTCGCTGATCCGGGCGCTGTTCCCCGATCCGGCGGAACGTGCTCTGGCCCTGAGCATCTGGGGCGCCACCGCCTCGCTCGGTGCGGCCGTCGGCCCGGTCGTGGCCGGGGGTCTGCTGGAGGTGTTCAGCTGGCACTCGGCCTTCTTGGTCAACGTGCCGCTGATGGTGGCCGCCGGGATCGGCGGTGTGCTGCTGCTGCCGGAGAGCCGTTCCGATCGCCCGGGCCGGATCGACGCCACCGGGGTGGTGCTGTCGGTGGGCGGGATGGTCGCGATCACCTATGCGATCAAGCAGCTGGGCAAGCACGGCCTCGACCTGCCCGCGGTCGCGGTGCTGCTGGCCGGGCTGCTGCTGATGGGTGTGTTCGTGCGGCGCTGCCTGCGCCAGCCGGAGCCGATGCTGGCCGTCGGCCTGTTCGGCGACCGGGTGTTCCGGGCCGGGTCGCTGGTGGCGCTGGCCCACAACACGGTGGTGATCGCGCTGCTGCTGGTCGCCTCGCAGTGGCTGCAACTGGTTCAGGGCATGTCGCCGTTGGTGGCCGGGGCGGCGCTGCTGCCCCTGGCGCTGGGCGGCCTGGTCTGCTCGCCGTTCGCCCCGGCCGCGGCGGCCCGGTTCGGCGTGCGCACCGTGCTGTCGGGCTGCCTGCTGCTCACCTCCGTGGGTGTCGCGATGCTCTTCGTGCTGCCGCGCCCGATGCCCTATGCCGGGGTGTCGGTGATGCTGCTGCTCGTGGGGCTGGGCAGTTCGGCCCTGGGGCTCGGATCGGCGTTGCTGATGGGCCGGGCCCCCGCGCACCAGAGCGGGTCGGCCGCCGCGATCGAGGAGATGTCGTACGACATCGGCGCCGTGCTCGGCGTGGCCGTGCTCGGCAGCCTGGCCGGGATGGTCTACCGGGCCGGCCTGCCGGACGGGGCCCCGGACGCCGTCACCGAATCCGTGGCCGGGGCAGCCGGCACCAGCCTGGCGGGCACCGCGAGCGCCGCCTACACCGACGCCTTCGCCGTGGTCGGCGTCACCGGCGCCGCGATCACCCTGGCCGCCGCCGTGGTGGTGTGGCGATGGGTGCCGCGCGACCTGGACCTCAGCCGGCTTCAGCACTGACCCTCACCCGCCGCACAGCCTCCGGCACTCCCACGCTCCACGGGGTGCCGTGCCCCGGCAGCACCCATCTCGCCTCGATCCCGCTCAGCCGTTCCAGCGACGCCAGGGCCTGCCCCGGATCGTCGGTGAACGGGGCGGGCGCGGGCCCGTGCTCGCCGGTGAGCACGGGCCGGGTGGTGAGCCCGTCGCCGACGAACACCGCGTCGGCGACGGGGACGTGCACGGCGATGCTGCCCGCCGAGTGCCCCGGCAGCCCGATCACTCTGGCCGGGGCGCTCGGGCACGCCCCCGCGCACGAGGAGGTGCCGCACGGCTGACGTCGTCCTTCAGTTCCGGCGGGCCGACGCCGCAACCGCCCCCACCGCCAGCAGACTCGCCAGCCCTCCGCTGACCAGGGCGAAGGCCGGGCCGGTGGCCGTGGCCACCAGGCCTGCCCGCAGATCCCCGAGGTGCGGCCCGGCGGCACCGACCATCAGCTCGGCCGCGCCGACCCGGCCGAGCAGGTGGTCGGGGGTGCCGAGCTGGATCACGGTGCCGCGGGCGACGACCGAGACGGTGTCGGCGGCCCCGGCCACCACCAGGCAGGCCAGACCGGCCCAGGCGTTGGTGGTCAGTCCCAGGCCGGTCAGGGCCAGGGCCCAGGTGGCGGCTCCCGCCACCATCACCCGCCCCGGCCGGGCCGAGCGGGTGAAGGTACCCGACAGGGCCGAGGCGACCACCCCGCCGGCCCCGATCGCGCTGAGGAAGAGGCCCAGGGTGCGCGGGTCACCGCCGAACCGCTCGGCGTTCAGGGCCGGGAACAGGCTGATCGGCATGGCCAGCGTGGTGGCCGCGAGGTCGGTGAGCAGGGCCGCGCGCACCGGCCGGTACCGCACCAGAAAGTTCAGGCCCTCCAGCGTCCCGGCCAGACCGGGCCGGGGCGCCTCACCGCGCGGCAACATCGGGGGCAGGCCGGCCGCACCGTGAAAAGCCGCTGCCAGCGCGAGACCTCGCAGCAGATGACAGCCACCGGCACCGGCCACGGCCAGCAGCAGACCGCCGAGCGCGGGCCCGGCCAGCAATGCGGCCTGGAAGCTGATCCGGTGGAGAGCCAGGCCCGCGGCGACCTGCCCGGGCTCCAGCAGGCGGGGCACGAAGGTGCGCGACACGGCGCCGCCCAGGGCACCGAACGTGGACTGGACGGTGAGCAGGCCGAGCACGAGCAGCACCGGGGAACCCGGCGAGAAGGCCTGCGCGGCGAGGAGAAGCGCGCAGCAGACCTGGCCGGTGAGGGCGGTCAGGTAGGTGCGGCGCCGGTCGCCGCGGTCGGCGAGAGAACCGCCGAACAGACCGAACGCGATCACCGGCACGGCCCGGGCCAGGCCGGTCGCGCCGGTCCAGGCCGGGCTGTGGGTGAGCTGCCAGACCTGATACATCACCGCGACCACGGCGATCTCGTTCCCCAGCATCGACACGCTCTGCCCGGCCCACAGCCGGCGGAAGACCGGAGCGGAGCGCAGCGGGGTCAGGTCGAGCAGCGCACCGCTCAGCCCCATGCCGGGTCCTGCGCCAGCCTTTCGGCGATCCGGTCGTGAAAACTCTTGCGTTCCAGCGCCTGACGCAGGTCTTCGACCACCTGGCCGAGCGGGTACGGCACCTCCTGCTCCAGCTCGGCGACCGCGGCCTCGGTGGCCCGCCACTCGGCCTGGAGCCGGCCGGCCAGCCGCTGGGCCCTCGGGGTGAGCCGGACCAGCTTGCTGCGCGCGTCCGGCCCGGGCGTGGTGCGCACCAGTCCGGCCGAGCGCAGTGCGGCCACCTTCTGGCTGCACGCCGAGTGCGTGCGTTCCAGCGACTGGGCCAGCTCGGCGATCGTCATCGGGCCACGGGCGTGCAGCCGCAGCAGCTCCGGTACCCAGCTGGGCCGCAGCCCTTCCAGGTCGGACTCCGCGTAGATCCGGGTGATCTCGCTGTCCATCCCGTCCAGCAGCACGCGCAGGGGCCGCCAGCGACTGTGCTGCGCCAGGTCCTCGTTCTCCGTCATCCGCACAATGTAACAGCACTTATATAAGCACTGTTGCATTGTGCGGGCGGGCAGACGTCTCGCAATGTTTACCCGGCATCACGGACATACCTGCTAGAACGTCGTCGTGAACACCATCGAGCCCGGGCTCGCCGCCGTCCTCGACGCCTACCGGGTGTGCGAGTTCACCACCCTGGCCAAGGACGGCACGCCTCTCACCTGGCCGGCCGCCCCCCTGCGCCGCCCGGACGGCACCCTGCTGGTGACCACCTCGATCGCGTTCCCGCAGAAGGCTTTCAACGTGCGGCGCGACGGCCGGGTGGCGATGCTGTTCTCCGACCCGACCGGCAGCGGCCTCGACAGCCCCCCGCAGATCCTGGTGCGCGGCACGGCGGCGTGCCCGGACGAGATCGTGTCGTCGCCCGAGGGCCTGGAGCCGTACTGGAGGATGCTGTTCCACCGGCGGCCCGGCAACCGGGCCCACCTGCGGCCGCCGATGACCTGGCTGATGGACTGGTACTACCTGCGGCTGCTGATCAGCGTCACCCCCACCGAGGTGATCACCCTGCCGGCCATGAACCTGACCAGCGCCCCGGCCACGGTGGAGTCGGAGGCGCCCGGTGCGGCAGAGCTGGCCCGCACGCCGACGGCGGTCCTGGGCGCCTGCGACGCGGACGGGACGCCGGTGCTGGCCCGCACCCACGCGGTTCCCACCAGCGGCGGCTTCACCGTCGAGATTCCCGAGGGCGTCACGGTGGCGGCGGGCCCGGCGAGCCTGCTGGTGCACCGGCACGACGAGAACCTGGCCGGCCTGATGAACGCGCTGATCCGCGGCACCCTGACGGCCAACACGGCGGGCAGCTGGCTGCTGACACCCGAGCGGGTGGTCGAGCCGATGCCCGGCAACACCCCGCGCGAGCAGGTCGCGGTTCTGCGCGCCCGGCGGCGCGCGGCCCGGGCCTACCTGGCCCGGCGCGGCCTCAGGCGCCCCCGGGTGCGCTGGGACCTCCTGCGTGAACTGGCGGTGTCATAGCTGCACCCATGCTGCACGGTTCCCAGATTTCGCAGGGGTTTCCGCCACGATCGCCCTGCCGACCCGCAGCTCGCAGGCTGCCGGTCTAAGTGCGCATCCGGGAACGCCCCACGCGACACGCCAGTTAACAACCCGGCGTTTGCACCAATCGCGTAGCAGCAGACCATTTGGTGAGCTAATGTCGGATTCGCCGGACATGGTCTTAACAAGCGGCTATGTTCATTGAGGCTCAGCGATGTGGGTGGGCCACCCTTTCCCCGCCACACCTTCCCCGCCACTTCCGGAGGACCGCTGTGCTCACGGACCCAGGCAAGGACCTCACCGAACTGCACCGGGTGAAACGCAGCAGGCCGGCCCGGGCCGTGCGCGACGACATCGTGCTGAGCATCGTGATGGCCGCCTTCAACGAAGGCGAAACCATCGAGGCCGCAGTCACTCACGTGCTCGAGGCTTCGTACCCGTGCCCGATCGAGCTGATCGTCGTGGACGACGGCAGCGCCGACGGGACCACAGCGCGCATCGCGCACATCGACGACCCGCGGCTGAAAGTGTTCACCCACCCGCGCAACATGGGTAAGGGTGCGGCCCTGATGACCGGGCTGGCCGCGGCGACGGGCACCCACCTCCTGCCGTTCGACGCCGACCAGGAGTACTCGGCGCACGACATCAGCCGCCTGCTCGAGCCGGTGATCGCCGGGCAGAGCGACGTGGTCTACGGCACCAGGCTTTTCGGGCTGAACACGGTCTACCACTCGTTCCGCTACAAGATGGGGAACCGGGCCACCACGCTGGCCGCGAACATCCTCTTCGACAGCGCGGTCACCGACATCCACACCTGCCTCAAGCTGGTCCCCACCGACCTGCTGCGCCAGTTCCGGCTCACCGAGGCCCGTTTCGGTCTCGACACCGAGATCACCGCGAACGTGCTGCGCGCCGGGTACCGGCCGTTCGAGGTGCCGGTGGCCTACTACGCGCGCTCCCACGTCGAGGGCAAGAAGATCAACTGGAAGGACGGCGTGCGGTGCCTCACCGTGCTCGCCCGCGTCCGGTTCTTCACCACCGACCCGAAAATGGTTCTCACGGGCGAGAACGCACCCACCGGGCACTGTCTCAGCTGCGGCCATCCGCTGGTCGAGACGATCACGCCGGCCACCGAGCTGCCCCGGGCGAACGGCCGCAAGCCCCGTCTGGCCGACCCCGAACAGGGCCACGTGCACGGCGACATCGCCAGCACCGCCTGAGTTCCGGCCCCGTCCTCACTGCCCGGCGCCACCCGGGCACTGTCCGCCCGCTTCATGAACGGTGAACTCCATGACTGAGCCGGCAGGCCTTCGCCTGGCCGTGGTCTCCGATGCCGTGTACCCCTGGAACAAGGGCGGAAAGGAGATGCGCTACCACGAACTCCTGCGCCGCACAGCCGAACTCGGCATTCACGTCGACGTCTACACGATGAACTGGTGGCGCGGCGACGGCCCGGTCGTCCGGGAAGGCATCACCTACCACGCGATCAGCCCGTACGTGCCGCTCTACGCGGGCGACCGGCGTTCCATCCGCCAGGCCCTGGTGTTCTCGGTGATGACGCTGCGCATGCTGTTCCGGCGCTTCGACGTGCTGGAGGCCGACGTCATCCCGTTCCTCCAGGTGTTCCCGCTGCGACTGGTCGCCACGCTGCGGCGCAAGCCGTACGTGGTCACCTGGCACGAGTTCTGGGGCCGCGACTACTGGGTGCAGTACCTCGGCCGGAAGGGATATCTCGCCGCCTTCCTGGAGGCTCTGGCCATCCGGCTGCCCGACCGCATCGTGGCGGCGTCACAGGGCACTGCCGAACGCATCCGCGAGGCCGCCGGCCCGCGCCGCCCGGTGAACCTGACCGTGGTGCCGAACGGCATCGACCCCAAGGAGATCGCCGCCGCCGGCCCGGCCCGCGAGCCGGTCGACCTGCTCTTCGTCGGCCGCCTGCTGCGGCACAAGAACGGCCACCTGCTGCTCGACGCGATGGCCCGGCTGCGCGAGCAGGGTCACGACCTGACCGCTCTGGTGGTCGGGCAGGGGCCGGAGGAGGAACGGCTCAGGACCCAGGCGGCGGAGCTCGGGCTGAGCGCGAAAGTCGGCTTCCCGGGGTCGATCCCGGAACGGGCCGACCTGCTCGCCGCGCTCAGCTCGGCCTCGGTGCTGGCCTTCCCCAGCGTGCGTGAGGGTTTCGGCATGGTCGCGCTGGAGGCCCTGGCCTGCGGCTGCCCCGTCGTCACCACCGACCACCCGGACAACTTCGCCCGCGAGCTGATCGAGCCGGGGGTCAACGGCGAGCTGTGCCAGGCCACGGCGGACTCGCTGGCGGCGGCGCTGCTGCGGGCCCTGGAACACCGGGACCGGCTCGGCGCAGCGGCCCGGCGCAGCGCCGCGGCGTACGAGTGGGACACGCTGGCCGCCGCGGTCGTGGAGGTGTACCGGGCATGAGAACCCTGATCGTGTCGCCCCTCCCGCCCCGCCGCGACGGCATCGGCGACTACTCGGCCAAGCTGGTGCGGGCCTACCGCGACCACGGTGACGAGGTCGGCGCCCTCACCCTGGCCCCCACCACCGAGTCGCTGGCGCACGTCGGCCTGGTCTCGTTCTCGCCCCGGCGCTGGCTGCGCACGCTGCGTGGGGCGCTGGCCTGGAAGCCCGACGTGGTGCACGTTCAGCACGCGATCGCCACCTACGGGCCGCATCTGGCGCTGATCTGGCCGCTGGTCGCCGTGCTGCGGCTGCGCGGTGTGCGGGTCGTCATCACCCATCACGAGGTCACCCGCGACGTGGAGCGGCTCGGGCCGCCCGGCCGGGTCTACTACGCGCTGGTCTCCCGCCTGGCGCACCGGCTGCACGTGCACACCGACGCCGCGGCGCAGGGGCTCCCGGCCGGGCTGCGGCCGCGGGTGCTGGTGCGCCCGCACCCGGTGTACCCGCTGCCCACCGCCACCACCACCGCCGACCGGCTGCGCGCCCGGCACGGGCTGCACGGCCGGCGGGTGGCGTTGCTGTTCGGCTACGTGAACGCCGAGAAGGGCATCGCCGAGGCGATCGAGGCGTTCGCGGTGCTGGTCGGTCAGGAGACCGGCCAGCCGGGTGACGCCGCCCCGGCCGCCCTGGTGGTGGCCGGTGAGGTGCGGCCCCGGCCATCGGGTTTCACCCGGTTCGAGGCCGCCGACCGGGCCTACCTGGCCTCGCTGCACGCCCTGGTCGACGAGCACGACCTACACGGCCGGGTGATCTTCACCGGCCGGGTGCCGGACGGCGAGATCGCCGCCTGGCTGGAGCTGGCCGACGTGCTGCTGCTGCCCTACACCCGCACCGAGCAGAGCGGGGTCGCCAACCTCGCGATCGCCGCCGGCACACCGGTTCTCGCCACCCGCACCGGAGGCCTGGAAGACCTGTTCGGCGACCGGCTGCCGATGATCGGCTCGCTCGCCCCCGCCGGCTTCGCCGGTGACCTGGCCGCGGCGCTGGCCGACCCGGCCGGGCTGCGGGCCCGGGCCGTGGCCGCCTACGCCGACCTGGCCGGCAGCGGTTCCGCCGCGGATCTCGTGGCGGCGCTGCGACCGGAGGCAGGCAGCCCGGCGGCAGCCGGCGCAACAGCAGCCGGCCCGGCGCCGGCCGACCCAGTGGCAGCCGAATCATCACCGTCAGCAACCACTTCGGCGGCCCACGACACCACGGCGGAGGTACACCCGTGACTCCCGTCATCAGCGTGGTGGTGTGCAGTCTCAACGGCGAGCAGGGCATCGGGCGCACCGTGCGGGCCCTGCGCGAGCAGATCCAGCCCGGCGTCGAGATCGTGGTGGTGGACGACGGTTCCACCGACGACACCGCCGCCATCGCCGAGAAGGAGGGCGCGCGGGTGGTGCGGCACGCCACCAACCGCGGCCTGGCGGCGGCCCGCAACACCGGCTGGCGCGCGGCCACGTCCGACCTGGTGGCGTTCACGGACGACGACTGCCACCCGGCGCCGGACTGGACCGCCTGCCTGGTGGCCGCCGCCCGCCGGCACCCGGACTGCGCCGGCTTCGGCGGTGCGGTCGAGGCCGCGGACACGTCCACCTTCGTGCAGCGCTACCTGGCCCGCAACAACCCGCTCGCCCCGCTGGAACTGGCCCTGCTGAGCAGTGACTCGTTCGGTCACCGGCTGGTCCAGTACCTGCTGCGCTCGGGTGCCACCGACGTCCCCACCGGGGAACGCCGCGTGGCGTCGGTTGCGGGGGCGGGCATGGCCTTCCGCCGCGTCACGCTGGAGGCGGCGGGCGGTTTCGACGAGCGGTTCCGGTTCGGCGGCGAGGAGGAGGACCTGTGCCGCCGCCTGGTGGTCGGTGAGGGCGCGGGCCTGCTGTTCCTGCCGCAGGCCCGGGTGCTGCACCACTTCGAGCCGGGCCTGGGCGACACCCTGCGCCGCAGCCGGGCGTACGGGCGCGGCAACGCCCGCATGCACCACAAGCACCCGGGCATCCCGGCCACCGTGTACCCGGCCCCGATCGGCGTGCTCGCCCTGGCGCTGCTGCTGCCCCGCCTCCCGAGAACCGCCCTGGCACTGGCCGTGCTCGCACCGCAGCTGCTGTTCTCCCGCTGGGCACGCCGGGCCGTGGCCGAGCGCGACCCGGCCCTGTTGCTGTACCCGTACCTCCAGGTGATGCAGGAGGGCGCGAGCAACCTGGGCTGGTGGGAAGGACACCGCGCCGGGCTGCCGGAGCCGGGAGAACCCGCATGAACCGGCACATCCCGGCCCAGCAGAGCGCCCACGACCCGGCCGGCCCGGTCAGCCCGGCCCCACCGGACGGTCAGGCCGATCAGGCCGATCAGGCCCGCCGTACCACCGGTCGGAGCACCGGCCGGGCCGCCGTGATCGCCCTGGCCGCACTGGTTCTCGCGATCCCCACGCTGCTCCAGCTGCCTCCGGTCCACGACGCGATGGCGGACGCCCACGTGCTGCCCCGGGCGGCGTCGTTCAGCACTCTGGCCCTCAAGGAGGCGAACGACCTGGACGACACCGTCCGGCCCGACGGCCGCACCGCCTTCACCTTCGTCGCCACCAACGAGGGCGAGGAGACCAAGACCTACACCTGGACGGTCAGCGTCACCACCGGCGACGACGCGCCCGCCGTGATCCGCGGCGGCGAGCTGGAACTGGCCGGCGGCGCCGCCGCGGAGGTACCGGTGGCACTGCGGCTCGACCACTGCCGCCGCCGCAACGTCATCACCGTGACGCTGGACGGCCCGGACGAGCGCTCACCCAGCGTCGGCTACCCGGTGCTGTGGCACGGCGGCCGGGAGTGGAAGTCCGCGGGTGGGCCGAGCTGTGGATGAGCTCGCCGTGAAAGAGCCCGCCGCACAGGCCCCTCCCCGGACGAGCGTCGGGAACCGGCACGGGGCCGGGGGTGCCTGGTTGCTGTTCGTCGTCCCCCTGTTCCACCTCGCGGTGCTGGGCCGGCACAACGGCACGGCCACCCTCTTCGCCACGCTCTACCTGCTCCTGGTGCCCGGCACCCTGCTGCTCAAGGCGCTGGGGCTGGAACCCTCCGGCGCCGCCCGGCGGCTGGTGCTCACCGTGGGCGCGAGCCTGAGCGGTCTGTACGCCGTCATCCTGCTGGTGCAGGTGCTGGCCCCGGCGGCCGGCGAGACCAGGCCGCTGTCCACCTGGCCGATGGTGCTGGGCGTCGACGCGCTCACCGCCCTGCTGGCCGGCGTCGCCGTGCTGCGCGGCAACCCGCTCACGCCCACGCTTCCGCAACGGGTGCGCGGGTTCTGGGCGCTGGCCCTGCTGCCGGTCGCGACCGCCGCCTCGGTGGAGGTGCTCCAGGCCGGCGGCAGCGCCCTCGGCATCCTGGCCTGCCTGGTGGCGGCCGGGGCGGTGCTGCTGTGGGTGCTGCTGCGCTCACGCACGGACGGCCCCCAGGACGGCGTCGCCCTCGCCGTCTACTGTGTGGCCCTGACCCTGCTGTGGTCGTTCTCGCTGCGCTCGGCGGGCCTGTACGGCTATGACATCCAGCAGGAGTACGCCACCTTCACCCAGACCTCCGACGCCCTGCGCTGGTCGCCGCTGGACGGCGACTCCTACATGGCGATGCTCAGCATCAACGCGCTGCCGACGCTGCTCACCCAGGTCACCGGACTGTCCGGGCTCACCGTGTTCAAGCTCGTGGTGCCGATGCTGTTCGCGCTCTACCCGGTGGCGATCCTGGAGTTCGCGCGCCGCTGGCTGTCGCCCCTGGCCGCGGTCACCGCCACCGGACTGGTGTTCCTGAGCGGCAGTTTCGCCAGCCAGATGCCCGCGCTGGCCCGGCAGGAGATCGGGCTGCTGCTGTTCGCCGGGCTGCTGCTGGCGGCGTTCGGCCCGCAGGGCCCCGGCCCGGCCCACCGGCGCGGCAGCCAGGTGCTGGTAGTGGTGCTCGGGGCGGGCCTGGTGGTCAGCCACTACTCCACCGCCTACGTGGCGCTGGCCGCCATGGTGCTGGGCCAGGTGCTGCTGGCGGTGCTGCGGCTGATGCGGGGCGAACGGCTGGGCGGGCAGGTGCTCACCCTGCCGGTGGTCGCGCTGCTCGTGGCGGTCTGCGCCACCTGGACGCTCGGGATCACCCAGTCCACCCGCAACATCCTGATCTTCGCCCAGGACGTCAGCGAGGACGGCGCCCAGGTGCTGCCCAACCAGGGCGGCTCGCTGGCGGAGCGCTGGCTGTCGGGCAACCTGACCCGGGCCGTGGAGCCACGTGTCTACTTCGACGAGGCGGCCGCGGTCTACGCGCAGAAGTACCCGTGGCTGCTGTCCTACCCGGAGTCCGCGCAGCAGCGCTTCCCGGCGGTGGCGTCGAGCGCGCCGGGCGCCGAGGCCCTGCTGCCGGCCCTGTCCGGGCCGCGCTACCTGGCCACCCTGCTGATCCGGCAGGGCACCAACCTGGCCATCGGCGTGGGCTGTCTGCTGGCGGCCTGGCTGGCGCTGCGCCGGCGCCTCGACCCCCACCTGGTGGCGCTCCTGCTGGGCGTTTTCGCGATCACCGTGATGATCCGGCTGAGCGGCTCGGCCTCGTCGCAGTACAACCCGGAACGCCTGGCCCTCCAGACCGGCGCCCTGCTGGTGGTGCCGCTCGGGCTGGCCGGGTCGCGGCTGTGGCACCGGGTGCGGAGCCTGCTGGCCCGGATCCCGCTGCGTCCCGGCCGGGTGGTGCCCGGCCTGGTCGCGGCCGGCCTGCTGACCGTCGTCTTCCTCGACGCCTCCGCGCTGGGGTCGCGGCTGGAGGGCGGTTCCCCCGGCAATCTGTCGCGCAGCGGGGAGTACGCGGAGCGGTTCACCACCACCGACCAGGACATCGCCGCCGCGCAGTGGCTGCGGGCGCACCGGTTCCAGGGGTCCACGGTGTTCGCCGACCGCTACGGCTCGCTGATCGTCCAGGCCAACGAGTACGCCGACCACACCGGCGTGTTCGGCGACCTGACCCCCGGCACCATCGACGCGCGTGGATTCGTCTTCGCCACCACCAGCAACATCGTCGACGGCCGGGCCCGCGGCACCACCCCGGACAGCACCATGTCGTCCACCTACGAGTTCCCGGCGACGTTCCTGAACATCTACAAGCCACTGGTCTTCGACACTGGATGGGCGAGGGTCTACTCGTGAGCGCTGTCTCGATCGTCATCATCAGCAAGAACGAGCGGGGTCTCACCGAGACCCTCGACGCGCTGGGGCGTCTCGACACGGAACTGACCCACGAGACCGTCGTGGTGGACTCCTCGGACGGGGTGCTCGACGACATCCAGGAGCAGTTCCCCGCGGTGACGTGGGTTCGCTTCGAGCCCACCGGCGCCAAGCGGGTCACCATCCCCGAACAGCGCAACCTCGGTGTCCGGACGGCGAAGAGCGACATCGTGGTCTTCATCGACGCCGGCTGCCTGCCCACCCCCGGCTGGCTCGACGCCCTGGTCACGCCGATCCGGTCGGGCGCCGAGACGGTCACCGTGGGGGCCTACACCAGCCGGGGCACGAGTGTGTACGACGTGCAGCAGTTCTCGGACGGCTACATCGAGGAGGCCCCGACCCTGAACATGGCCTTCAGCCGGGCGGCGTTCGACGCGGTCGGCGGCTTCGACGAGGCCTTCTCGTACTCGTCCGACATCGACTTCTGCTGGCGGGTCCGGGATCTGGGGCACCGCATCCTGATGGTCGCCGGTGCGCTGGTGCTGGTGGACTGGGGCGGCACCCGGCGGCAGACCAAGCGGGCCTGGTACTACGGCGCGGGCCGCGCCCGGCTGTACCGCAAGCACCTGAACCGGCTGTCACAGCTGCCGCGCCGCGACCCGATCCTGGCCGCCTACCCGGTGTTCCTGCTCGGTCTTCCGCTCACCCTGTTCTTCCCGTTCTACCCGCTGCTGCTGCTGATCCCGCTGTGGCGCAACCGCCGGGCACACCCGTTCCGCACCATGGCCGATCATCTGACCTACGGCGCGGGCGCTCTCGGCTTCCTGGTGGGCCTGGCCTCATGAGGGTGGCGGTGTTCCCCCGTGACCCCAACCCCTACCAGGAACTGCTGCACGCCCAGCTGCGCAACGAGGACGTGACGCCGGCCTACGTGGCCATGCCGACACCGTCGAAGACGCTGAACCTGCTGCTGCTGCCGGCCGGCCTGCTGCGGGCCCGGCTGCGCGGCGCCCGGATCCTGCACCTGCACTGGGTCTTCGACTTCGCCCTGCCCTACGCCGGCCGGCTCGCCGTGCTCCGGCTGGTGATGCAGGGCTGGTTCGCGGCGGTGCTGTGGTGGAGCCGGCTGATCGGGCTGCGGCTGGTCTGGACCGCCCACAACGTGCTGCCGCACGACCGGGTGTTCTGGAACGACCGGCAGGCCCGGGCGCTGGTGCTGCGCCACGCCGACGGGGTGATCGTGCACGACCCGGTGGTGGTGCCCCGGCTGCGGCAGCTGCACCCGCACCTGCCGCCGGTCACGGTGGCGCCGCACGGCGACTACGCCGGCTGGTACCTCCCCCGGGGCACCCGGCAGCAGGCCCGGGAACGTCTCGCCATCCCGTCCGGCGAACGGGTTCTGCTGTTCTTCGGCGCCGTCACCGCGGACAAGGGGGTGCCCGAGCTGGTGGCGGCGTGGGCCCGGCTGTGCCGGGAGCGGCCCGGCCTGACCGCGGGCACCCGGCTGGTGATCGCCGGCCGCTGCACCGACCCGGCCCTGGAGGCGACCGTCCGCTCCGCCGCCCGCGCGCATCCCGGAAAGATCGTGGCCCGGCTGGGTTTCGTGCCGGACGACGAGGTGGGCGACCTCCTGGTGGCGGCCGACCTGCTCACCCTGCCGTTCCGCACCGCCACCACCCGGGGCACCGTGGTGCTGGCCCGCTCGTTCGCGAAACCCCTGCTGCTGCCCGACCTCCCGGCCCTGCGGTCGGTGCCCGGCGACGCCTGCCTGCGCTACGACCCGGCGGTGCGGACCGGTCTGGCGGACGCGCTGGAACGGGCCTGTTCGACGTCCGTGCGTGATCTGGAGGTCATGGGCGAGCGGGGGCGACCGGCCGGGACCGACTCGACCTGGGCCGAGGCGGCCCGCCGCACCGCCGCGCTCTACCGTGAGATCCTCTCCCCCACCGGCGTTCCCGCCACCTCGGGGGTGAGCTGAGATGACCGTCGAGCCCCCGGTCACCACCGCCCCCACCGCGGCCCCCGCGCCTCCGGTGAGCCGCCTGAAACTGTTCCTCACCGACAGCTTCTACCGCAACTCGCTGATGCTGATGGTGAACACGGCGGCGGCCACCCTGCTCGGCTCGGTGTTCTGGCTGATCGCCGTGCGCCGGTTCGCGCCCGCCGAGGTGGGGTTGCTGTCGTCCACCATCTCCGCCTCGGTGCTGCTCGGCACCGCCAGCTGCCTGGGGCTGCCGAACAGCATCATCCGGTTCCTCCAGCAGCGCACCGGAACCCGCGCCCTGGTGCTCACCGCCACGGCCGTCACCGCGGCCTGCTCCCTGGTGCTGAGTCTGGTGCTGCTGCCCAGCTCGTGGGCCCTGCCGCTGGCCCGCGACCACGCCGCCGCGGGCATCGCGCTGGCGGTGGCCACGGTGGTGCTCACCGCGGTCGGTACCACCCTCGACGCCGTGCCGGTCGCGCTGCGCGCCACCCACCTGCTGGTGGCCAAGAACGTTCCCGGTGGCCTGGTGAAAGTGGCCGCGCTGTTCCTGGTTCCGCAGGTGAGCGTGATCGACCTGGCCGTCGCCAACCTGGCCGGGATGATCGCGTCCACCCTGATCGCCGTGGTCATGCTGATCCCCCGGCTGGACGGCCCGGCCCGGCTGCGCCGCCGTTCCCTCACCGGCATCTGGTCGTTCTCGCTCGGCAACCACGCCGGGATGATCTTCGGCATCCTGCCCTCCACGGTCACCCCGCTGATCGTGCTGCACCGGCTGGGCGCCGAGGAGGCCGCGTTCTTCGGGGTGATCATGCAGCTCACCGGGCTGCTGAACGTGGTGCCCGCGACCATGTCGCAGAGCCTGTTCGCGGAGCTGTCGGCGCGCCCCGACCACCGCCGGGCGGCGATTCTCAAAGCCGCGCGCGCCCTCTACGCGGTGATGATCCCGGCCACGCTGTTCACGCTGGCCGCCAGTCACCTGCTGCTGCGGTTCTTCGGCCGGCAGTACGAGGCGGCCGGCACCGTGGCGCTGCGCTGGATGGCGCTGGGTGCCCTGGTCGCGGGCCTGAACTACCTGGTCGACGTGGCCGTCAACTCCCTCGGCCGGGCCTGGAGCTTCCTGCTGCTCAACGCCGTCAACGCCGTGCTGGTGCTGGGCTTCTGCGGCTGGGCGGCCACGCACGCCTCCGGCGGTGGCGCTGGTCTGGTCGCCGTGGGGCAGGCCTGGCTGACGGCGCAGGCCGCGTCGGTGGCGATCGGCGTGGTCACCTACTACCTGATCAGCCGCAAGAAACCCGAAAACCCTTCCAACCATGGACGACGAGGAGGCCGGCTGCGGTTCCTCGACGGCCTGCGCGGCGGCGCCGCCGCGTTCGTCGTGCTGTCGCACGCCTGGAGCACCGTCTATCCCCACGCCCGGGAGCACCTGGCCGGGCCGGCCCTGGCCACGGCGTGGCTCGGGCTGGGCTACTACGCCGTGGCGATCTTCATCGTGGTGTCCGGCTTCTCGCTGGGCCTGCCCCTGTGGCGGCACGACGGACGCTGGCCGGGCGGCCCGGGTGACTTCCTGCGGCGGCGGTTCCGGCGGGTCGTGCCCACCTACTGGGTGGCGCTGGCCGTGTCGGCCGGGATCGGGGCCACGCTGCTGGCGCGGCCGGTGGGGACCCTGTGGGACGGCGCCGTGCCGGTGCGGCCCGGCGGTGTGCTGTCGCACGCCCTGCTGGTGCAGGACCTCTGGTGGGCCGGGCCGGCGGGCAGCACCGCGTTCTGGTCGCTGGCCGTGGAGTGGCACATCTACCTGTTCCTGTTCCCGCTGGTGCTCCTGCTCCCGCAGCGGGGCCTGCCGGTGCTGGTCGCCGCGCTCACGGCTCTCTCCCTGGCCACCCTGCTACCCGGCACGTCCTGGGCCGGGAACCTGCACCCGACCTTCTCCGTGCTGTTCCTGCTCGGGCTGATCAGTGCCCGGGCGGCGGTGGCCGAGACGTCCTCGCAGCGCCGGGCCCGCGAACAGGGGCTGACGCTGGTCACTCTCACGGGTGCCGGGGCGGCCACGGTGGTCACGGTCGCCGGGCAGGCCGGGCCGCTGTCGCCCGTGCACGGGCTGTGGTTCGGCCCGCCGGTCGCCGCCGTGCTGGCCCGGATGGCCGAGGGGTCGTTCGCCCTGCTGCGCCGGGCCCTGGAGACACCGGTGCTGCTGTTCCTCGGCGCGATCTCGTACAGCCTCTACCTGACCCACGCGGTGGTGGTCGAGGCGGTGTGGCGGCTGGCCGTCGTGCCGCTGCACCTGGGTGAGACCGGACGGCTCGGCCTGGAACTGGCCGGCGGCCTGGCGGCCGGTGTCGCGGTGGCCACCGTGTTCTTCGCCGCCGTCGAACGGCGCTTCACCGCACCTGCCGGGGGGACGACGTGAAACCTGTTCTCGGCGCGCGCTATCCGCTGCCGTTGTCGGCCTACACCGAGCTGCTCGCCCGGGTCTCGGTGACCCGGTCGCTGTGGTACTCGTGGCGGCTGCGCGGCCGGGTGCTGGCCGGGCGCGGCAGCCGCATCCGGATCCACCGCACCGCCCGGGTCGAGGGGCCGCCCGGCTGGATGCTGGTGATCGGCATGGCCCACGACTCCACGCCCGGTGCGGTGCTGCGCATGCGCCCGCGCTCGCGGCTGACGCTCGGCGGGCGGGTGCAGTTCATGCGCGGCACCACGGTGCACCTGGGCTACGACGCGCACCTGTCGGTGGGGGCGGGCACCTTCGTCAACGACGGCGCCACCGTGCACTGCGACCACCGGGTGGAGATCGGCGCGGACTGCGCGATCTCCTGGGGCGTGCGGATTCTCGACAGCGACGTGCACGCCCTGCTGAAGGACGGCGTGGAGCAGCCGCGTCACGCCCCCGTCGTCATCGGGGACCACTGCTGGCTGGGCACCGGGGCGACCGTGCTGAAAGGCGCCGAACTGGGCGACCACTGCGTGGCCGGGGCCTCGGCCGTGGTCACCGGCCGGTTCGGCCCGGGCACCCTGGTGCACGGGGTACCGGCCCGGGCGGTGTCGAAAGACGTTTCGTGGAAACACTAGGGCCGGCTCAGCAGCCAGTCCCGGTACACGGCGAACGCCTGCGGGGCCAGCTCTGACGCCGTCGTCCGCCCGTTCCCGGTCTTGTCCCAGAACCCCTGGTACACCACGTTCTCGGTGTCGAACAGGCTGGTCATCCGGGTGACGTAGTAGGTGTTGTCGCCGCCGCCGTAGGGGTCGTCCGGCAGAGGGCCCCACTCCGGCACGCTGACCGGCTTGCCGCGGCTGCGGGCGAACGCCAGCACGCTCTGCGGGCCGCCGGCCTGGGTGCGCTGGAAGTCCCAGCGGGCCCGCGGTTCCTGGCCCACCCACTCCGGCGCGGTGTCGTACTGGTCGATGCCGATCACGTCCACCGCGTCGTCGCCGGGGTACCAGGAGGCGAGCGGCACGGCCCTCTGCCCGGAGCTGACCGTCCAGTCCAGGCGGAAGTTCGCGCCCGGGGTGGCGTGCAGGATGTTCGCCGCCCGGGCCCAGTACGCGGCCCAGTCGCGGTGGTCCTGATCGGTGTCGCCGATGTTGCCGAAGAACCAGGTGCCGTTGGCCTCGTGCCCGAGCCGGATCACCGACGACCCCAGACCGGCCGCCACCAGCCGCTGCCCGAGAAGCCGGAAGTGCTGGTCGTATTCGCCCCGGGCACCCCGGGCGCGCCAGTCGGCCGGGCTGCCGGTGGGCACCAGCCCCTGGCCGATCACCAGGGTGCGGCCGGGCACCCCCGCGGCCCAGGCCGCCCAGGCGTGGTCGGGGTCGCGCGTGCCGATGAACCAGGGGTCGGTGATGCCCTCCCAGCTGTCCATCGCGTCGTTGAACACCAGCACGCAGTCCAGCGAGCGGCCCAGGTTCCGCTCGAACGTGACCAGCCGTTCCAGGCTGTGCGCGGTGTACACGCAGTTCGTCGTGGGCACCGGCGCTTTCGGTGAGGCGCACGAAACCAGCGTCAGGACAAGGGCAACCAGCAGGGCGGTGCGGGCTGGCTGCATTAGGCTGGTCCCATGCTCTCCGACAGACGTCTGTGGTGGCTCCCGGTGTGCTGCTGGCTCGCCGTCGTCGTCGCCGACGTGCTGCTACGGCGTGCCCCGTCGTACTTCGTGCTCGGCCTCGTCGACGAGCCGGCCCACTTCCTCACCTCGGTCGTGGTGCTGCTCGCGGTGGCCGCCGCGGTTCCGGGGCGCCACCTCGGAGTGTATTTCAGCGCGGGGCTCCTGGTCTCGGGAAACCTGATCGATCTGGACCATCTGCCGATGTCGCTGGGCACCGACCTGCTCACCGCCGGCACCGCCCGCCCCTACCCGCACTCCCTGGTCACGCCGGTGGTGCTGCTGGCCGTCGCGGTGCTGTCGCCGGGCCGGTGGTCACGGCTGGCCGCGGGCGCGGCGATCGGCGTGACCGGGCACCTGCTGCGCGATCTGGGCACCGCGCCGGTGTCGCTGTTCTGGCCGTTCAGCGGCGCCGGGGTGAGCGTTCCGCACGGCCTCTACCTGGGCGTGCTGCTGGCACTGGCACTCGTGCCCAGGCTGGCCGGGGCGGTCCGGTCCACCCCGCCGTCTATTCGGCCAGCGCCTGCGCCGCGTGCAGCAGAGCCTGATCGGCGGAGCTGAACTTGCGGGCGTAGAGAAAGCCCTCGGCGGCGGCCGGTTCCAGGTCGCCCGGCGTCAGCGGCTGCGGATGTCGCCCACCGGACCAGGTGGCGTAGGTGGTGCCGCGGGTGTCGAGGTGCACGCCGTCGAGGTTGCCGACGACGGTGTGGAAGAACGCCTCGTCCGAGGAGACCACGGCACGGAAGTAGCGGCGCAGTGCGGCATCGGTGCGGGCGGCCGCCACCACCTGGGCGGCGGTGGAGCGGGTCAGCGAGAAGTACGGCGACCCGGCGAACAGCCTGCGCCCGCCCAGGGCCTGGGCCGGGTCGAGGGCGGGCAGCCGCCGGCCGATCCCGGCGGCCAGCACCGCGCTCGCCGACCCGGGCCGCCCGGCCGCGAGAAAGCGCTCGGTGAAACGGCTCTCCGGTTTTCCCCGGGCCGGGTCGGGGGCCGGGAGGGCGGCGATCCGGTCGGTCAGCGGGCCGGGCGTCAGCCGCGCGTCCGGCACGATCGGGTAGTGCTGGCCGCTGAGCAGCGAGACCCGGCGCACCTCCGGCTCGGTCAGGGCGGTCTCGATCAGCCGCAGCGTGGCCTCGGTCTGCCCCCAGCCGCCCCACCGAACCCGCACCCGGTTCTGCACGAAAACCGCCTGGGGGCAGGCCTTCCGGAACGGATCCTCGTCGGCGCGGGCGTCCACGTGCACGAACACCGGCCCGGTGACGGCCAGCCGTCCGGTCAGCAGGCCGCACAGGGCGGGATCGGTGTGCACCAGCAGCAGGAAGGCGTGCATACCCCTAGCGAACTGGGCGAACCGGACATCGTCAAGCGGATCGCTAGATCTCCGGCACACTCACGCGGCGCAGGTACTCCCGCATCTGGGCGGCCATGTCGATGGAGTCGCGATCGAGCAGCCACTGCACCTGGAGGCCGTCCATCAGGGCGACGATGCGCTGGGCCTCGCGGGCCGGGTCGACGCCCTCGCGCAGCTCGCCGCGTTGCGCCATCTGCTCCAGGGCCGCGCGGGTGTGGCCGACGGTGCGCACGTAGCGCTCTCGGAACCACTCGTGGGCAGGGTGGCCGGGGGCCGTGGCCTCGGCGGACAGGATGCAGTAGAGCTCGGTCAGACCGGGCGTGCGCTGGTTGCGGCGCACCACCTCGACCAGCTGCCGCAGGATGCCGGCGCCGCCGGCCTCGGCCAGGCCGGGCTGGTCGTGCTCGTCGCGCAGTTCGAGCACCCCGGCCAGCAGGTCGCTCTTGGAGGAGAAGTGGTGCAGCAGCGTGGTGTGGGCGATGCCGATGCGCTGGGCGATGTCCCGCATGGAGCCGCCGCGGTAACCGGCCTCGGAGAACACCTCGAAGGCGGATTCCAGGATGGTGCGCCGCCGCGCGGCGGTGCCGGCGTACGGCCCGCGTCGTCCTGTCGTTGAACCGCCCACCGCCGTGACGTTACCGGGTGAATCTCCCGAGCGATACTCGACCAAGTGGTCGAATTTCAGTTACGGTGCATCCACCGAACCGCCCTCAACGAGGAGATCCGATGACACATCCGCTGATCAGCCAGCTGACGCTCGAGGAGAAGGCGTCGCTCGTCTCCGGGGCGTCGTTCTGGACGACCCGGTCCGTCGACCGCGTCGGCATCCCGGCCGCCACCCTCACCGACGGCCCGCACGGCGTGCGGATGCAGGCCGGCGAGTCCGACCACCTCGGACTCAACGCCAGCCACCCGGCCACCGCGTTCCCGACCGCGGCCGCCCTCGGCTCCACCTGGGACCCGGAGCTGGTCGAGGAGGTCGGCCAGGCGCTGGGCGCCGAGTCGCGGGCCCTGGACGTCGACGTGCTGCTCGGGCCGGGCGTCAACATCAAGCGATCCCCGCTGTGCGGCCGCAACTTCGAGTACTTCTCCGAGGACCCGCTGTTGGCGGGCGCCCTCGGCACCGCCTGGGTGAAGGGTGTGCAGTCGCAGGGCGTCGGCGCCTCGCTGAAGCACTACGCGGCGAACAACCAGGAGACCGACCGGATGCGGGTGAGCGCGGAGGTCGACGAGCGCTCGCTGCGGGAGATCTACTTCCCGGCGTTCGAGCGCACCGTGACGCAGGCCCAGCCGGCCACCGTGATGTGCTCGTACAACAAGATCAACGGCACCTACGCGTCGCAGAACCACTGGCTGCTGACCGACGTGCTGCGCGGGGACTGGGGTTTCACCGGCTACGTGGTGTCGGACTGGGGCGCCGTGGTCGACCCGGTCGCCGCCGTGGCCGCTGGCCTGGACCTGGAGATGCCCTCCTCCGGCGATCGCGGCCCGGCCGCGATCGTCGCCGCGGTGAAGGCGGGGACGCTGGACGAGACGCTGCTCGACCAGGCCGCCGAACGGGTGGTCTCGGTGCACGAGCGGCTGCGCGCCGCGCGGGGTGAGCAGGCTCCGAAGAGCGTCGCCGAGCTGACCGACGCCCACCACGCCCTGGCCCGCCGGACCGCGGCGGCCGGTTCGGTGCTGCTGAAGAACGACGGCGGCCTGCTGCCGCTGGACCCGGCCGAGGGCGGCCGGATCGCCGTCGTCGGCGAGTTCGCCCGCACCCCGCGCTACCAGGGCGCCGGCAGCTCGCACATCAACCCGACCAAGCTGGACGACGCGCTGAGCGCGATCCGGGCCACCACCACCCGCGCGGTGTCGTTCGAGCCGGGCTTCACCTTCGACGGCAGCAACGAGGAGGCCCTGCGCGAGGCCGCGGTGAAGGCGGCCTCCGAGGCCGACGTCGTGGTCGCGTTCCTGGGACTGCCCGACGCCGAGGAGTCCGAGGGCTTCGACCGCTCGCACCTCGACCTGGCTCCGGTGCAGACCCGGCTGCTGACCGCGCTGCTGGCCGCGAACCAGCGCGTCGTCGTGGTGCTCAGCAACGGTGCCGTCGTGTCGGCCGACGGCATCACCGACGCCGCCGCGGTGCTGGAGATGTGGCTCGGCGGGCAGGCGAGCGGCCTGGCCGCGGCCGACATCCTGTTCGGGGCGGCCGAGCCGGAGGGCCGTCTGGCCGAGACCCTGCCGCTGCGCCTGGCCGACACCCCGGCGTTCGTGAACTGGCCGGGCAGCGACCGCAAGGTGGTCTACGGCGAGCGCGTCTACGTGGGCTACCGCTGGTACGACACGATCGGCCGCGACGTCGCCTTCCCGTTCGGTTTCGGGCTGGGCTACACCACTTTCGAGTTCTCGGACGTGGCCGTCACGGTCGCCGACCCGAAGGTCGCGGCCGCGGTGGTCGAGGTCACCGTGACCAACACCGGCGACCGGGCCGGGGCCGAGGTGGTGCAGGTGTACGTGGCCGACCCGGTGGCGGGCGTCGACCGGCCGGCCCACGAGCTGCGGGCGTTCAGCAAGGTGCGGCTGGCCGCGGGCGAGTCCCGGCGGGTGCGGCTGGAGCTGGACGAGCGGGCGTTCGCCTACTGGGCGCCCACCGGCTGGCTGGCCGAGCCGGGCGAGTACCTGATCGAGGTCGGGGCCTCCTCGCGCGACATCCGGCACACCACGTCGATCACGCTCGACCTGCCGGCTGTCGTGCCGGTGCTGGACGAGCAGTCCACCTACGGGGAGTTCTCGCAGCACCCGCAGGGCGCGAAGGTGCTGGAGGGCTTCGTCACCGGACTGGGCGCGGCCGGGGCGATGTTCTCCGACCCGGCGATGACCGCGATGATCGACGACATCCCGATGCGCAACGTGATCTCGTTCGGCGGGGTGAGCGACGTGGAGGGGACGCTCGCGGTCCTGCTGAAGGACGCGGCCCAGGGCTGAGCCGGTCCGGAGGGCGGGACGCGAGGGATGCGTCCCGCCCTTTGCGGTTAATGTTGCCGGTTGTGCCGAGGTCGTTGATCATCTCCGGTCGCGACCTGCGGGACGCCCTGATCGGGCTGGTCCCGAACGCGGCCGCCCTGCTGGTGTCGTCGTGGGTGCTGGCCGGTCTCGAGATCGCGCACTGGTGGTGGGCCTTCGCGGTGGCCGCGGTGACGGCCGCGGTGGACGCGACGGCCCGGCCCGCGCTGCGTCTGGTGGCGGGTCTGGCGGGGGCGTTCACCGCCCTGTTCCTCGGGCTGACCGCGCAGGTGGCGCTGATCATGCTGGCGCTGCTGGTGGTGCCGGGGGTGGTCGTCACCGGGGTGGAGGCGGTGGCGCAGACCCTGCTGATGGTGGGCCTGCTGGCCGCCGTCACCCGGTCGGTGGTGAGTGTCAACGACAGCTCCTACGTGGTGGGCGACCTGATCCGGCGGGGTGAGGCCCGGCGGCGGCGCAGCGGCGCCGAGGTGCCGCGCGAGATCCCGTGCGGCGTGGTGATCGTGCAGATCGACGGGCTGCCCTACCCGCTGCTCCAGAACGGCATCGTGTCCGGGGTACTGCCGACGCTGTCGCACTGGGTGCGGTCCGGCTCGCACGAGATGACGCCGTGGTGGGCCCGGGTGCCCTCGACCACCCCGGCCAGCCAGGCGGCTCTGCTGCACGGCGGCAACGACGGCATCCCGGCGTTCCGGTGGTACGAGAAGGACACCGGCCGGCTGATGGTGGCCAACCGCCCCGGGGACGCCGCCGAGATCGAGTCCCGGCTGTCGGACGGGCGGGGGCTGCTGGCCGACGGCGGGGTCAGCGTGTCGAACATGTTCAGCGGCGACGCCCCGACCTCGCTGATGGTGATGAGCCGGGCCGCGCGGCGCGGCGACCTGGGCCCCGGAAGCGCCTACATCCGTTTCTTCTTCAGCCCTTTCGTGGCGGCCCGCACCCTGGTGCGCACCGTCGCGGAGATCGTCAAGGAGCTGTACCAGGGACGCCAGCAGCGGGTGCGCGGTATCGAGCCACGGATCCCGCGGCGGGGTGCGTACGTCGCGCTGCGCGGGATCACCAACGTCGTCCTCAGGGACCTCAACGTGGCGCTGGTCGCCGAGCACATGATGGCCGCGGCCCCGGTGATCTTCGTGGACTTCGTCGACTACGACGAGATCGCGCACCACGCCGGGGTCTCCCGGCCCGAGTCGATCGACGCCCTGGCCGGGCTCGACCTGACCCTGCGCACCCTGGAACGGGTGGCGGCGGCCGCACCGCGGGACTACCGGTTCGTCGTGCTCTCCGACCACGGTCAGAGCCAGGGGACGACGTTCCGGCAGCTGACCGGGCGCACCCTGGAGGCCGCGGTGCGGGAGCACGCGGGCACCGCGCCCGGGCAGACGGTGGCCGAGACCGGCGACGTGGAGGGCTGGGGCCCGTTCAACGCGCTGCTGCGCGACGTGCTCACCACCGGCCGGCCCCCGCGCACGCGCTGGGCCCGGCGGAGGGTGGAACGGGCCGGGGACTCGGGGATGCTGGCCGGTCCCACCTCGGCGGCGACCCCCTCGGCCGACGAGGGCGAGCGCCCGGAGCTGGTGGTGGTCGGGTCGGGCAACCTCGGCCTGGTCTGGTTCCCGCGACGTCCCGGCCGGGTCGGCGCCGAGACGCTGACCGAGGACCTGCCCGGCCTGATCCCCGGCCTGCTGACCGAACCCGGCATCGGCTTCGTGGTGGTCGACAGCGCCCGCGGTCCCCTGGTGATGGGCCGTGCGGGCATCCGGGTGCTGCTGGAGGACCTCGTGGAGGGCCGGGACCCGCTCGCCGGTTTCGGCCCCCGCGCCGCCGCCGACCTGATCCGGGTGGCGCAGATGCGCAACGCCCCTGACCTGTATGTGCATTCGACCCTGCACGCGCGCACCGGGGAGGTGCACGCGTTCGAGGAACTCGTCGGCTCGCACGGCGGGCTGGGCGGCTGGCAGAACCAGGCCGTGCTGGTGCACCCGGCCGGCTGGCCGGTCGACCCGGACCTGCTCGACCGCACCGTGGAGGGCGAGGAACTGCTCTACGGGGCGGACATGGTGCACCGGCAGCTGGTGCGCTGGCTGGAGCGGTGCGGGGCCCGGCGAGCGGATGCCGCGGCACCCGGATCCTGATCGGCACTCCCCGGCCACGGCCGTCCGGCCCGTGATGCAGCGGGTTCACGGCGCCGGCGTGTATCGCGGACGTATCGGCGAACGCATACGCCGGGGCAACCCGCTTCCGGGTTGGGTAGCGGCATGACTCTCGGTACGCCCTCCCAGGCGGCGCACCCGGGCCGCCGGGCGGCGCAGACCGCCCTGGCCGGGCTCGGCCTGCTCGCCGTCGTCGCCGCGGCCACCGTTCTGCGCGGGCCGCTCCTGATGTCCGCGCCCACCTGCCTGGCCGGCCGTCCGCACGGCTGCCTCGACACGTTCAACGGGGTGCTGTTCGTGACGCTGCTCGGGGCGCCCGTGGCCCTCCTGACGGCCTGGGCGCTGAGCCGCCGGCGGCGGGCCGCGGGGGTTTCGCGGGCCTGGCTCCGGTCGCTGGCCGAGGTCGGAATGGTCTACGGCACCGTGCCGTTCGTGTGGCTCACCACGATGCCGGGCTCCGGGGCCGGGGTGGTGCCCGGCCGGCTGAGCCTGGTGCCGCTGCGCGACCTGGCCACGACGGGACTGCCCGGGATCGGCGGCAACCTGCTGGTGCTGGCGGCCCTGGGGTTCTTCGCACCGGTCCGGTTCGCGGCGGTGGCGTCACTGCCGCGGGTGCTGGCCCTCGGCGCCGCGGGCTCGGTCCTGATCGAGACCGCGCAGTACGTGCTGCGTCTCGACCGGGTGTCGTCGGTGGACGACGTGCTGGTCAACGCCACCGGGGCGCTGCTGGCGGGCCTGCTGTCGCGCCCCTGGTGGAACCGGCCGGGATAAGCTGGTGAGCCGTCCGGATGCGCCCACTTCGCCGTCGTAGGGGCCAGACATGCGTGTGCTGATCGTGGAAGACGAACCCCATCTGGCCGAGGCCGTGCGCGACGGGCTGCGGCTGGAGGCGATCGCCGCCGACATCGCGGGTGACGGTGACCACGCCCTCGAACTGCTCGATCTCAACACCTACGACCTGGCGGTGCTCGACCGCGACGTGCCGGGTCCCTCCGGCGACGAGGTGGCGCGGCACATCGTGTCGTCCGGCAGCGGCATCCCGATCCTCATGCTCACCGCCGCCGACCGGATCGACGACAAGGTCTCCGGGTTCGGGCTCGGCGCCGACGACTACCTGACCAAGCCGTTCGACCTGCGGGAACTGGTGCTGCGGCTGCGGGCCCTGGACCGGCGCCGGGCGCAGCCCCGGCCGCCGGTGCGCGCGGTGGCGGGGCTACGGCTGGACCCGTTCCGGCGTGAGGTGTTCCGCGACGGGCACTACGTCGCGCTCACCCGCAAGCAGTTCGCGGTGCTGGAGGTGCTCATGGCCGCCGAGGGCGGGGTGGTGAGCGCGGAGGAACTGCTGGCCCGGGCCTGGGACGAGAACGCCGACCCACTCACCAACGCCGTGCGCATCACCGTCTCCGCCCTGCGTAAACGCCTCGGCGAACCCTGGCTCATCGCCACCGTGCCCGGCGTCGGCTACCGCATCGAGACGCCGGCCGACCCGACCGCACGATCCGCGCCGGCGTCCACCCCGACGTCCACCCCGACGTCCATGCCCCCGGAAGACCGGCCGTGAACCGCCCGCGCGGGCTCAGCGCACGACTCCGGCTCACTCTCAGCTATGCCGGGTTCCTCTGCCTGGCAGGCATTCTCGTGCTGGCCACGATCTGGGTCTCGTTGCTGCGTCACCTGCCGGGCGTCCCCACCGAGCCCCCGGGTGCCACGGCCCTCCCGCTGAACCGCTACTTCGTGCTCCACGCCCTGGCGCCCGCCACCGCCGCCACCCTGGCCTTCCTGCTCGGGTTCGGCCTGCTCGGCGGCTGGGTGCTGGCCAGCCGCATGCTCGCCCCACTGACCCGGATCACGCAGGCGGCCCGCACGGCCGGGCAGGGGTCGCTGTCGCACCGTATCCGGATGCCCGGCCGCCAGGACGAGTTCCGGGAACTGGCGGACGCTTTCGACGCGATGCTGGAGAAGCTCCAGGCGCACGTCGCCGAGCAGCAGCGGTTCGCGGCGAACGCCTCGCACGAGCTGCGCACCCCGCTGGCCATCTCCCACGCCATGCTCGACGTGGCCCGCCGCGATCCGTCCCTGGACCGTGACGAGCTGATCGAGCGCCTGAACACGGCCAACCGGCGGGCCATCGACCTCACCGAAGCCCTGCTGCTGCTAAGCCGCGGCGAGCGCGGTCACTTCACCCGCGAGAGCGTCGACCTCTCACTCACCGCCGAGGAGGCGGCCGAGGCCCTGCTCCCCCTGGCCGAGAGACGCGGGGTGACGCTCGACGTGGGCGGCTGCCCGGCCCGCACCAGCGGCTCGGCCGAGCTGCTGCTGAGGATGGTGACGAACCTGGTGCAGAACGCCATCGTCCACAACCTTCCCGGCGGTGGCACGGTCAGCGTCGACACCGCGACGGGAGACGCTTGCGTGGTGCTGCGGGTCTCGAACACCGGACGTCCCCTGGCACCGGAGACGCTGCCGACCCTGCTGGAGCCGTTCCAACGCGGCAGCGAGCGGGTGCGCACCGACGAGCACGCCGGCGCCGGGCTCGGCCTGGCCATCGTGAACAGCATCGTGCGCGCCCACCACGGCACCCTCGAACTCGTGTCCTCCCCGGCGGGCGGGCTGATGGTCACGGTCCGGCTCCCCGCCGCACCGCGGGCACCGGAACCGGCCCGGGCGCCCGCTGGAGCGGGTTGATCCGGCCGGCCGAGACGCGCAGGCCGGGCCACGCTGGGGCCGGGCCACGCTGGGCCGGGCCCGGGATCAGCCCGGGATCAGCCCGGGATCAGCCCGAGATCAGCCCGAGATCAGCCCGGGATCAGCCCGGGATCGTGATGCCCGCGCCCGGCTCCAGCACGACGGGCCGGCAGCCGGGGGCGTGCCGTCGCAGGGCGCGGGCGAAGTTCTCCCCGCCGGCGTCCATCCATCCGGCCGGATAGCGGCCCACCACCGGCGCGTGCAGCGTGCCCCAGTGCACGGGAACCGCCGCCCGCGCCCCGATCAGGGCGCAGGCCCGGGCGGCCTGGTCCGGATCCATGTGCCCGCCGGACAGTTTCGGCCCCCAGCCGCCGATCGGCACGACGGCCAGGTCGATCCGGCCACCGGCCAGGGCGGGCAGGTCCGCCATCTCGTCGTACAGGCTGGTGTCGCCGGCCAGGTAGACGGTCAGGTCCGGCGTCTGCACCAGGTGGCCGTTCGCGGCGTTCGGGCGGTGCGGCATCGGCCGGTGACCGTGGTCGGCCCGCACCAGCCGCGCCCGCACCTTCGACCCGGGCACCCCGAACCAGCCATCCGGCCCGAGTCCCGTCCCGTCCCCCGAAGAGCCCGCAGCGTCACCCGAAGAGCCCGCAGCGTCACCCGAAGAGCCCGCGGCCCCGCTCGCGACCGAGCCCGCGGTCCCGCCCCCGGGGCCACCCGCAGCCGCCGTGACCCCCCGCCGCCGCAACCAGGCCGCGTTCTCCGGGGCGGTCAGCACCGGCACCCCCGGCAGCAGCCGCAGCGAGCCCAGCTCGGCGTGGTCGTGGTGCAGGTGCGACAGCAGCACCAGGTCGGGTTTCTCCCACAGCCGCGGATCCGGCCGGGGGCCCCGGCGGCGCAGCGGCCAGTTGTGGCGCAGCAGCAGCGGATCGCTGAGCAGCCGCGCGCCGTCGAGGTCGAGGACGACGGTCGAGTGCCCCAGCCAGGTGAGGCCGGGACCGACCCGGGGCGATACTTCGGGCAGCACCGTGCCAGCATGCTCCACGTCGGCGCCACGCCCGTCACCGACCCGTCCACGAAACACCGCACACCGATCCGGAGGAATCCCGGTGCCCGCAGCCACCACGCTGAGCGACGGTACCGTCGACGCCACCACGAGCCTCGGGCTGGCCACGCTGGCCGGGCTGTTCCTGACCGTCACCCTGGGCGCGATCGTGCCGGTGGTGCCGACCGGCGCCGCGGTCAGCGGCGTGGGCGCGTTCGCCTGGCACCACGACCCGCTGCTGCTCGTGCTGGTGCTCACCGCCGGCGCGGCCGGGGCCTACCTCGGCGACCTGGGCATGTACGCGCTGTGCCGGGTGGGTGGCCGGGCCCTGGCCCGGCGGCTGCGCTGGCTGCGCGACGACGACCACCTCGGCGCCGTGGAGGAACGCCTGCACCGCAACCCGGTACAGACCCTGCTGGTGTCGCGGCTGCTGCCCGGCGGCCGGATCCCGGTGCTGCTGGCCGCGGCGTTCCTCGGCCTGGACTGGCGCACGTTCCTGGTCGCCAACGCCCCGGCCTGCGCGCTCTGGTCGGCCGTGTACCTGGCCGTCGGCACCGTGGGCGGCAGCGTCTTCGCCGAGCCCTGGCAGGGGGTGCTCGCCGCGGTGGTGCTGGTGCTCGTGGCGACCCAGGCGGCCGGGCTGGTGAGCCGGTACCGGCTCAAGCACCCGGGCGCACGATCATGACGCCCGACGAGCTGGCCGACGTGTTCAAGGCTCTCAGCAACCCGGCCCGGGTGGAGATCCTGACCTGGCTGCGCGACCCGGACCGGCACTTCGCCATGTACGAGCCGATCGCCGACCGCCAGGAGTTCGGGGTGTGTGTGACCCACATCCAGGCCAAGGCCGGGCTGGCGCAGTCCACCACCTCGGCCGCGATGGCCCTGCTGGAACGGGCCGGGCTGGTGCGCTCGCGCCGGGTGGGCAAGTACCGGCACTACCGCCGCGACGAGGAACGGATCGCCCGGTTCGTCGCCACCCTGGGCCAGGAACTCTGACGAAGTCGTAGCGTCACATCGGAATATGACGATACGTTTGCACCATGTCGCCGACCGCCCTGATCGTGCACGCCCATCCCGAGCCGCAGTCGTTCGGCTCCGCCCAGATGCGGGAGGCCCGCGCCGCCCTCACCGGCCGGGGCTACGCGGTCGAGGTGCTCGACCTCTACGCCACCGGCTGGAACGCCGTCCTGGCGTCCTCCGACTTCCCCTCGGCCACCGGCTATTTCAAGCCCCAGGCGGAGCAGCAGCGAGCCGCCGCCGACGGCACCCTGCCCGCCGACGTGCGTGAGCACCTGGCCGCCCTGCACCGCGCCGACCTGCTGGTGCTCTCGTTCCCGCTGTGGTGGTTCTCGGTGCCGGCCGTGCTCAAGGGCTGGATCGACCGGGTGTTCGTGATGGGCAGCGTGTTCGGCGGCGAGCACGGCATCTTCGGCCAGGGCGCCCTGACCGGCCGCCGGGCCGTGCTGCTGATCTCCACCGGCGGCGCCCAGGCGGACTTCGGCCCCGGCCGGGAGTACGGCGACCTGGACCGCCTGCTGTTCCACATCCACCACGGCATGCTGGCCTTCGTCGGCTACGACGTGCTGCGCCCGGTGGTCACCCACGCCCCCGCCCGGCAGACCGAAACCGTGCGCAGAGCCGCGCTCGCCGACGTCCACCAGCAGTTCAGCACGCTGGAGCAGCGCCTCCCCGTGGATCTGATGCGCGGCGACAGCATGCTGACGGCGGAGTCCGCACCAAGGGGGGACTGACAGAACATCCCTCACCACCGCCATCGGGCGCACAATCGGGTCATGCCCTTCCGCCTCAATCCCCTCCGACGGCAGCAGCTCGGCCGGCTCATCGACCGGGCCGGCCTGTCCCTGGCCCCGCCGCAGCAGGCGATCCCCGGCTACCGCGCCCACGTGGAACGCTGGGACATCGCCCTGCGCCGGCTGACCGCCGGCGACCCGAACCACACCGATCCGAACAACACCGACCTGCCTCACGAAAACCGCTAGAGCGCAGCCGGTTCCGGTCGGTGAACGCCCCGGGGCCGGTAACCCAGGGCCCCCGCGCCGCCCAGCAGGTCGGCCAGCAGCCAGACCACCGACAGCCACATCTCGGTGCCCTGGAGCCCGGGAACCGTTTCCGCGGGCCAGTTTCCGGCAGGCCCGACCGGGCCGCTCCCGGCCCGCCCCGGCAGCGGGGGTGCGGCGAAGGCGAATCCGGCGCCGTCCACCCACTGCTTGAGGACGACGCCGAGCAGGCGCCCCGCCACCGCCGTCACCTCCTCGGCGCGGTACCCGGTGCCCCGGGTGAGCCAGAGCGGGTGGGCCACGTCGAGCACGTTGCAGGCGTTGTACCGCCCGGGCGCGAACCAGCGCGGGTCGCGCACGTGCTGGAGCACCGTGTCGATCACCCGCTCCGGATACGGCAGGGGCAGCCCGAACTGGGCGAACGTGCCCCGCGACGCCCGGTAGAAGCCGTTGACCGGCTGGAGCAGCCCCTCGGCCGGCGTGCGCCGGCCCCACAGCCCGGTGTCCGGGTCGGCGTGCGTGAGCAGCCATCCGGACAGCGCCTCCAGCACCGGGCTCTCGCTGCCGGGAGCGGCCCGGCGGTTCCAGTGGCAGGCGGTGCCGACGGCGTCCACCCAGGCCCCGGCGTGCCAGGCCCGGTCCGCCCAGGGCAGGGCCGCCACGGACCTGAGCAGGCCGTCGGCGCCCAGCCGCCCCACCGCGTGAACCGGCTCGGGAAAAGCACTTCCGAGCAGATCCAGGGCATACCCGGCACAGAGCACGTGATACAGCGCCTGCGGGTCGTCCAGGCCGGCGGTGCCCGGGCGCGGCCCGTCGCCGTCCACCGGAACGTCCACCAGACCGTCCGCCGAATCGTCCGTGATCTCCCCCACGAGACCACTGACCGGATCCTGCCGCCCCCGCAACCAGGCCACCTGCTCGGCGGCCGGGCGCTGCCCGGGCGGACCGCCCAGCAGCAGGTCGGCGATCTCCACCGCGTCGCACTGGGCGCGCACCGTGACGGCGGCGCCGGGCCGGTCGGCGAACAGCCCCCGCCGCGGGTCCCAGGCGCGATCCAGCAGTTCCTGGGCCGATGCGCGGGCTCTCGCCCCGAACGCCTCCAGTTCCCCCACCGGGTCGCCGGGCGTCTCCGGCCGCACCCGCCAGCGCAGCAGCCGCGCCGGGTTCCCGCCGACCACGGCCCCGGCCGGCACGTCCTTCGTCACCACCGCCCCGGCCGCCAGCACCGCCCGGTCGCCCACCGTCACGCCGTCGAGCACCACCACGTGCGAGCCCACCCACACGTCGTTCCCGATCGTGATCCCGGCCGAGGTCAGGGGCTGGCGGAACACCTCGACGCCCGGATCGTCCATCGAGTGGTTGAACCCCAGGATCGAGGTGTGCGCCCCGATCCGCACCGCGTCACCCAGCCGCACCGAACCCCGCACCACACCGTACGCGTTGATCGTGCAGTCCCGCCCGGCGCTCAGCTCCCCGGTCAGGTAGGCGCCCGCCGCCACGCAGGTGCGGTCGCCCAGCCGCAGTTTCTCGTTGTGCACCGAGGCCAGCGGCGACACGAAACACCGCTCCCCCAGCTCGTACCCGTCCAGTGCCACCAGGTCGCGCTGAAGGGCGAGCTGGCGTTCGCGGGCCTCGTCGCCCGCCTCCTGCCAGAACGCCCAGGGCGAGTAGTCCAGGTCCTTACGGTGGAACTCCGCGTGCGCCATGCACCCGATTCTCGGTCGCCCCGCGCCCGCCCGCAGCCATCCGATCAGGAACGATCAACCACCATGGACGACGCCGGACCGCGCACACCGGTTGGGCCGGGCGGGGGTGCCCGGGTGGCCGGTCCGCCCACCCCGCCCGACCATGTTTGCCATGGCTGTCAACAGTGTCGGTGAAGATGATCTGGCCGGCCGTGACCTGAGGAACAACACCCACCTGCGCGACTACCGGCTCCACGGCGCGGACCTGAGCCGGTGCAGTCTCCAGGGCACCGATCTGCGCGGTGCCGACCTGCACGGCGCCAACCTGACCGAGGCGAACCTGACCGAGGCCAACCTCGAGGGCGCCAACCTGTCCGGCGTCGACCTGCACGGGGCCAAGCTCCAGCAGACGGTGCTCACCTGGGCCAACCTGAAGGGCGCCCAGCTGGCCACCGCCGACCTGCGCGAGGGCCACCTGCACGGCGCCGACCTGTGCAACGCCGACCTGCACGGCGCCCGTCTCGACCACGCCGACCTGGGTGACGCCGCGGTGCGCGGCGCCGACCTCAGCGGGGCCGCACTGACCTGGGTCCGGCTGTCCGGCGCGGACCTGAAGAAGGCCGAGGTGTCCAACGCCGACCTGGCGCACGCCAGCCTGGCCGGCGCCCACATGACCGAGACCCAGATGGTGTCGGCCACGCTGAGCGAGGCCGACCTGACCGGTGCCTCGCTCGGCGGCACCGACCTGACCGGCGCCGACCTGACGGACGCCCGCATGCGCGGCATCATGATGGGCCGCTCGGCCCGGTCCGGCAACGTGCACCTCGACCACGCCGACCTGACCGGCGCGGATCTGCGGGACGCCCGGATGTCGTCGGTCAGCCTGAAGGACGCCACGCTCTTCGGCGCCGACCTGAGCGGCGTGTCGGCGTTCGGGGTGGAACTGACCGGTGCCCGCTGGGACTTCCGCACCCGCTGGGACTTCCATCACGAGCTCCAGATCCAGGACGCCTCGGCCGACCTGGGTGACGGAACGTTCCGGGTGGTGCGGCGCTACGTGATGCGCTGACCCGAAACCCGCTGCCGGACGCCGAATGTGAGCGGAGTCATTGAACCGGCGCGCTATGGCTCGTCTTGACCCGGCACTGACCGGGAGTTGACGTCGCACCGGTGGCACCTGGGTAGCGTCGCGGAGCCGGATCCGCATCGTTCCAGGGAGTTCCCGTCGTGGGCAGCACGCGCCGCCGTACCTTTCTCGCCTCCGCCCTCGCCCTGCCGCTGGCCGCCGCCGCGCTCGGCGCGCAGCGGGTGATGGCGGCCGAACCAGCCACCGAAGCAGCCAGCGGTGCGGCGGGATCCGCCGCCGGTGACGTGGTCGGCAAGATCACCGTCGGCTACCAGGGCTGGTTCGCGGCCACCGGCGACGGCTCGCCGATCGACTGCTGGTGGCACTGGAGCCCGGACGCGCAGAAGGCCCCGTCGGTCAGCAACAACGGGATCAAGGCCTGGCCGGACATGAGCGAGTACGAAACCACCTACGAAACAGCCTTCCCCGCACTCGGCAACGGCCGCCCGGCCACCCTGTTCTCGTCGTACGACCAGCAGACCGTGGACACGCACTTCGCCTGGATGCAGGAGAACGGCTGCGACACGGCCGCTCTCCAGCGGTTCGACCCGACCGGCGGTGAGGGCCCGACGCGTGACGACATGACCGCGAAGGTGCGCACGGCCGCCGAGGCCACCGGGCGCAAGTTCTACATCATGTACGACGTGACCGGCTGGAAGCAGATGGCCACGCAGCTGCCCGCCGACTGGACGTCGAAGATGAAGGCCTACACCGCGTCGTCGGCGTACGCCACGCAGAACGGCAGGCCGGTGGTCTGCATCTGGGGTTTCGGGTTCAACGACGAGAACCACGACTGGGCCGCGGCGGACTGCCTCGACGTCGTCCACTGGTTGCAGGAGCAGGGCTGCTACGTGATCGGCGGGGTGCCGACCTACTGGCGGGAGGGGAAGAACGACTCCCGCAGCGGTTTCGGCGACGTGTACCACGCCTTCGACATGCTCTCGCCGTGGATGGTCGGGCGGATCGGTGACGCCGACGGCTCGGACTGGTTCTACGAGAAGGTGAACACCCCCGACCAGGCCGACTGCGACGCCCACGGCATCGACTACCAGCCCTGCGTGCTGCCGGGTGACGTGAGCGAACGCCAGCGCGCGCACGGCGATTTCATGTGGCGGCAGTTCTACAACATGGTGCGCGTGGGGGCGGCCGGCATCTACGTCTCGATGTTCGACGAGTACAACGAGGGCAACCAGATCGCCAAGACCGCCGAGACGCCCGCCACCGCCCCGGCCGGTTTCCTCACCCTGGACGAAGACGGCACGGCCTGCTCGTCGGACTACTACCTGCGCCTGACCAACGACGGCGGGCGCATGCTCAGGGGCGAGGTCGCGCTGACCGAGAAGCGTTTCACCACACCGCTGGTCGGGGCCGACCCGGTGGGTGGCGACGACCCGAACCGCACCGTCGCGCTGCGCTCGAAGGCCAACGACCGGTACGTCGCCCTGGCCTCCGGCGCCCTGGTGGCGAGCGCCGCGAGTGCGGGCGAGAAGTTCGTCGTCGTCGATCTGGGCGCCGGCAACGTGGCGCTGCGGGTGAAGAGCACGGGCAGGTACGTCTGCGCGGAGAACGCCGGCGCGGTCGCGCTGACCGCCGACCGGGAGGCGATCGGCGGCTGGGAGATCTTCGCGCTGGTCGAGAACGCCGACGGCACGGTGAGTTTCCGCTGCGGGGCGAACGGGAAGTACGTGTGCGCCGAGAACACCGGCGCCGACCCGCTCGTGCCCAACCGCGACGCGATCGGGCCGTGGGAGTCGTTCACCCTGGTGTAGCCGGGTGCTACCCGGACACCTCCAGCGCGTGGTCGATGAACCGTTGCGGCGCGGGCGGCAGGGTGCGGGAGGTCAGCCAGGCGATGCCGATGTCGCGGGAGGCCCGCACGTCGGTCATCTCCAGGTAGCGGATGGGCAGGTTGCCCTGGAGGGCCACATCGGGCGGCGACGGGATGAGCGAGACCCCCAGACCGGCGGCGACCAGGCCGCGCAGCGTCTCCACCTCCTCGCCCTCGAACCCGATGTGCGGCGCGAACCCGGCCTGGTGACACAGGTTCTCGGTGATGCTGCGCAGGCCGTAGCCGGGCTTGAGCACGATGAACTGCTCACCCGGCACCTCGGCCAGGCGCACCCGGCGGCGCCGGGCCAGCCGGTGCCGGGCGGGCACCGCCAGCCAGAGCGGCTCGACCAGCAGCCGGCGCCAGGTGATCAGCGGGTGACCGGGGTCCTTGCTGGTGATGATCAGGTCGGCGGTGGCGTCGAGAAGGCAGGCGGACAGCCCGTTCTCACCGGCCTGCTGGAGCTCGAACCGGGCCTGCGGGTAGGTCTGCCGGAACCCGTTCAGCAGGCGGGGCACCAGCCAGGTGCCCAGGGTGTGCAGAAAGGCCAGCGACACCGTGCCGGCGTCCGGGTCGACCATCTCGGCCACCGCCCGGCGTCCCCGGTCGTAGCTGTCGAGCAGGCTGTCGACGTGCTGCTTGAACACCTGCCCGGCCGGGGTCGGCCGCAGCACCCGGCCGACCCGGTGCAGCAGCTGCGCCCCCACCTCCTGCTCCAGCCGGGCCAGGGCCCGGGAGAGCGCGGGCTGGGTCATCCGGGCGTCCCCGGCCACGTCGGTCACGGTCTCGCCCCCGGCCACGGCCTGGAACGCCCGCAGCACCTCCAGTTCCATCCGCCCACGGTCTCACGAGATCACCGGGCATCCGCCCGACCTCCTGCTTCACGTTCGCACGAGGTCGCTCGCCAGCACGCGCGCCGTCACCACGTCGCAGAGCTTCTCGGCCGTGGCGATCACCGGCTCCCAGTCCTGGCGCGGGCGGCGCAGGGCCGGTTCGTGCCCGGCCAGGGCGACGGCCCGGCGGGCGGCGCCCAGCTGCTGGTAGGCCGAGCGGCGCAGCACGTGCCGGCGCACCGGCCCGGCGGCCGGGGCCAGGGCCCGGTAGCGCTGCACCGCGGCGAGCGCGGTGCGGATCCGGTCGTCGGCGGTCGCGGCGGCGGAGCGGGGCCAGAGCGCGAAGTGGAGCACCAGCACGATGCCCGCGGCCAGCGCGGTGTCGAGGATGCGCGGCCAGGACAGGGCCCGCTCGTCGCCGAGCAGGTCGAGGAGCACGAGGACGACGACGGTCAGGCCGGCCGTCGCGACGCCGTAGTGGTGACGCACCCCGACGGCCATCACGGCGCCGAACACCGCCAGCACGGCCAGCCACACGTACGGGTCGGTGATCCACAGGGCGAGGGCGGCGATGACCGCGACGCCGGCCACGGTGCCGAGGCAGCGGTGCACGGCCCGCCGGAACACCGGCCCGAGGTCGGGCTTGTAGACGAACGCCACGGTCATCGGCAGCCAGTAGTTGCGGGGGCCGTCGAGGGCCTCGGCGAGCAGCTGGGTGAGCAGCACGGCGAGGCCGAGCAGCAGGGCGTAGCGCAGGCAGTCGGCGAGGCCGGGCGGGCGGTGGGGCGCGGGCTCCAGCGGGATCTCGTCGATCTGCTCCTGCCCGGCGGCCTCGAAAACGCCGGCCAGGGCGCGTAGTCCGGGAGTGTCCTGGGCGAACGGGGTGGGCAGCACGCGGATCTCGCCGGCCATCAGCGACAGCGGGGTGCCGGTCACCGTGACGGGCAGCGGTCGGCCCTCCCAGATCAGCGTGGTGACGGCCTCGGCGAGCCGGATGGCCAGGGCGAACGAGCGGCGCAGCCGGGCCGGGGTGTTCGGGCCGAGGGCCTGCTGCGCGGTGTCGAGGGAGTCGGCCAGGCGGCGCCGGGCGTCACCGGCGGCGGGGGTGCCCGCGGCGGCCAGGGCCCGCGACGCCGCGCGGTACACGGCCTGCACCGCCTCGCGGGCGATCCGGTGGCGGTCCCACAGCCAGGGCGCGACCGACAGCGCGAGCACCAGCATCACCCCGGCGAACAGCGCCAGGGGCGCCTGCCACCAGGGCCCCGGAACCGGCATTCCGCCGCCGACCACGGCACCCAGCAGCAGGTGCATGCCCGCCACCGAGGCCACCCGCCCGCGCAGGCTGACGGCCCCGGCCAGCACCGCACAGAACACCAGGCAGACCAGCACGGCGCCGGGATGCCCACTGCGCAGTGCCAGTTCACCGGCCAGCAGGCCACCGGCGGCGGCCAGGCCGAGCGAGCCGAGGCGGGCCACCCGCGAGCGGTACGGGTCCTGGCCGTCCTGCCCGACCCCCCACAGCCCGCCCACCGAGGCGACCACGGCGAGCTCGATGCTCCCGGTCAGGACGCCGATCAGGGCGGGGACGCCGAGAGCCACGGCCGCCCGCGCCGCCGCTGCGGCGGCGCCGACCCGTGGCGCCCCCCACCGGAACCCGCGCGTGAGGGCGTCCGCTCGTGACCCCCACGACCTTCGCCCGGGGGCGTCCACCGTGGTCTTCATCAGACAGCCCGGACCGGGCGGTAGACGGGCTGCCAGCGGGCGGCGCGCACGGCGTCCTCCAGTTCACCGTCGGCGATCCTCCCGGACACCACACCGTCCCGGACGGCGGCGCGGGCCACCGCGACGGCCACCGCGACGGACGTCTCGCGCAGCCCGGAGACCAGCGGCAGGATCGGGGCACCGGGCACCGAGACGTCGGTCTGCGCGGCGACCGCCTCGGCCGCGGCGACCAGCATGCCGTCGGTGACCCGGGACGCCCCGGCGACCACCGCGCCCAGCCCCAGGCCGGGGAAGACCAGGGCGTTGTTGGCCTGGCCGATCCGGTGGCGCACGCCCGCGTGCTCGACGTCGCCGAACGGGCTGCCGGTGGCGATCAGGGCCCGGCCGTCGGTCCAGGCCAGCAGGTCGGCGGGGGTGGCCTCGGCCAGCCGGGTCGGGTTCGACATCGGCAGGACGATCGGGCGCGGTGTGTTCGCCGCCATCGAGCGCACGATCGGCTCGGTGAAGGCGCCGCCCTGGCCGGAGGTCCCGATCAGGACGGTCGGCGCGACGTGGTCGACCACCTCGGCCAGGCCCACGGTGCCGGTGTCGCTCCAGCCGGCCACCTCGGCGTCCGGGCGGGCGTAGCGGCGCTGGGCCTCACGCAGGCCGGGCGTGGAGGTGGTGATCAGGCCGTGCCGGTCGACCGCCCAGATCCGGGCGAGCGCCTGCGCCGGGGTCAGCCCGGCCCGCACCAGCGCGTCGCACAGCTGGTCGGCCACGCCGGTGCCGGCGCTGCCGGCGCCGAACACCACGATCCGCTGGTCGGCCAGCGGCAGGCCGCCGGCCCGCACGCCGGACAGCACGGCCGCCAGGTTCACCGCACCGGTGCCCTGGATGTCGTCGTTGAAGGTGAACGCCTCGCCGCGGTAGCGATCGAGCACCCGGCGGGCGTTGGCCGGGCCCAGGTCCTCCCAGTGCAGAAGGGCTTTCGGGAACAGCCGGGTGGCGGCGGCGACGTACTCGCCGACGAACTCGTCGTAGGCCCGCGGGTCCACGCGCTCGTGCCGGGTGCCCAGGTACAGCGGGTCGTCGAGCAGCTCGCGCCGGTTGGTGCCGACGTCGAGCATCACCGCCAGGGTGCGGCGCGGGTCCAGGCCGGCCGCGGCGGTGTACACGGCGAGCTTGCCGACCGCGATGTCCACACCGCCCACACCCCAGTCGCCGATGCCCAGCACGGCCTCGCCGTCGGTGGCCACGATCAGGTCCACGTCGTCCGGGCCCAGCCCGGAGGCCAGCAGCGACTGCTCGATGTCGCCGGGCGCGTCCACGGACAGGTAGATGCCGCGCGGGCGCCGGTACTCGTAGCTGTAGCGCTCGATCGCGGTGCCCACCGTGGGCGTGTAGACGATCGGCAGCATCTCGCCCAGGTGGTCGCCGAGCAGCCGGTAGAACAGCACCTGGTTCCGGTCGCGCAGGGCCGTCAGGTACACGTTGCGGGCCAGGTCGGTGGGCTGCTCGGTGTACTGCCGGTAGGCCCGGGCGGCCTGCTGCTCCAGGGTGAGCACCTGCGGCGGCACCAGGCCCACCAGGTCCAGCTCGCGCCGCTCCTCGAGGGTGAACGCCGTTCCGTGGTTGAGACGGGGGTCGGTCAGCACGGCGCGGCCACGGGCGGTGGTGGTGAGCGGGTGTTGCGGCATCGGGTTCTGGACTCCTGGATTCACCACGGGACGGAAGGCTCTTGACGGCCTCCAGCCTGCGTCACCTGGTCTCATGCGTCCAATGCCGGTTCAGGCGTCAACCCATGCATCTGCGACATGAGTGACGACGGGGCATCCCGCCCCGGCCCTATCGTGCGGTCGGTGGACGAGACCAGCGAACGACCCGACCGGCACGACCCGGCCACCGTGGGCACCGGCACCTGGGCGGTGCACGGCGGCAACGAGATCGACGCCGGCAGCGGCGCGATCCGCAGTCCTCTCGTGCTGGCGAACTCCTACGCCCTGCCCGAGGACCCGGCGTCGATGAACTGGTCGGCGACCGACCGGCCGCTGTACACCCGCAACGGAAACCCGAATCAGGCCGCGCTGGAACGCAAACTGGCGGCGATGGACGGTGGCGAGGCCGCCGCGGTGTTCGCCACCGGCGTCGCGGCACTGCACGGCATGTTCTTCACGCTGCTGCGCGGCGGCGACCACGTGGTGGTGTCCGACGTCACCTACGAGGCGGTCTGGCGGCTGTTCGCCGAGCTGCTCCCCCGGCGCTACGGCATCGAGGCGACGTTCGTGGACGCCGGCGACCCGGACGCCGTCCGCGCCGCGATCCGTCCCACCACCAGGCTCGTGCACGTCGAGACGATCGCCAACCCGACCACGAAGGTGGCCGACGTGCGGGCACTCTCGGCGATCGCCCACCAGGCCGGCGCGTTGCTCACCGTCGACGCCACGTTCACCCCGCCGCCGCTCTACCGGCCGCTGGCCGACGGGGCCGACCTCGTCGTCCATTCTTTGACGAAGTACGTCAACGGGCACGGCGACGCGATGGGTGGTGTGGTGACCGGCGACGCGGCCACGATCGGGCGCATCCGGCACGACGCGATCGTGGACGTCGGGGGCGTGCTCTCGCCGTTCAACGCCTGGCTGATCATGCGGGGCTCGGTCACCCTGCCGCTGCGGCTGCGGCAGCACCTGGCCTCGGCCGACGCCGTGGCCCGGTTCCTCGACGCCGACCCGCGCATCGCCTTCGTCGCCCATCCCTCCCTGGCGTCGCATCCCCAGCACGAGCTGGCCAGGCGCCAGTTCGGCGGCCGGGGGTACGGCGCCGTGCTGGCCTTCGCGCTGGACGGCGACCCGGCCACCCAGAACCGGTTCGTGGCCAACCTGCGGGTGATTACCTCCGCCGTCTCGCTCGGCCACGACGAGTCGCTGATCGTGCACGTCGGCCCGGACGCCCGCGGCGGCAGCGAGCACTACCCGCCGGAGTTCCTGCGGTACGGCCATCTTCGGCTGTCGATCGGGCTGGAGGACGTCGAGGACCTGCTCGCCGACCTGAGGACCGCCCTGGACCGGACGGAGTTCACCCGCCGGGCGTGAGGCCCGGGCCTCACGCCCGGCACGGGGGCACCCCTCGCCCGACACGGGGGCACCCCTCGCCCGGCACGGGGGCACCCCCTCATTTTTGACACCGCCCTGGGCGGCTGGGCGGTGTCAAAATTTTCCCGGAATGCCGGATCCGTCCGACTGTGCCAGGATTTCCGGCCAAGCCCTGGCCCGAATCCCCCTGTGCGGCTGCGGCGACCGGGGCTGCGGCAACTACCCCCTCAGCTCAACGCCGACCGATCAGCGCCCCGACTCTGCTCGAGACCCTCGACCTGAGCCGCGACCTGCACTGGGACGGCCGCCCCGCCACCCGCGCGCACGAGATCTGGCAGCCACCGGTCACTCACGAGCACTAGCGGATGCGCGGCCGACAGGGCGTACGCTACCTCCCGGCCAGCTCCTCCAGCAGCGGGTCCATCCGGAGCGGCCGCACCGTGCGCAGCACGATCGAGGTGCTGGTGCGCACGATCCCGGGCATGTCGACGAGGTGCTCGGTGATCCGGTTCAGGTCGGCGGTGTCGCGGGCCACCACCCGGCACAGCATGTCGCCCTCCCCCGTGGTGGCCAGCAGCTCGACGATCTCCGGCAGGCCGGCCAGCGCCTCGGTGGCCTCCACCCGCATGCGCTGCTGGATCGACACCGTGACGAACGCCAGCAGCGGATAGCCCACCGCCTCCGGCTCGACCCGGCGGCTGTTGCGGCCCAGCGCCCCGTTCGTGTTCATCCGCCGCAGCCGGGCCTGCACCGTGTTCCGGGCCAGCTTCAGGTCGTTGGCCAGCGCCACCACCGTGGCCTGGGGGTCACGGTCGAGGGCCAGCAGGATGCGCGCGTCGGTAGCATCCAGGGGTGTCAGGTTGCTCAATGCGAATCCTTTCGACAACCTCTCCTTGAGCATCCTGCTCAAGCGCCGACCAGGATATTGCGCAGGGTGCGCGACCGGCCCCATGTTGACTGCATGACCACCCCTTCGGAGCCCATCACCCTCGCCGAGTACCTGGGTCACCGGCTGCGTCAGGCCGGTGTCGACCACCTGTTCGGCGTGCCGGGTGACTTCAACCTCACCCTGCTCGACCTGGTGACGACGGTGCCCGGGCTGGAGTGGGTGGGATCGCCGAACGAGCTGGGCGCGGGCTACGCCGCCGACGCCTACGCCCGCCGCCGGGGCCTGGCCGCACTCGTGACCACCTACGGCGTGGGCGAACTCAGCTGCCTCAACGCGGTCGCCGGTTCCGCGGCGGAGGACGTGCCGGTGGTGCACATCGCCGGCAGCCCGGCCACCGGGGCGGTGGCGGCACGGCGGCCGCTGCACCACACCCTGGCCGACGGCGTGTTCGACCGCTTCGAGAAGGCCTTCGCCGAGGTCACCGTGCATCAGGAGACGGTGACGGCCGAACACGCCACCGAGCAGGTCGACGCCGTGCTGCTGGCCGCGCTCACCCACCGCCGCCCGGCCTACCTGAGCATCCCACAGGACCTGGCGGGCCTGCCCGTGGACCCGGCCCCGTTGCGAAAGCCGTTGCGGGCCGCCCCGGACGAGGCCGCGGTCGGTGAGTTCGCCCATGAGCTGTCCCGATTGATGGACGGCGCGGGCCGCCCGGTGCTCGTCGTCGGCCACCTGGTGTCCCGGTTCGGGCTCGCCGGGCAGGTGCTCTCCGCGGCCCGGGCCGCCAACATCCCACTGGTCACCACACTCGCCGCCAAGGGCGCGATCGACGCCTCGGAGCCGCTGCACCGCGGCGACTACGCCGGCACCATGGTCGACGCCTCCACCGCCGGGCTGGTCGACGGTGCCGACCTGGTGATCGAGCTCGGCACCGTGGTCAGCGACGTGCTGTCCGGCTTCTTCACCCACCGCCCGGCGGGCATCCGCACCGTGCGGATCGGCGCCACCTCGGCCACCGTCGGCCCGGACGGCACCGGCTCCACCCACCCGGTGCTGTTCACCGACGCCGTGCGGGTTCTCGAAGACCACTGCCAGAAATACCGTTTCGCCGATCAGCCGACCGCCGACCCGGTGCCGCCCCGGCATCCGGAGTTCGGGGACGACGCGATCACGCAGGAGAGCCTCTGGCGTACAGCCGGTTCCTGGCTGCCGTCCGGCACCGCGGTGCTGGCCGACACCGGAACCGCCTTCTGGGGCGCGGTCTCGATGACGCTGCCCGACGACACGGTGTTCGTCGGCCAGCCGGTCTGGAACTCCATCGGTTACGCGCTGCCCGCCACCCTGGGCCAGGGACTGGCCGATCCGGGCCGCCGGCCGGTGCTGTTCATCGGCGACGGCGCGGCCCAGATGACGATCCAGGAGCTCAGCACGATCGCCCGCCACGGCCTGAACCCGGTGATCGTGCTGATCGACAACGCCGGCTACACGATCGAGCGGGCCCTCCAGAGCCCGAAGGCCGGCTACAACGACATCGCGGCGTGGGACTGGGCGGGGCTGGCGTCGTCCATGATCGGTGCTGGACGGCTGGAGGCGAGCACGGTGCGCACCACGGACGAGCTGCGGACCGCCCTCGACGCGGCGCCCGCCGACCGGATCGTGCTGGTGCACGCGGTGCTCGACATGTTCGACGCCCCAACACTTCTGCGAAAACTGGCCGAGCGCAACAGCGGGAGCGCCCGATGAGCCGCCCGGAGCTGCGCGCCGCGGTGCGGAACCTGCCCGGTTACGTGCCCGGACGGCGCTCGCTCAGCGCCGACGTGGCCGCACTGGCTTCCAACGAGAGCCATTTCGACCCGCTGCCCTCGGTGCGGGAGCGGATCCTGGCCGGGGCCCTGCGGGTTCACCGCTACCCCGACATGGCCGCGACCGCCCTGCGTGAGCGGATCGCCGGGCACTGCGGTGTCGCGGGCCCCGGCGGAACGGATTCCGGCGGCGCCGACCAGGTGGTGGTCGGGCCGGGCAGCGTCGGCGTGCTCCAGCAGCTGCTGAACGCGGTGATCGAGCCGGGCGACGAGGTGGTGCACGCCTGGCGGTCTTTCGAGGCCTACCCGATCCTGGTGGCGATCGCCGGGGGCACGTCGGTGCCGGTGCCGCTGACCGCCGACGAGCACCACGACCTGCCCGCGATGCTGGCCGCGATCGGCCCGGCCACCCGGGTGGTGCTGCTCTGCTCGCCGAACAACCCCACGGGCGTGCCGCTCTCACACAACGAGCTGACCGGTTTCCTCGACGCAGTACCGCCGCACGTGCTGGTGATCCTGGACGAGGCGTACGTCGAGTTCGTCACCGGTACCGACCCGGTCGACGGCCTGGCCGCCTACCACCGCTACCCGAATCTCTGTGTTCTGCGCACCTTCTCGAAGGCCTACGGCCTGGCCGGACTGCGGGTGGGATACGCGATCGCGCATCCGGAACTCGCCGAGGGCGCACGCCGCACAGCCCTGCCGTTCGGCGTCACCGCCCTGGCACAGGAGGCGGCGATCGCCTCGCTGGACGCCGTCGACGAGATCGCCCAGCGAGTGGCCGCCGTGGTCGGCGAACGCGCCCGCCTGACCGCCGGGCTGCGGGCGAGCGGCTGGTGGGTGCCCGACAGCGCGGCCAACTTCGTCTGGCTGCGCATGGACGACGAGAACAGCCGCCGCACCGTGGAAAGCCTTGCAGCAGCCGACATCCTGGTCCGCGCCTACCCTGGCGACGGGGTCCGGATCACCGTGGCCGACGCGATCGCCACCGACCGCGTGCTGGCCGCTCTCCCCGCCCCTCACACCCTCCCCGCCCCCACCGCCGCCTGATCACCACCGCACCCACCACGCCCACCGCGGACACCACCACGCCCAGCACGGCCCACGCCGTCGCGATCGGCCGGCCCCCTGATCCCTCGCGCAGATCTGGGCCGACTGTGCAGACCTGGGCCGACTGTGCAGACCTGAGCTGACTGTGCAGACCTGAGCCAACGTGCAGACCTGAGCCGGCTGTCCCGTCCAGTGCCCGAGCCGCGTCGGCCGCAGCTGTACGGGGTGACACCTTTGCGTTTTGACACCGGCCTCAGCGCCTGGGTGGTGTCAAAACGCAAAGGTGTCCACCTCGTACCGCCAAGACTTCGTCCGCGGAGGAGGCGGGTCGGCGATCGGGACGCTCGTCGCACAACCAATGCCCACCAGGACCAGCTGCCGCGCAGCGAGCCGCGATCGCCCGAAACCACCGCGGACCAGGCCGGACCGAGCCGGGCCAGATCGAGCGGGACCGGACCAGACCAGGCCGGACCGGACCAGCCGGGTCAGCCCAGGGGCGAGTCGTACTCCGCCGGCAGGGCCAGGAGGCCGCTGACGTCGCCGGCGATCTCCTCGGGCTCGGCGCCCTGGCGGAACAGGATGGCCGGGCCGGGGGCCAGGGGGGAGACGGCCTTGCCGCCGATCCGCGCCGTCTCGCCGGACACCCGCAGATACGTTCCCTCGCGCAGGCCGAGCACCGGGACGTCGTTCTCCTCACCGAACTCACGCAGCCGGGTCTCGCGGGTCTCGCCCATGTGCCTGCTGGCCGGGTCGGCGTCGATGTAGTGCGGATTGATCTGGAACGGAACGAAGTTCAGCGCCTCGAACGAGTCCGGTTCGACGATCGGCATGTCGTTGGTGGTGCGGATGGTCGGCGCGGTGATGTTCGTGCCGGCGCTGGTGCCGACGTAGCGGGTGCCGGCGGCGACCGCCTCGCGCAGCGGCTGCACCAGGCCCGCGCGCTGGAGGGTGCGCAGCAGGCGGAAGGTGTTGCCGCCGCCGACCACGACCAGCTCGGCCGACGCCACCGCGGCGGCCTGGGCGGCGGCGTCGCCGACGGTGTGCAGGCCGGTCAGCTCGACCCCGGCCTCCGCGTAGGGCACGGCCACCGAGGCGGTGTAGGCGTCGTGATCGGCCAAGGCGAAGGGGACGAAGACGCCCTTCGTGATCCCCCGGACGAAATCCGCCAGATCGGCTCTGACGTGCCCGTACGGGGTGCCGCCGTGATTGGTCGTGTTGGAGAGCAACAGAAGTTCCACAGGCAAAACTTTACGGCCCTGAAACGCGAGGGGCTGGATCCGGGGGGTGACCCCGGCCTAACCTGCATCCCGATGTACGGAACAGTATCCCGATTATCGGAAAGGAGCAACAGATGGCTGACGAACTTCTCACCGTCCAGCGGGCCCTCGACGTGCTCGGGCTGTTCACCTCCACGGAGGGTGCCTGGGGTGTCAGCGAGGTGGCCCGCCGCCTCGACCTCGGCACCTCCCAGGCCCACCGCATCCTGGCCACGCTGGCCGGCCGTGGTTTCGTCGTCCCCGACCCCCGCACCCGGCTCTACCGGCTCGGCCCCGCCCTGATCGGGCTGGGCCAGCTCGCCGCCGAGTCCGACGGCACGCGCCAGATCGCGCTGCCCGTCCTGCACCGGCTGGCCGCCTCGACCGGCCGCTCGGCGGTGCTCAACGTCCGCCAGGGCTCGCGCTACCAGCTGACCGCTGCCGCCGACGCCCCCGGCGACCTGCGCTGGGAACTCACCCTCGGCCGCAGCTACCCCTGGTACGGCGGCGCCTCCGGGCACGCGATCTACGCCTTCCGCCCGGAGGCCGAGGTCGACGCCCTGCTGGCCACCGGGTTCGAGGAGTCCACCCGGTCCGGCCCGCGCCGGGCCGAGGAGATCCGCGAGCGCCACCGGCTCACCCGCGAACAGGGCTGGGCCTACTCCTGCGGCGAGGTCAATCCGCACGTCACCTCGCTCGCCGCGCCCATCCGGGTGAGCGGCGAGGTCTCCGCCAGCGTCTCGGTGATCGGTGTCACCCGGCCGCTGGAGGTCGATCCTGCCCTGATCGACCAGGTTCTCTCGGCAGCGCGGGAGCTGTCCGCCCTGCTGCGCTGACACCAGCGCATCTCATCAAGATCGTTCCGGAGGAACACCATGTCCGTCGACGCCACCACCGGCACCTCGCCCGGGGTCCCGGCGCAGGCCGAGCACCCCCGTGCCCTGGAGCCGCTCACCCTGGTCGTGCTCGCGATCCTGAGCGTGCTCGGCGCGATGATCGGCCTGCACATGATCACCACACTGGGCATCTCGCCCAACACCTCGGTGATCGGCGCTCTCGTCGCCATGCTGGTCGGCCGGGTCGCCTTCATGGGCCTGGTCCGCTTCCGCAGCATCCACCGCCAGAACCTGGCCCAGACCGCCATCTCCAGCGCCACGTTCGGTGCCGCCAACTCGCTGATCACGCCGATCGCGATCCCCTGGGCCACCGGTCGCACCGACCTGGTCTGGCCGATGCTGTGCGGTGCTCTGATGGGTCTGGCCATCGACGTGTGGGTGCTGTACCGCAGCTACGGCTCGTCGTTCCTGCCCGCCCACGGCGCCTGGCCGTCGGGCGTGGCGGCGGCCGAGACGATCAAGGCCGGTGACTCCGGCGGCAAGCAGGCCGCACTGCTCGGCGCGGGCGGCGTGGCCGGTTTCGCGCTGAACTTCTTCGGCCTGCCGATGTCCGCGGCAGGTGTGGCCCTGATCGGAAACATGTGGGCGCTGCTGATGTTCGGCATCGGCCTGCTGATCAACCAGTACTACCCGAACTTCTCGGACGGCGGCGTGACCCTGTCGTCGCAGTACATCCCGCACGGCGTGATGATCGGCGCGGGCCTGGTGGCGCTGGTGCAGGCCGGGTTCCTGCTGGCCGGGCGGTCCTCGTCGGCGAAGGGCGCCCCGGCACCGCAGGCGCTGGACGAGAACGACCCGTCGCTCGCCCCCACGGTCACCGTCGAGGCTCTGCGCCGCACCTTCTCGATCGGATACGGCCTCTATGTGGCCGGGGCGATCGTGCTGGCCACCGCCACCGGCATCTGGGGCGACATGTCGGTGCCGGCGATGATCGGCTGGGTGCTGTTCGCCGCGTTCGCCGCCATCGTGCACGAGCTGATCGTCGGCCTGGCCGCCATGCACTCGGGCTGGTTCCCGGCCTTCGCCGTCACCCTGATCTTCCTGATCTTCGGCCTGCTGCTGCACATTCCGACCGAGCCGCTGATCGTGCTGGTCGGCTACTGCGCGGCCACCGGCCCGGCGTTCGCCGACATGGGCTACGACTTCAAGGCCGGCTGGCTGCTGCGCCGCGAGCACCGTCCCTACACGGCCTTCGAGCTCGAGGGACGCCGGCAGCAGCTTCTCGGCGGCGTCATCGGTTTCGTGGTGGCCGCCGCCATGGTGGCCCTGCTGTGGCGCTCGTACTTCGAGGCCGGTGACGTGCCGCCGGTCTCCACCGTCTACGCCACCTCGATCGTCGACGGCCTGACCAAGCCGCACATGATCACCACGCTGGCGCTGTGGGCGATCCCCGGCGCGCTGATCCAGCTGATCGGCGGCCCGAAGCGGCAGATGGGTGTGCTGCTGGCCACCGGTCTGCTGGTCAGCAGCCCGAACGCGGGCTGGCTGGTGCTGGCCGCGCTGGCCGTGCGGGTGGTCTGGGAACGCACCCGCGGCGACCAGGGCGAGAACGAGATGGCCCTCGTCGGAGCCGGTCTCATCGCCGGCGACTCGATCTACTCGGCAGGACAGATCCTCAAATGAGCAACTCCCGACTGGCGGTCGTGACGATCGGCCAGGCCCCCCGCACCGACCTCACCCCCGAGCTGCGCACCTGGCTGCCCGGCGTGGACCTGGTGGAACGCGGTGCCCTGGACGACGACGGGCCGGACGAGATCGCCGCCATGGCCCCGGGGCCCGGCGACGAGGTGCTGACCACGCGGCTGCGCGACGGCTCGAACGCGATCGTCGCGCACCACCACATCGTGCCCCGGGTGCAGCGCATCCTCGACGGCCTGGACGACGTGGACGCCGTGTTCCTCGCCTGCACCGGCGCTTTCGAGGAGGTCACCGGCGCGAGGCCGCTGCTGCGGCCGGAGCGGATGATCGGCCCGGGCGTGGCCGCGCTGGCCGCCGGCCTGGACACCGTGGGCGTGCTGGTGCCGCTGCCCGAGCAGCGTCATCACCCCGACGGCAAGTACGCCGCCCTGGACGCGAAGGTGGTGGTGGACGACGCGAGCCCGTACGTCGGCGCCGACGGCGCACCCGTCGCCCCCGGACTGCGCGCAGCGGCGCGACGCCTGCGGGATCGGGGTGCGCAGCTGATCGTGGCCGACTGCATGGGCTATTCGCAGCCGATGCGCGCGGCGCTGGCCGACGAGGCCGGGGTGCCGGTGGTGCTGGCCCGGTCGGTCGTGGCCCGGCTGGCCGCCGAGCTGCTCGACCGGGGAGCACCTGCCGCATGAGCCGGGCGAGCCGTACCGTCGGCGTGCTGCGGGTGGTCACCTCGGACGACGAGGAATTTCTCGGCACCCACGGCCGCATCCTGGAGGCCGAGCTGGGGATCACCACCGTCACCCGGGCCATCCCGGACCAGCCCCGGGGCGTGCACGACGACGCGAGTTTCGCCGCCGCGTCGTCCAAAATCCCGGTTCTGGCCCGGGAACTGAACGATCAGGTGGACGCCCTCCTGATCAGCTGCGCCGCCGACCCCGGCCTGGAGGCCGCGCGCCGGCTGTGCTCCGTGCCGGTGACCGGCGCCGGATCGGCCGCCGCCGCGGTGGCGCTGGCCCTGGGCACCCGGATCGGCGTGCTCGACCTGACCCCGCAGACGCCGGTGTCGGTGACGTCGGTGCTGGGCGACCGGCTGATCGCCTCGCTCCAGCCCGAGGGCGTCCACGAAACCGCGGACCTGCTCACCGCTTCCGGCTTCGAGGCCTGCCTGCGGGGCGGCGACGAGCTGGTCGCCGCCGGGGCCGACGTGGTCATGCTGGCCTGCACCGGCATGACCACGATCGGTCTGGCGGAGCCTCTGCGGGAACGGCTGGGCCTGCCGGTCGTGGACGCGGTCCGGACCGGCGGGCTGCTCGCAGCCCGCTTCTGAAACACCTGGTAATAAAAGCAATCCGAAGGAGTTCCACCGTGTCCTGGCGCCATGTCCTCGCCTTTTCCGAACTGCTCGACTCCCCCGCCGCCAGCGGTGAGGCCGCCGCCGGGGCGCTGCGCGCGCTCGGTGCCACCGACGTCCGGGTCACCGAGGTGACCGGCGACGCGGGAGCCACCGACTTCGTCTCGCTGACCATCCCCGGCACGAACGGCAAGAGCTCCGGCGGTGACGCGCCGACCCTCGGGATCATCGGCCGGCTGGGCGGTCTCGGCGCCCGTCCGGAGCAGATCGGGTTCGTCTCGGACGGCGACGGCGCGCTGGTGGCGCTGTCCGCCGCGGCCAAGCTGCTCGACGCCGCGGCCAAGGGCGACCGGCTGCCCGGCGACGTGGTCGTCAGCACGCACGTCGACCCGGACGCCCCGACCCAGCCGCACGACCCGGTGCCGTTCATGGGCTCGGCCGTCGACATGGCCGTCACCAACGAGGTCGAGGTCGACCCGGCGATGGACGCGATCCTGTCCGTCGACACCACCCGCGGCAACCGGGTGTGCAACCACCGCGGTTTCGCGATCACGCCGACCATCAAGGAGGGCTGGATCCTGCGGGTCTCCGAGACCCTGCTCGACGCGGTGGAGCGCACCAGCGGCCTGGCCCCGGTGATCATGCCGATCACCACGCAGGACATCACCCCGTACGGCAACGACGTGTACCACGTGAACTCGATCGTGCAGCCGACCACGGCGACCAGCGCCCCGGTCGTCGGCGTCGCGCTGACCACGGTCACCGCCGTGCCCGGCTCGGCCACCGGCGCCTCCGACCTCCAGGTGGTGGAGAGCGCGGTGCGCTTCGTGATCGAGGTGGCCAAGGACTACGGCCGGGGCATCGCCTCGTTCTACGACGAGGCCGAGTTCGCGCACCTGACTGGTCTTTACGGCAGCCTGGCACACCTCCAGAAGCTCAGGCCGTGACGGCGTGAAAGAGGGGGCGGCCCGGCCGGGCCGCCCCCTCTCCCCGTCTCAGCTGACCGTGAGCCCCCGGTCGGAGAAGTGCTTCTTCGCCTCCTCCACCTGCTCCCGGGTGGGAGGCCGCACCCCCTCCAGGCGGTAGCGCTGCCCGAGCTTGCGGTACTTCTCCAGACCGAGCGTGTGGTACGCGAGAACGTCCACCCGCTCGACGTTCCCGAGCCCGGCCGCGAACCGCGCCACCCCCTCGACGTTGTCCGGGGCGTCGGTCAGGCCGGGCACCAGCACGAAGCGCAGGTTGACCGGCCGGCCCCGCTCGGCCAGGCGCCGGGCGAACCGCAGCGTCGGCTCGACCGGCTGCCCGGTCGTCCTGCGGTAGGTCGCCGGGTCGAACGACTTGATGTCGAGCAGGAACAGGCTGACGTCGTCGAGCAACTCGTCGGACCCGAGGTCCCCGTAGATGCCGGAGGTGTCCAGGGCCGTGTGCAGGCCCATCGCCCGGGCCTCGGCGAGGACGTTGCCGATGAACTTCGGCTGGGCCATCGGCTCGCCTCCGCTGATCGTCACGCCCCCGCCGCCCGCGACCAGGGCCGCCCGGTAGCCCCGGATCCTCGTCACCACCTCGTCCACCAGCGTCACCCTGCCACCCCGGGCCGTCCAGGTGTCCGGGTTCGCGCAGTACTGGCAGCGCAGCGGGCAGCCGGCGGTGAACAGCACGAACCGGCAGCCCGGTCCGTCCACCCCGATCGACATGTCCCACGAGTGCACCCAGCCGGCCCGGCCGGAACGCCAGATATCCGGGTCGTACCCGGCGAGCGGGGGACGCTCGCCGATCTCGACGCTGACGGACGTGTTCATGTCAGACCAGCGCTGCCGAGTCGCGGGCGTCGCCGTGGAAGGTGCGGCTGATCACGTCCAGCTGCTGTTCCCTGGTGAGCCGGACGAAGTTGACGGCGTAGCCGGAGACCCGGATGGTCAGGTTCGGGTAGTTCTCCGGGTGCTCCATGGCGTCCATCAGCGTCGCCCGCTCCAGCACGTTGACGTTCATGTGATAGCCGCCGGCCACCATGTAGGCGTCCATCACACCGACCAGGTTGCTGATCCGGTCCTCCCGGGTGCGGCCCAGGGCCGAGGGAACCGTGGTGGAGGTCAGCGAGATGCCGTCCCGGGCGTCCGCGTAGTCGATCTTGGCCACGCTGAGCGCCGAGGTGAGCAGGCCGTGCCGGTCGCGGCCGTTCATCGGGTTGGCACCGGGGGCGAACGGCTCGCCCGCGCGCCGTCCGTCCGGGGTGTTGCCGGTCTTCTTGCCGTACACCACGTTCGAGGTGATGGTCAGCACGGACTGGGTGATCTCGGCGTCGCGGTAGGCCTGGTGCGAGCGCAGCTTCTGCATGAAACGGTGCACCAGGTCGGCGGCCAGGGCGTCCACGTCGTCGTCCCCGTTGCCGTAGCAGGGGAACTCACCGTCCACGAGATAGTCCACGACGAGCCCGGTCTCGTCGCGCACCGGGTGCACCTTGGCGTTCTTGATCGCGGACAGCGAGTCCGCCGCGACCGAGAGCCCGGCGATGCCGCAGGCGAGCATGCGGTGCGGGGCGTAGTCGTGCAGCGCCATCTGCACGCGCTCGTACGCGTACTTGTCGTGCATGTAGTGGATGATGTTGAGGGCGTCCACGTAGGTGGTGGCCAGCCAGTCCATCATCGCGTCGTAGCGCTGCATCACGTCGTCGAAGTCCAGCGTGTCACCGGCCACCGGCGCGGTCGCCGGCGCCACCTGGGTGCCGCTCTTCTCGTCGCGGCCACCGTTGATGGCGTAGAGCAGGGCCTTGGCCAGGTTGGCCCGGGCGCCGAAGAACTGCATTGCCTTGCCCACCGTGGCACCCGAGACACAGCAGGCGATCGCGGCGTCGTCGCTGTTCATCGGGCGCAGCAGCTCGTCGTTCTCGAACTGGATGGCGCTGGTGTCGATGGAGACCTGCGCGCAGAACCGCTTGAACGGCTCCGGCAGACGCGGCGACCACAGCACGGTCAGGTTCGGCTCGGGGGCCGGGCCGAGGTTGTACAGGGTCTGGAGGTAGCGGAACGAGGTGCGGGTGACCAGCGGCGAGCCGTCGTCGGTGCAGCCGCCGATCGACTCGGTGACCCAGGTCGGGTCGCCGGAGAACAGCGCGTCGTACTCCGGGGTGCGCAGGAACCGCACGATGCGCAGCTTGATCACCAGGTCGTCGACGAGCTCCTGGGCCCGCTCCTCGGTGATCACACCCTCGGCGATGTCCCGCTCCAGGTACACGTCGATGAAGCTGGACGTGCGGCCGAACGACATCGCCGCGCCGTTCTGCTCCTTCACCGCGGCCAGGTAGGCGAAGTACAGCCACTGGATCGCCTCGGCGCCGGTGGTGGCCGGCTTGCTGATGTCGTAGCCGTAACCGGCTGCCATCTGCGCCAGTTCGCCGAGCGCCTTGATCTGCTCGGACAGTTCCTCGCGGTCGCGGATGATGCTCTCGCTCGCGCGCTCGCCGTCGAGGGCGGCCTTCTCGGCCTTCTTTCCGGCGATCAGGGCGTCGACACCGTAGAGGGCCACGCGGCGGTAGTCGCCGATGATCCGGCCACGGCCGTAGGCGTCCGGCAGGCCGGTGACGATGCCGTACTTGCGGGCGGCCTTGATGTCGGGGGTGTAGGCGTCGAAGACACCCATGTTGTGGTCTTTACGGTACTTGGTGAAGATCTCCTTCACCGACGGGTCCAGCTCGTAGCCGTAAGCGTGCAGGCCGTTCTCGACCATCCGCAGGCCGCCGTTGGGCATGATGCCCCTCTTCAGCGGTGCGTCGGTCTGTAGCCCAACGATCAGCTCGGCGTCCTTGTCGATGTAACCCGGCTGGTGGCTGGTGATCGTGGACGGAATCTTCGTCTCGACGTCCAGGATCCCCCTCTCCCGCTCCACCAGGGTGAGTTCGCTGATGCGCTGCTGGATCGCGTCCGTGCGAGGGGTCGCCTTCGCCAGGAACGCAGAGTCACCGCTGTAGGGGGTGACATTCGCCTTGATGAAGGCGCTGACATCGATCCGGTCCTGCCACTCCTGCCCGGCGAATCCACGCCAGGCGGCGGAGGCGGCCGATTGTTCGTTGGTACGCAGGGTGTCCATGAGGCAATCGTCCGACTGACGGAAAACGGTCGTCAGAGGCCAAGTGCCTTGATGTCCTATGGCTTTTGTCGAAGGACCATGGTCCCGGAACACACACGTCGTGGGACCGGTGCCCCCGGGACGCCCGGAGCGCGAGACTCAGGGGCCGAGGAGGCGAATCAATGACCCAGACTTCTACCGCCAGCACCACCCACACCCTGGAGATGGACCAGGTGGCCGCCCTCAACGAGCACCTGACCCGGCGTCGTCACGCCCCGCTCACCGCCGGTGAGCTGCGGGTGGACGGGGTGCCGGGCCAGGCCGTGCTCCAGCGGGTCAGCGCCAGCGGCCCGCCGTGTTTCCCCTGGGTGTTCGGGCACTTCTCGGTCTCCGGCGACCAGGAGGTCAGCGCCGAGCTGCACACCGGTTCGCTGGAGCGGCTCAGCGACAGCTTCCACCTGCACCAGCGCTGGGGCCTGTAGGGGCTCCGTCGCCGGGAGTCGCCGGGAGTCGCCGGGATCAGTCCTCGTCGCCGACGTCCTCACCCGGCCACTCCCCGGTCAGCCGCTCGAACACGGTCGCACCGCCCCGGTCCACCGCGGCCTTGACCGCGGCGAAGATCGCGCCCTGGATCGCGGCGGCGATCAGGATCTCGGCCCAGCCGTGACGCCGGTCGTTGGCCTCGGGGGCGTCCTCGGAGTCGGCGACGCGTTTCCAGATCTGCTTGAACGCGATCCCGGCCACCAGACCGGCGCCGACGCTGCCGGCCAGGCCGAACGGCTTGTACAGGACGCGGGCGGACGTGTTCGCCATCGGAAGGACTCCTCGCAGGTCAGGCTCGTGGACAGAACTCCACGGTGGCGCCCGCCCGGGGATCGGCAACCGCAGCGGCCCCCGGGCGTCTGCCCCATCGGGGCGGTCGGCGCGATTCCTCCCGGATCGTCCCCCGGATCCAGCGCAAATATATGCACCAGTTGATGTAACACTTTCGGCCCTCGTGCCGTTAGACACTCAGGAGGCTGCAAGGCGGCAGTGCTTCACGTCTTCGTCCATCCTGATCTGGCATCGAGGTTCTTGTGCTCGCCCCTGTCCGCCGGCAGCTCCCGCTGGCGTTGGTCTTTCTGTGTGTCGGTCTCGCCAGTGCCATGGCCGTCCCCTTCCTCACCCTCTTCCTCACCGACGCCGTGCGGGCGTCCCCGCTCCAGGTGACCGCCTACCTGATCGCCGCACCGCTGTCCGCGGTCACGGTGTCGCTGCTGATGGGTCACTACTCCGACCGCCTGTCCTCACGGCGCGGCCTGATCGTCGCGACCGCCGTGACCGGAGCCGTGGGCACCCTGCTCACCGCCGTGATCCGGGACTACTACCTGCTTCTCGCGCTGACCGTCACCGCGACCGCCGCCGCGAGCGCCCTGGTGCCGCAGGTGTTCGCGCACGCCCGCACCAGCCTCCAGGGATCGCCCAGCGCGGTGATGACGATGAGCACCCTGCGCACCGTGCTCTCGCTGTCCTGGGTCGGCGGGCCGTTCCTGGCGACCGTCCTGCTCAGCGCCGGAAGCTTCACCGCCGTCTATGTTTTCGCGGCGGTGATGTACGTGGTCGCCGCCGTGGTGGCGTGGCGGATGTTCCCCACGGCAGCCCCCGCAGCCCCCGCCGCTCCCGCGGCCGACAGCCCGGACCCCGCGCACACGGTCGCCGGGCCGGACGAGAACCGGCGCGTGATCGTGCTGACCGTGGCCGCGTTCGTCCTGCTCCAGTGCACGGGAAACCTTTCGCTCCAGGCACTTCCGCTGTTCCTGAAGAGCGAGCTGAACGCCGGGCTGGGTGACTCCGGGCTGATCCTGGGCCTGTGCGCCGGGCTGGAGATCCCGCTGATGCTCGGCTTCGGCATGCTGGCCGCGCGTTACCGGCTGCGGCTGCTGATGCTGGGCGGGCCGCTGCTCAGCCTGGCCTACGCGCTGGTCGTGGCGAGCGCGTCGGGCACCTGGCAGGTGGCCGCGGCGCAGCTGCTCAACGCGTCGTCCATCGCTCTTCTCCAGGGCCTGGGCATCAGCTATGTGCAGGACATGGTGCCGAGCCGCCCGGGTCACGCCTCCACGCTGTTCACCAGCGCCGGGCCGGTCGGCGCCATGCTGGCCGGGCCGATCCTCGGTGCCGCGGCCGGTTTCGGCTACCGCGAGGCCTACCTGATCGGCGCCGCGCTGGCCGGTGTGGCCTTCGTGCTGTTCCTGCTGGCCCGCCCGAGCCTGACCGGGCCGCGGGTGATCCGGACCACCCGGATCCGGCACACCGGCAAGCAGTCGGCCGAGCTCGAGCCGACGGTCTGAGAGCGACACCCCCACGACAGAGGGACGGCGCCCGGCAGATGCCCGGGCGCCGTCACCGCTTTGCCGGGGCGCGAGAACCGGGGACGGCGCGAAACCCGGACCGGAATGGCGTTCTATCGGCGGTCCGTCCGTGATTAGATGCCAACGCGCGGTCACACCCGGTCCGTGCACCCGCTCGTCCCCAATTACATACGTCAACCGTGACGGCAGTGAAGGAAGCCGGTGTGAATCCGGCGCGGTCCCGCCACTGTCACCGGGGAGCAGACCCCTTGCCGTGCCACGGCCCCGATCGGGCCGGAAGGCCGGGGCGAGCGCCGATCCGGAAGCCAGGAGACTTCGGCCGTCGCATCCGATCCAGGGCGAGGACCCGAGGAGATCCGATGAACCACGCGCTCTTCCAGCGATCCGGCGAGGTGCTGCATGCACATCGCTGAGGGATACCTGCCCCCGTTGCACGCCGCCGCCTGGACCGTCGCGGCCGCCCCGTTCGTCGTCCACGGCGCCCGCTGCGTGGTGCGTGAGGTGCGCGAACGTCCTGAGTCCCGGCTGCTGCTCGGCGCCGCGGGCGCCTTCACCTTCGTGCTGTCGGCGATCAAGCTGCCCTCGGTCACCGGCAGCTCCAGCCACCCGACCGGCACCGGCCTGGGCGCGGTGCTGTTCCGGCCCCCGGTGATGGCCGTGCTGGGTGCCATCGTGCTGCTGTTCCAGGCCCTGCTGCTGGCGCACGGCGGCATCACCACGCTCGGCGCGAACGTGTTCTCGATGGCGATCGTCGGGCCCTGGGTGGGCTACGGCGCCTACCGGGCCTGCCTGGCCCTGCGCCTGGCCTTCCCGGTCGGCGTGTTCGCGGCGCTGGCGCTGTCCGACCTGTCCACCTACGTGGTGACGTCGGTGCAGCTCGGCCTCGCCCACCCGGATCCGATCGGCGGCGTGATCGGGTCGATCGGCGAGTTCCTCGGTATCTTCGCGCTCACCCAGATCCCGCTGGCGATCGCCGAGGGCCTGCTCGGCGTGCTGGTGTTCCGCATCCTGGCCCGGATCGCCCCGCAGGAGCTGCTCTCCCTCGGCCTGCGCCGGGCTCTGGAGACGCCGGAGAGCACCGTCCCGGTCGCCACCCCCGCGCGGAAGGGTGAGTGATCATGCGCAACCGTCGTCGTCTCACCGTCGACCTGGCCATCCTGCTGCTGGTCGTGGCCATCTTCGCGATCCCCCTGGCGCTGCGGCTGAACACCGCCGGCCAGGCCGAGGGCGAGTCCTACGCGGGCAGCGACTCCTCCGCCGCCACCAAGGTGGAGGAGATCAACCCCGGCTACCACGTGTGGTTCAGCCCCCTGTTCGAGCCGTCGTCGGGCGAGGTCGAGTCCGGCCTGTTCGCCCTCCAGGCCGCGGCCGGGGCCGGGGTGCTCGGGTTCGCCCTCGGGCGGCTGTCCGGGCGGCGCCGCCGGGCCGGGGAGAGCGACCTCTCGCAGAGCAGGGCCGGTTGACCGCCCCTGCCATCGACGTCGCCGCCTGGGCCAGTCCCTGGCGGCGGCGCTCCCCCGGCGACAAGCTCCTGCTCGGTCTGGGCCTGGTGATCGCCGCCCTGGTGCTGCCGCCGTGGCCGGCGTCCGGGCTGGTGACGCTGGTGTCGCTGGGTCTGCTGCTCGGGCCGGCCCGGGTGCCGGCGCACCTGCTGGCCCGGGCCGCGCGCGGGCCGGCGGCGTTCATCCTGCTGGGCACCGTGTCGATCGCGGTGACCTGGCGCACCGACGGATTCGGCCCGGCCGTCACCGGGCCCAGCCTCCGGGCCGCCGCGCAGACCCTGGCCCACGCGGTGGCGGGCAGCAGCGCGGTGCTGCTGCTGGCCGCCACCACCCCGATGACCGACCTGCTGGCCTGGGCCCGGCGCCGGGGCGTGCCGGAGGCGGTCGTCGACGTCGCCGGGCTGATCTACCGCATGCTGTTCGTACTGCTGGAATCGATCGGTGCGGTGCGGGCCGCGCAGACCGCCCGGCTCGGCTACACCACCCGCCGGGCCACGCTGCGGTCGGCGTCGACGCTGGCGGCGGCCACCCTGACCCGCGCGCTCGAACGCGCCCGCAGACTGGAGTCCGGGCTCGCCGGGCGGGGTTTCGAGGGTGTGATGCGCACCCTGGCGCAGCCGCGCCGGTCCTCGCCGTCCTTTGTCGTGGCCACTGTGCTCGGGCTCGGCGCCCTGGTGGCGGTCTCGGTGAGCTGGGGCCGCTGGTGATCGAGGTCAAGGGGCTGGAGTACGCCTATCCCGCCGGTCCGCCGGTGCTGGCCGGGGTGGACCTGCGGGTGCCGGAGGCCGGGCGGCTGGCCGTGCTCGGCGCCAACGGGTCGGGTAAGAGCACCCTGCTGCGCTGCCTGTCCGGGGCGCTGCGCCCGACCGCCGGCCGGATCTGTGTGGGGGACGACGAACTGCGGCACACCCGGTCCGGCCTGCGCGCGCACCGTCACCTGGTGCAGCTGATCACCCAGGACCCGGACGACCAGCTGTTCTCCGCGTCGGTGCGCGAGGACGTCTCGTTCGGCCCGGTCAACCAGGGGCTCACCGACGACGAGGTGCGGGCCCGCTGCGACGAGGCGCTGGACCTGCTGGCCGCGACCCACCTGGCCGCCCGGCCCACCCACCAGCTCTCGTTCGGCGAGCGCAAGCGGGTGGCCATCGCCGGTGCGGTGGCGATGCGCCCGCGGGTGCTGGTGCTCGACGAGCCCACGGCCGGGCTCGACCCGGCGGCCGGCGACGAGGCGGCGGCCGCACTGGCCCGGCTGCACGCGCGTGGCACCACGCTGGTGATGGCCACGCACGACGTCGACCTGGCCCTGGCCTGGGCCGACGAGGTGCTGGTGCTGGTCGGGGGCACCGCCCGGCAGGGGCCGCCGCAGGAGCTGCTGAACTCCACCGACCTGCTGACCGCGGCCCGGCTGCGCCGGCCCTGGGTGCTCTCGGTGGCCGCCCGGCTGCGCGGTCGCGGTGTGCTGGGAGCGGGCACCGTGGTGCGCGACGAGGCCGGGCTGCTGGCGGCGCTGGACGATCCCGGTCCGGGTCCCGGTCCGGGTCGCCGGGACGACAGCGAGGCCCCCGGCCCGTAACCGTCCCGACCGGTCCTGACACATCCGCGAAACCCGTTGTGCCACACATAGGCCGCACCTCTGGCCTTCATCGCGAAACGGTATCGCTCGCCGAGGGGGCCTCGTTGTGGGCGGCCCCGCGGGTCTGTCACCCTGAGCGATGAGCACGACCGGACGGCCGCGACCGCGGCCGATCGTGCGCCGTCATCAACTGTGCGCGAACAGGAGTTCCTTGTGGGTGGTTTCGAAGCCGGCCGGCACGTTCTGCCGGAGCCGCTGCGGCAGCAGACACCGGTCACCGCGGTCGGCATCCACGACCAGCACGAGCCGTTCCAGGCGATCGGCCCGACCACCCCGCCCCCGGCGGCCCCGAACGTCGTCATCGTGGTGCTCGACGACCTGGGCTTCGGCAGCTCCAGCGCGTTCGGCGGCCCCTGCCAGATGCCCACCGCCGAGCGGCTGGCCTCAGAAGGCCTGCGCTACAACCGGTTCCACGTCAACGCGCTCTGCTCCCCCACCCGGCAGTCCCTGATGACCGGCCGCAACTGCCACTCCGTGGGCATGGGCGGCACCACCGAGATGGCCACCGCGGCACCCGGCTACAACGGGTTCCGCCCGGCCGGCGCCGCCACGCTCGCGCAGATCCTCCAGGGCAACGGCTACAGCACGGCCGCCTTCGGCAAGTGGCACCAGACCCCGCCGCGCGAGATCAGCGCGGTCGGGCCGTTCGGCCGCTGGCCCACCGGTGAGGGTTTCGACGCGTTCTACGGGTTCATGGGCGCCGAGATGAACCACTGGTACCCGCAGCTGTACCGCGGAACCACCCCGTTCGAGCCGACCCGGCGCCCGGAAGACGGCTACCACCTGTCCGAGGACCTGGTCGAGCAGAGCATCGACTGGATCCGCACGCAGCGCTCCCTCACCCCGAACCGGCCGTTCTTCACCTACCTGGCCTTCGGCGCCTCGCACGCGCCGCTGCACGTGGCGCCGCGGTGGCGGGAGAAGTACGCGGGCCGGTTCGACCAGGGCTGGGACGCCGAGCGGGAACGAATCCTGGTGCGGCAGAAGGAACTCGGCGTGGTTCCGCCCGACGCGGTGCTGTCCGACTGGGCGCAGGGACTGCCGCACTGGCACGAGCTGAGCGAGAACCAGCGCCGCCTGTCCGCGCGGTTCATGGAGACCTTCGCCGGGTTCACCGAGCACGCCGACACCCAGGTGGGCCGCCTGGTCGACGCGCTGACCGAGCTGGGCGAGCTCGACAACACCGTCTTCGTGTACCTGCTGGGCGACAACGGCGCCTCCGGCGAGGGCGGGATCGACGGCACGCTGAACGAGCACCGCCTCGGGCACGGCATCGCCGACGACCCGGACGAGATGATCGAGCAGATCGACCTGATCGGCACCGCCGACAGCTACCCGATCGGCCCGGCCGGCTGGGCGGTGGCGCTGAACACCCCCTACCAGTGGACGAAACAGGTCGCCTCACACTTCGGCGGCACCCGCGACGGCCTGATCATCCACTGGCCCGGCGGGATCACCGGCGGCGGTGGCGTGCGCCCGCAGTTCCACCACGTGATCGACGTGCTGCCGACCATTCTCGACTGTGTCGGCGTGCCCGCCCCGCACCTGGTGAACGGCGTTCAGCAGCAGCCGATCGAGGGCACCAGCATGCGCTACACGTTCGCCGACGAGACCGCTCCCGACCGGCGCACCACCCAGTACTTCGAGATGTGCGGCAACCGCGGCATCTACCACGAGGGCTGGATGGCGGTCACCCGCCACGGCATCCCCTGGCAGATGATCCCCGACCCGGAGCGGCGTTTCGAGAACGACGTGTGGGAGCTGTACGACCTGACCAGCGACTGGACCCAGTCCAACGACCTGGCCGCGCAGCACCCGGCGAAACTGCGCCAGTTGCAGGACCTGTTCCTGGTGGAGGCCGCCAAGCATCAGGTGTTCCCGCTCGACGACCGGGTCACCGAGCGCGAGAACCCCACTGTGGCGGGCAGAATCGACCTGCTCGCCGGGCGCCGCTCGATCACCTACCACGGCGGCATGCGGCGGCTCACCGAGGAGACCACCCCGAACGTCAAGAACCGCTCGCACACGATCACCGCCGACATCGAGGTGCCCGGCGACGCGAACGGCGTGATCATCGCCCAGGGCGGCGCCTTCGGCGGCTGGAGCGTGTACCTGGTCGGCGGCCGGCCGACCTACCACTACAACTACTTCGGCCTGGAGCGCTTCCAGGTGCGCACCGAGAGTCCCCTGCCCGCGGGCCGGCACGAGGTTCGCGTCGAGTTCACCTACGACGGCGAGGGCACCGGCCTGGGCGGCGCGGTCGCCATCGCGGTCGACGGGGTCACCGACGGCAAGGGCCGGGTCGGCTCGACCATCCCCTACTACTTCTCCTTCGACGAGACCCTCAACCTGGGCGTCGATCTCGGCACCCCGGTGAGCCCGGAGTACCCCCGTCTCGACAACGCCCTGACCGGCATCGTGCACCAGGTCCGCATCGACCTGGGCGAGGACCGCAGTGGCCAGGACGGGCAGGGCGGCGCGTACCAGCGGGTGATGAGCGCCCAGTAGCCGGCTGGAACGACGGACGACGGGGAGCCCGTGCGGAGCCCCCCGTCGTCCGTCGTTCCAGCGATCGCACCAGCCTCAGGCCGGCACGCTCACCAGCGCCGAGATGTCACGCATCAGCCCGGGCACGTCGCCGCGCTCGCCGTTCAGCAGCCAGCCCGCCATCCGGTTGGACGCCTCCACCACGGCACCGGCGCGGGCGAAACGCCGCTCGGTGAAGGCGTTCCACAGTGCGTCGTCCACCTGTTCGTGGGTGGTCAGCAACTCGGCCAGCACCGCGGCGTCCTCCAGCGCCATCGCCGCGCCCTGGGCCAGGGTGGGCGGGCAGGTGTGCGCGGCGTCGCCGATCAGCACCACCCGGCCGCGGTTCCACGGCGCGTCCAGCAGGTGGGTCTCGAACCAGGTGTAGTTGACCTTCGAGGGGTCGGTGAGGTTCTCCCGGATCTCGTCCCAGGGTCCGTGGTAGGCCTGCGTGAGCCGCCGCATCGTGGCCAGCTGCTGCTCCGGCGCCAGCCCGGACCGGTCCTGGGCCCTCTCGACGATGTAGGCGTAGAGCGAGTTCTCGCCGGTCGGGCAGTAGCCCGCGATGTACGACTCGCCGCCGTGGATCAGGTCGGTGCGGGTCACGCTCGCCGGGCGCGGGCCGAACGCCCGCCAGATGCCCATGCCCACGGCCTTCGTCTCCAGCTCGATGCCGAGCCCGGCGCGCGTGGCGGACCGGATGCCGTCGGCCGCGACCACCACGTCGTACCGGCCCCGCGAGCCGTCGCTCAGGGTGACGTCGACGCCGGCGTCGTCCTGGGTGAGGGTGGTCACCGTGGTGCCGAAACGCAGCCCGACGCCGGCCGCGGCGGCCCGGTCGACGAGGATGCGGGCCAGCTCGGGGCGGGGCATGCCCACCGTGGCGGGCAGGTCCGGACCGCCGGTGCGCGCGTCCGGCACCTCGGCCAGCAGCGTGCCGTGCGCATCCGGGGCCCGCATGCCCAGGCTGTCGAACGCGTACCCGGCGGCCAGCACCTCGTCCCACACCCCCAGGCCCTTCAGCACCCGCAAAGCGTTGCCCTGCACGGTGATACCCGATCCGAGGGCCGTGACCCCGGGCTGGCGCTCGACCAGGTCGACCGCCACCCCGGCGCCGGCCAGCCCGATCGCGACGGCCGTCCCGGCGACGCCTCCACCGATCACCAGCACGTTCCCGACTGCGGCCACGATCCACTCTCCTTCGTTGTGTGCCCTTGCGGCACGTCCACTGTCGGGGAGGGGAGTCTCGGGAGGGAAGACACGATGCCTGATGGGGTGCATCGACCACAGTGATACGTTTGTCATATTAGTACAGTGAGTTTGGCGCGCCTTGACCTGAATTTGCTGGTGGCACTAGACGCTCTGCTGCGTGAGCGCAGTGTCACCCGCGCCGCCGCGGCAATGGGCCTGGGGCAGCCCGCTCTCTCGGCGTCCCTGGGAAAACTGCGCCGGCACTTCGGTGACGACCTGCTCACCCGGGTGGGCAACGACTACCGGCTCACGCCGCTGGCCGTGCAGCTGGAAGAGCTGGTGCGCACCGCGCTGACCGGCGCCGAGCGGGTGTTCGCCGCCCAGAGCGGGTTCGACCCGGCCGTGTCCACCCGCGAATTCACGCTGACCATCAGCGATTACGCGACCACGGTGTTCGGCGACCGGATCGCCCGCATCCTCGGCGAGGAGTCACCGAACGCCCGGCTCCGGCTCTCCGACAGCCATCCGTCCGTGGTCGACCGCGCCGACCGCGCGCTGCTCACCTCCGACCTGCTGGTGCTGCCCCACGGCATCGTCAGCGACATGTCGCACCAGGACCTGTTCCGCGACCGGTGGGTCTGCCTGGTGGCCTCGGGGTCGGCCGCCGCCGAGCACGGGCTGACCGTCGACGACCTCCGGAAACTGCCCTGGGTGGCGACTTATCACGGCCCGTCCGACCCGTCGCCGGTGACCCGGCAGATGCAGATGCTCGGCATCGAGCCGCACGTGCAGATCGTCACGGAGAACTTCCTCGCCGTGCCCGCCCTGGTGGCCCGCAGCGACCGGGTGGCGCTGCTGCAACGCCGCCTGGCTGACCTGCTGCCCCCGGACGCCGGCGTGCGCCCGCTGCCCTGCCCGTTCGACGCGCCGCCGCTGATCGAGGCGATGTGGTGGCACCCCACCTTCGATGACGAGCCGGAGCACCAGTACCTGCGGGACGTGGTGCGGCGGGCTTGCGCTGGAGTGCACTCCAGTTCCTAGCGTCGTGCCATGACCACCGGATACGCCCTGCTCACCCCGGGCGGCACGCTCCAGCCGTGGACCTTCGGCCTGCGCGCCACCCGCCCCGACGACGTCCGCGTCCGCATCACCCACTGCGGCGTCTGCCACTCCGACCTGCACGCGATCGAGGCAGCCGACGGCCTGCCGCTGGTGCCCGGGCACGAGTTCACCGGTGAGGTGGCCGAAATCGGTTCCGCGGTGACCGAATTCGCTGTCGGCGACCGGGTGGCCGTCGGCAACATCGTCGACTCGTGCGGCGTCTGCCCGGCCTGCCTCGACGAGGAGGAGACGTACTGCCTGGAGTTCCCCACCCTGACCTATGGCGGGGTGGACCGGCACGACGGCACGCCCCGCCACGGCGCGTACGCGCGGGAGACGGTGGTGCGTGACCGGTTCGTGTATCACCTGCCCGAGGAGCTGGACCCGGCCGGCGCCGCGCCCCTGATGTGTGCGGGCGTCACGATGTGGCAGCCACTGCGCCGGCTCGGGGTCGGGGCCGGCACCCGGGTCGGCGTGGCCGGGCTGGGCGGGCTCGGCCACCTGGCGGTGAAGTTCGCCCGGGCGCTGGGTGCGTCGGTGACCGTGTTCACCACCTCGCGGTCCCGGCGTGAGCAGGCTCTCGCCCTGGGGGCGGAGGCGGTGGTGCTCTCCACCGACCCGGACCAGATGGCCCGGCACGCCTATGCCTTCGACGTAATCGTCGACACCGTCCCGGGTGAGCATGACCTCACGCCGTACCTGCTCACGCTCGACTTCGACGGCACCCTCTGCGTGCTCGGCATCCCACCGCGTCACCAGGTGGACGCGATGGCCCTGCTGCGTGGACGCCGCCGGGTCACCGCCTCCGGGTCCTCCGGAGTGCGCGACGCCCGGGAGATGCTGGCGTTCGCCGCGGAGCACGGGATCACCGCGGACGTCGAGGTGCTGCCGGCCCCGCGGGTGCGGGAGGCGCTGGACCGGCTCGCGCGCGGGGACGTGCGGGGCCGGCTGGTGCTCGACCTGACCGTCACCGACGAGGCGCCTATCGTGGCCGGATGAGCGAGCAACCCGCCGTCGGCATCCGGGACGTGTCCGAGCGCACCGGCATCAGCGTCGACACGCTGCGCTGGTACGAACGGGAGGGCCTGATCCCGGAGGTCGGGCGGGGGACGGACGGGCGCCGTCGCTACACCCCGGCCGTCCTGCGCTGGGTCCGCACCGTGCAGGCGCTGCGCCGCACCGGGATGCCGGTGGCGGAGGTGCGGGAGTTCGTGCAGGCCGGGCCGCAGACGCTGGAACGGCACCGGTACCGGCTGGCGCTGCTGGAACGGCAGTCGGCGGCGATCGACGAGCAGCTGGCCCGGCTCACCGCCGACCGGTCGCTGATCGGGGCCAAGATCGAGAGCTACCGGCAGATCGTGGAGGCCGGGATGGACTGCGAGGACCCGGCCGCGGACCGGCTGGCGGACGAGGTGTTCGCCCGGTGGACGGCGGATCCCGCGGATCGGTGAACCGCCGGCTCAGTCACCGCGGCCGGTCTCCGTGGTGTAGGAGCGGCGCGGGCCCAGGTCGTCGAGCGTCCAGCCGTCCGGGTACTCGCCGTTCGGCTCGCCCAGCGCGAACCACGGCCCGGGCGGCCCGGAACGGCGACGGCGCCACGAGCGCACAGCCAGCAGCAGACCGATCACGAACCGTGCCGGAAGACCCGGCCGCCGGAAACCCAGTGCGGTGCGGGCCGGTTCCTCGATCAGCACCGGCACCAGGGCGAGGGCGGGGCGGCGCAGACGGCGCGGGATCGTCGAGGCCACCACGCCGATCGCCAGGCGCAGCAGCTCGTCACCGGCCGGGGTGCGGCGCAGCATGCGGGCCTCGTAGGCGGTGAACCAGGCGTCGAACGTGGCGAAGTCGGTGGGGATGTCGGTGATGCCCATCCGGGTGCCGAGCTCGACGTGCCAGTCGATGACGGTCTGCTGCTCGGCCCGGGTGATCGGCCGCCACCCGGCACGCCTGATCATGCGGATGTTCACCACCGCGAAAGTGCCCAGCACCCAGACGTAGTCGTCGTTGGTGATGCGCCACTGCCGGTGCATCACGTTCAGCCGGGCCACACCGCACTGCCCGGTGGGCGATTCCAGCCCGGCGTCGATGATCGCCCGCATGAACAGCCCGGTGTCGTAGGCGCGGCGGCGCGGTTCGGCGCCCATCTGCCCGGTGTGGCGCAGCAGCCCGGCGATCCGGGGTGAGGCGAACGTGCGCAGGTAGCCGAGCCGGTGGGTGAGGCGCGTCTCGAAGGCGAACGTGGACATGGCCAGTTCGCGGTACTTCCGGTCGAGCAGCCGCACCCGGTCCGAGTCGTCCGCCATTGGCGCAATGTAGACCATATCGCCCCGCGGTCGCCCGAAAGCCCGAATGGTGGACGGCGAACGGCCCGAAAAGGCCTGGCCCGCGCGGATCCCGCGCACCACAATCCCCCCATGACGCAGGCGACCCTGAGTACACGACGACTCACGCTGCTCCCCCTCGCGCCCCGGCACCTGGAGCACGAGGTGGCGCTCGACACCGATCCGCAGGTGATGCGCTACCTGTTCAGCGGCCGCCCCCGGCTGCGTGACGACATCGTGGCCGCGCACCACCGCCGGCTGCGGGTGGCGAAAGAGCATCCGGGGCTGGGCTTCTGGGTGGGCCTGCTGGACGGGACGTTCACCGGCTGGTGGCTGCTGGAACCGGCCTTCGACGACGGGCGGGTGCGGCCCGGCGAGGCGGAGATCGGATACCGCCTGCTGCCCGGGTTCTGGCGGCGGGGCCTGGCCAGTGAGGGGGCGGCCGAGCTGCTGCGGCACGCCTTCACCGACCTCTTCCCCGGCCTCGGCACGCAGCGGGTGTTCGGGCAGACGATGGCGGTCAACCAGGGGTCCCGGGCCACGATGGCGAGCATCGGGCTACGCCACGTGCGCAGCTTCCACGAGGAGTGGGACGAACCGATCCCGGGTGCCGAGCACGGCGAGGTGGAGTACGCGATCACCCGGGAGGAGTGGCTGGCCGGGCCGGCGGGTCAGGGGCGCGGCCCGACGTAGACCCAGCGGCCCTGGTCGCGGCGGAACAGCGAGTCCTCGCGCTGCACCTCGCGCTGCCCGTCGTAGCGGTACCAGGCCTCGAACTCGACCGAGCCCTCGGCGTCGAACGGACCACCGGCCTCCCGCCCCAGCACCACCAGGCGCTGCCACTGGATGTCCTCGTCGAGCCCCAGCCCTCCGGGCCGGCTCTCCGGCGCCCAGGTGCGCAGCAGATAGTCCTCGAGACCGAGCACGAACGCCGAGTACCGGCTGCGCATCAGGGCCTCGGCGGTCGGGGCGGCCTCGCCGCCGTGGTAGCGGCCGCAGCAGGCCGGGTACGGGTCGCCCCAGCCGCAGGGGCACCGGTCGGCCTTCTTCGCCGTCGCGCCGCTCATGCCGGCACCACGAACGGGGTGTAGCCGGCGGCCAGGTCGCTCACCGTCAGGTCGGAGAACATCAGCCGCAGCTCGTGCCCGTTGCCCTCCAGGGTGATCTCGTAGAACGGGACCCCGAGCCGGGACGCCCAGCGCCGGGTCTCGCGTGAGGTCTCGGGTTTGCCGGCGCCCGGGTAGAGGGCCTGGCCGCGCACGCCCCAGGCGTACACCGCGTCGTCGTGCGGCGTCTCCTGGTGCAGGAGGGCCTCGTCCAGCGAGCGGGCCCAGACGTCCGGGCCGACCGTGGAGGTCACGGTCACCCGGGGGCAGTGCCGGAACAGGTAGCGCCGGTGGCCCTGGCCGGCCTCCGGGTCGGCGCTCCCGCGCACGATCACCTCGTAGTCCCGCATGTAGTCGGTGTACCCGTGGTACACCAGGGCCTGGTCGAAGAGGTCGTCGAGGGCCTGCTCGATCTCGTCCGCGTTCACGGCGGACATCCCACCACGGCAGCCGGGTGGTGTGCCAAGACTGTCGGTGGTCGCTGGTAGTTCTTGGATCATGACGAACGAGAGCACGCGGTTCGGTTTCATCCTGCCCGGTGGCTCGGCCCGGCAGCAGCTGGAGCAGGCCGTCCTCGCCGAGCAGGCCGGGTGGGACGGCGTTTTCGTCTTCGAGACGGCCTACGGCGTCGACGCCTGGGGTCTACTCAGCGCGATCGCCGCGGCCACCTCCCGCATCCGGCTCGGCACCATGCTCACGCCGCTGCCCTGGCGCCGCCCGTGGAAGCTCGCGTCCCAGGTCGCCACCCTCGACGACCTGTCCGCCGGCCGGGCCGTGGTCGGTCTCGGCCTGGGCGCCGTCGACCCGGTCCTGCCCAGCGCCGCGGGCGACGTCACCGACCGCAAGCAGCGCGCGGCCATGCTCGACGAGGGCATCGACCTGATGCGGGCGCTCTGGCACGGCGACGGCTCGTACCAGGGCGAGCACTACAGCTTCCGCGGCGGCAGCCTCGTCGACGGCGCGCTGGCACCGGTGCAGAACCCGATCCCGGTGTGGGCGGTCGGCGCCTGGCCCCGCCCCCGCTCGATGAACCGCATCCTGCGGTGCGACGGGGTGATCCCGGAGTACCAGCTGGGCGAGGGCCGCCGGCCCACGCCCGGCGACCTGCGCGAGCTGATCGCCTGGCTGGCCGAGCGCGGCGCCACCGGCCTCGACGTGGTGCACGAGGGCGAGACCGGCGCCGGTGACCGGGCCGCCGCCATCGAGGCGGTCGCGCCCTGGTCCGAGGCCGGGGCCACCTGGTGGCTGGAGTCGCGCTGGGGCGGCGACCAGCACGGTGAGCAGAAACGGCGCGAGGTCACGGCCCGGCTGGAGGCGGGGCCGCCACGAGGGTGAGCGGGAATGAGCAGTGGTGAGCAGTGGCCCGCCGCCTGCCGATGATCCGGTGTCGGCCCGCCCGGGCCCGGAACGAGGATCCCGTGAACGACGCGTCAGCCCGCACCCTGCGGCTCGCCCCGGCCCTGTCGGCCGACCGCTGGTTCAACACGCCGCGCCCGCTCACGGCGGCCGACCTCGACGGGAAGGTGGTGCTGCTCTACGCCTTCCAGATGCTCTGCCCGCTCTGCGTGCACGAGGCCACCCCGCTGGTGAACCGCGTGCACCGGCTCACCCGTGACCGCCCGGGCATCGAGGTGGTCGGTCTGCACACGGTTTTCGAGAATCACGAGGCCATGGGCCCGCAGGCCCTGGCGGGCTACCTGGGCTCGGCCGGCGTCCGGTTCCCGGTGGGCGTCGACCGGCACGAGCCCGGCCACGACGCCCCGGTGACCATGCGGCGTCTCCAGTTGATCGGCACGCCCAGCTTCGTGCCCGTCGACAGGCAAGGGGTGGTGCGCGACCGGATCTTCGGGGTGCTGAGCGAACAGGCCCTGATCAGCCGGCTGGAGCGGATGCAGGCAGAGGCCGGCTGAGCACGGGCGGCCGTCAGGGCGGTTCCACCTGGCCACCGCCGGTGGTGCCGGCCACGAGCAGCAGACCGGCCGGCTCTCCCCGGCCGACCACCCCCGCACGCCGGCACCCCGGCACGCCGCGTCCGGCCCGCGCAGCCGGACCGACATACTCGGGCCCATGTCAGACGCGCGTTCCCCGTTCCCTCCCGGGCAGCACCACGACCTCTTCCTCGGCACCTACACCGAACGCCTGCCGCACGTCGACGGGCAGGCTCCCGGCATCATGCGGGCCGGCTACGCCGGGCACGGCAAGCTGGGTGAGACCACGCTGGCCACGGTGTTCCGCAACCCGTCCTGGGTGGCGGCTTTCGAGGGTGTGCTCTACGCCGTCTCGGAGACCCGCGCGGACGGCGGCGAGGGCGACGTCAGCGCCTACCGCATCGACCCGGACTCGCACACGCTGGTCCTGCTCGGCATGCAGCCCTCCGGCGGGGCCGACCCGGCGCACCTCGCGGTCTCACCCGACGGCCGCTACCTGGCCGTGGCCAACTACAGCGGCGGCTCGGTCGCGCTGTTCGCGCTGGACGGGCAGACCGGCCGGATCGGCGAGCGCCTCGACGTGGTCGTGCACGAGCCCCGGCACGACGGCGCCGGGCCGGACCCGGCCCGGCAGGAGGCCCCGCACCCGCACATGGTGGCCTGGGACCCGCACACCCACGACCTCTACGTTCCCGACCTCGGCCTCGACGCGGTGCTGGTCTACCGGGTCACCGACGGCCGGCTGGCCCCGGCCGGCCGGATCGCCTGCGCGCCCGGCAGCGGCCCCCGGCACCTGGCGTTCCACCCGGCCGGCGACGTGCTCTTCCTGGTCGGCGAGCTCAGCACCACCCTCACCGTCCTCGGGCGCGCCCGCTCCGGCTTCGCCGAGCTGGCCTCGGTCCCACTCCTTCCCGCCCCCTCCGGCGACGCCTCCACGGGCACCACCGGGGACGGCGGAAGACCCAGCACCGGCGCCGCCGTCCGGGTCAGCTCCGGTGGTGACCTGGTGTTCGCGAGCGTCCGCGGCCACGACAGCGTCAGCGTGTTCCGGTACGGCACCGACGGTGCACTCCAGCCGCTCACGGTCGTGCCCTCGCACGGGCTCACCCCGCGCGACATCGCGCTCACCCCCGACGAGCGGCACCTGCTGGTCGCGAACCAGGACAGCCACTCGGTCACGGTGTTCAGCGTCGACGGCTCGGCCCCCGGCGACAACGTGCTGTCGTACCTGGGCGAGCACTGGGCGCCGTCGCCGGTCTGCCTGGCCTGGGCCTGACCCCCTCCTCACCCACTCGCCGGCGGGCCCTGCCCGAAGAGGCCGCCGCCCGGCCGTGACCGGGCGGCGGCGACTCCGCTACATTCTGAGCACGCTCACTCACCCGGTGCTGTCTTGTCGCACCCGGCGCCACATCCACACGGATCTTCGGCGCAGCGCATGTATCTGAGCCGATTCTTGCGTCTCCTACCACTGGGACCCCGCCGGACGGCATCATCACGTCTACGTTCTCGGGCGGGGGATGCCCGGCAGCGACGGAGGAGTCTCGATGCAGACCGGCAACAGCACGGGGATCAGCCTGGCGACCGACAACCGGCCGAGGGTGCTCACCCAGCACGGCGGAAAACAGCACCCCGACCAGTACCAGAACCAGTCCGGCCAGGCCGGCGGCCAGCTCGGCGGGCAGCACCCGCACGCCCCGCAGGTGCACCCACAGGGGCACCCCCAGCAGGCGCACCAGCCGCAGCCGGCCCGCACCACCAAGGTGTTCGTCTTCGGCTGCGACCGGCTCTCCCAGGCCGGCATGGTCGCCTATCTGCGGGACTGTCCCGGCATTGAGCTGGTGCCGGAGGCCGGCATGGCCACGGCCGACGTCACCGTGGTGGCCGCCGAGGCGATGGACGAGCCCAGCCTGCTGGCCGTCCGCGCCGTGCAGCAGTCCGGCGCCCGGCGCACCCTGCTGGTGGTCGGCGAGATCGACGCCCGGGGCGTGGCCGACGCCTTCGACGCCGGGGTGATCGGCATCCTGCGCCGTTCCGCCATCACCACGCGCTCGCTGACCCGGGCGATCTCCTCGGCCCAGGCCGGTGAGAGCGTGCTGCCGACCGAGCTGCTGACCCGGCTGGTGCGGCAGGTGCGCGCGCCCCGGCCGCGGGTGTCGCTGCTGAAGGACGACGCCCCGGCCGCCACCTCCACGGTGCAGGTCCCCCCGGCGCAGCCGCACACCGAACGTGAGCTGGCGGTGCTGCGGATGCTCGGCGAGGGCTGCGACACCCGCGAGATCGCCCGGCGGCTGGCCTACTCCGAGCGCACCGTGAAGACCGTCATCCAGGAACTGTCGCAGCGGCTGGGTCTGCGCAACCGCTCGCACGCCGTGGCCTACGCGGTGCGCAACGGCCTGATCTGAGTCTGATCGGAGCGGGGGCCCCGGGCTACAGCTGGGTAACGGGGGCAGGGCCATTCATCGCCCTCTCATCCCTTCCGGGTAGATTCGCCGTTCGTCAGCACCCGGAACCACCAGGAGACCTACCGTGCCGCTGTCCCCCCTCCGGCCCGGCGATCCGGTGGCCATCGGCGGTTTCCAGCTGGTCGCGCGGCTCGGCGCGGGCGGTATGGGCGTGGTCTACGTGGGGTCCGACCAGGCCGGCCGACCCGCCGCGGTGAAGGCCGTCAAGGCCGAGCACGCGGCCGACCCGAGGTTCCGGGCCCGCTTCCGGCGGGAGGTCGCGGCGGCCCGTGCGGTCACCGGCACCTGCACGGCCCGGGTGCTCGACGCCGACCCGGACGCCGACGAACCCTGGCTGGCCACCGAGTACGTGGGCGGCGCCAGCCTGAGCGACGTGGTCCACGCCGACGGCCCGCTCACCGGCGACCTGTTGCACCCGCTGGCGGCCGGCCTGGCCGAGGCGCTGTGCGCGATCCACACGGCCGGGGTGGTGCACCGTGACCTGAAACCGGCCAATGTGCTGCTGGCCCCCGACGGCCCCAAGGTCATCGACTTCGGCATCGCCGCCCTGGAGTCGGCCACGCTGGCCACCGGAACCGGCGTCGGCATGGGCAGTCCCGGCTACATGGCGCCCGAGCAGATCACCGGCACCACCACGATCGGCCCGCCCGCCGACGTCTACGCCTGGGGCCTGACCGTGCTGTTCGCGGCCACCGGCCGCTCCCCGTTCGGCACCGGTCCCGCGCAGGCGCTGATGTACCGCGCCGTCGCCGCCGAGGTGGACATGACCGGCGCACCGGCCTGGATCGAGCCGCTGCTGCGCGCCGCCCTGGAACGCGAGCCCGCCGACCGCCCCACCGCGCAGCAGGTTCTGGGCTGGCTGGTCGAGAGCGGCACGCAGCCCCTGCGGGTCACCGGCGCCGAGCACAGCTCGCCGCGCAGAAGAGCAAGAATGACGGACGGCGAAACCCCCACCCCCACCCCCCGCACGCCGATCCCGGCGGCGGGCGCGGCCGGGATGGCAAACACAGACGCGGCAGGCGAGCCACTCGCCACCGAGCTGGTTCTGCGCCGCGAATGGCGCCAGCCCGCGGCCGCCCAGGCCCCGGCCCTGCCCTCGCAGCCGCTGATCGCCACCGGATCGGGCCCGGTCCACCCGGTCAGCGCCACCCGGATCGCCACCCCCGGTTTCCCTGGCGACCCCAGCCTCCATGGCGACCCCGGCCTCCGCGACAACCACGAAAATCGCGGCGGCCGTGGCAACCACACCGGCTACGGAACCCACGACAGCCAACCCGGCCACCCGGACTACGGCCCCCACGCCGGCCGAACCGGCCGGGCCGCCCCAAGCAACCACGACCATCAGACGGGCCACCACCCCCTCGGCCACCGGAACGACCACGACACCTCGACCCCAGCAGCCCGCAACCGCGTCCCCCTGATCGTCGGTGGCGCGGCGGCGTTCGTCGTGGCCGCCCTGGCCGCCTGGGTGCTCCTGTCCCCCGACGACCCCGGCACCGGGAACGGGGGCGCGGCGGCCGCCGCGGGCAGCACCGCCGCGACCCCCACGAGCGCGGCCGCGACGGGCACGGCGCAGGCGTCGTCCACCAGTTCACCGGAAGCAACGACCGAGAGCCCCACCGAGACCACCACCACGCAGGCCCCGGCCGCCGGCACGGTGACGGACGTCGACGGAATCCCCTCGTACAGCGGCGAGATCGGCGATCTCGACCTGGCCACCAGCTTCGGATCGTTCATCGTGGGCAACCACGACCAGGTCGTCCACATCGACGCGCAGGCGCCGGACTCCGACCACACCGACCGCTACTTCGTGGAGCACCCGGAGAACTCGGACTACGACGAACCGCACTTCACCCTGTTCGAGTGCAACGGCCTGGAAGACGGCCAGGAGCCGGGACTTCCGCCGGACGCCCCGTGCGCCGCCACCACCTATCTGATCGACCTGGACGACGACAGCCAGGCCTCGTTCGACTTCAGCGGCGGAAGCTACCGCCTCGAAGGGTATTTCGAGGTGGACGCGGACGAGGGCACCCAGAACGGTGCCACCGTCGTGAAGCTGTCAGGCCTCGACGCCGACGACGTCGACGACGCCCGCGACGACGGGGCCTGACAGCAGTCAGCCGAAAAACGTCACGAGGTGCGGGTGGTCAGCCCGTACCCGTAGGGATAGGCGGGCCGGTAGTCCTTGTCGCCCACGTTGATCGGCTCCTGCGCCGCCGTGGCCGGCCAGGTCACCGGCAGCTTCCCGGTGAAGGCCCGCTTCCCGAACAGCACGTCGGCCACCCCGGCACCCTCGGTACCGGGCAGCCAGGAGGCGACCAGGGCGTCCACACCCGACGACGTCGAGACCACCTGCGGTCGCCCGGAAACCACCAGCACCACGCACTTCCCGACGGCCGCACAGACCCGGTCGACGGTGGCCTGGTCGCCCGGCTGCAAGGCGAGTGACTTCTCCTCGCGCGGCACCCCGCCGTCCGCCGGGTCCCACGGCCACTCCGGACCGCCCACGTCGCCGTACCCCTCGGCGTACGGCGTCTCACCGACCACGACCACCGCCACGTCGCTCCCGGCCGCCGGCGCGGTGCCGTCCTCGCTGTAGGTCACCTCGGCCTTCGGCGCGACCTCCCGGATCCCCTCCAGCACCGTGGTACCCGGCTGCTGGTTCTCGTTGCCGGAGAAGCCCTGCCAGGTCAGCGTCCAGCCGCCGGCCTGGTTGCCGATGTCGTCGGCATTGCGCCCGGCCACGTACACCTTCGCGTTCTTCTTCAGCGGCAGCAGGTTTCCGCTGTTCTTCAGCAGCACCTGGGACTGCGCCACGGCCCGGCGGGCGACGGCGCGGTGCTGCGCCGAGCCGATGTCCGCGATGCCGCTCCGGTCGGCGTACGGGTTCTCGAACAGGCCGAGCTCGAACTTCTTGGTCAGGATGCGCGAGACCGCGTCGTCGATGCGCGAGCGCTTCACCCGGCCGGCCTCCACCTCGGCGGTCAGTGTGGTCACGAACTCCCGGTAGCGGCTGGGTTCCATGAACATGTCCACACCGGCGTTCACGCTCGCCGTCACCTGCTCGGCGAAAGTTCCCGGCAGCTGGTCGATCGCGTTGTAGTCGCTGATCACGAACCCGTCGAAGCCGGTCTTCTGCTTCAGCCACCCGGTCAGGAGTTCCTGGTGGGCATGCATCTTCACCGGGTTCCCGAGCCCGTCGTCGGTCCAGTCCACGCTGGAGTACGACGGCATCACCGAACCGACGTCGCGCTGCTTCACCGCCGAGACGAAGGGCGCCAGGTCGATCTGCGCGAACCGCGCCCGGCTGGTCCGCGTCACACCCTGGTCGATCGGGTACTCGCCGCTGCCCGTGCCGTAGACCGTGTCGCCGTCACCGGCGAAGTGCTTGGCGGTCGCCAGCACCCGGTCCGCCTGCTTCAGGTCGGCCGTGCGGGTGCCCTGGAAGCCGTCGATCGCGGTGGTCATCGCGGTGACCAGTTCCGGTGTCTCGCCGAAGCTCTCGTAGCCGCGACCCCAGCGCGAGTCGCGGGTGACGCACAGGCAGGGCGCGAAGACCCAGGGGACGCCGGTGGCCCGGGTCTCGGCGGCGGTGACCTGCGCGGCCTGGCGCACCAGGGCCGGGTCACGGCTGGCCCCGAGCCCGATGTTGTGCGGAAAAATGGTCGCCCCGAGCAGGTTCCCGTTGCCGTGCACCGAGTCCACGCCGTAGATCATCGGGATCTTCAGCCGGGTGGCGAGCGCCTCCTTCTGGAAGCCGTCCACCATGTCCGCCCAGGCCTGCGGGGTGTTCGGGGTGGGCACCGAGCCGCCGCCGGAGAGTACCGATCCCAGGCCGAGTTCCGTCACCGCCCCGGTGTCGGTGGTCAGCGGGGCCCGCTCACCCTGGGTCATCTGGCCGATCTTCTCGGCCAGCGTCATCCGGCCGAGAAGATCGGCCACCCGGGCCCGCACCGGCCGGTCCGGGTCGAGGTAGGGGGCGCCCGAGTCGGCCCGGGCGGCCCCGAGCGGAGCGAGGACCAGGGCGAAACCGGCCAGGGGGGCGACGATTCCGAGCCGGGCCCGGAGCCTGTGACGCTTTCCGGAACTCATGGGGCACCTCCGCCTCGTCGCGGCGGCGGCGCTGCTTCCTTGCAGCCGGAGGACGACACCGCGACGCGCGAAATACTCCCATATCGGACATCATCCGGTAACCCTCCGTGCGAGGGTTGTCACATCGGCGTATCCGTGCCGTCCAGCCGCACCAGGGCACCCGGCCCCAGATCCCGCACCCCGCCGTGCCCGAGCAGGGTCAGCACCGTGCGGATCTCGTCGTGCAGCAACGACAGCACCCGCTCCACCCCGGCCTGCCCGCCGGCGGTCAGCCCGTAGGCGGCGAGCCGGCCGATCACCACCACGTCCGCGCCCAGGGCCAGGGCCTTGACCACGTCGGCCCCGCGCCGCACCCCGCTGTCGAACAGCACCGGCAGCCGGCCGTCCACGGCGCGGGCCACCTCGACCAGGGCGTCCAGCGCGGCGGGCACCCCGTCGAGCTGGCGCCCACCGTGGTTGGAGACGTAGACGGCGGCGGCCCCGGCCGCCTCGGCGGCGAGCGCGTCGTCGGCGGTCATGATGCCCTTGGCGATCCAGGGCAGGTGGGTGTGGGCCATCAGCGACGCGAGCCGTTCCCACGACCAGACCACGGCCGAGCGCTCGAACAGCTGGCCGAACACCTCGATCAGCCGGGTCTGCCCGTCGTCCGGGTAGTTGCCGCCGACGAACCGGGCGTCCAGGTCGAAGGCGTTGCGCAGCACCCGTTCCCGCCATCCGCCGGTCGGGCAGTCGACGGTCAGGCAGATCGCCTGGCACCCGGCGTCCTCGATCCGCCGCAGCATGCGCAGAAAGTTCTGCTCGGGCCCCATCGGGTGCAGCTGCGCGATCCGCGCGGCCTTCGGCGCGGCCTGGACGACGTCCTCGAGGGAATGGGTGCCCGCCTCCGGCACGACGAGGGCGATGCCGGCCGCCAGCGCGGCCCGGGCCACCGCCTTCTGGCCGTCCGGGTGGAACAGCCCGTCGGCACCGAACGGCGAGGTCAGCACCGGCATCGCCAGGTCGGTGCCGAGCAGGCTGGTGGACAGGTCGGGGACGTCGAGGCCGCTCATCACCCGCTGCCGGAAACCCCAGCGGGAGAAGGCGGCCCGGTTGGCGGTCAGGGTGCCCTCGTCGCCGGCGCCGCCCTCGAGAAAGTCGGCGACCTCGGGGGCCAGCCGGGAAAGCGCGGTGAGGCGGATCTGCGAGAGCGTGGACATCTCGGGGGTGGAGACCGATTTGAAGGCGACCATCGACACCAGCATCCCTCAGTAGAGTTGAGAAGATGTTCTCAACTCTAAGCAGAAAATCCGGTCAAATACCCCGTGAGACGAGAACTTTTTCGCATCTTCATCCGGCTTAACGCCCAGGACATCCGCACCGGCGAGGGGTGGGAAGATTGACAGCGATGGCAGGCGACAACCTCCGGGCCGACACGCATCGCACCCGGCAGAAACTGCTGGACGCCGCGGGCGAGCTGCTGCGCGAGCGCGGCCTGGCGTTCACGCTGCCCGATCTGGCCCGGCGCTCGGGAGTCTCGACCGCCACCACCTACCGGCACTTCGACGACGTGCACGCCGTCTACGACGGGTTCTACCGGCGCACCCAGAACGTGCTGCTGGCACGGCTGCACGCCACCCGCGACACCGCCGACCCGCTGCGCGCGTTCGAGGTGACCTGCCGGGAGTGGGTGCTCAGCGCGATGTCCTGGGGCCGGGCCGCCACCCACATCCGCAGCGCCCGGGGCTACCTGGAGCGCATCCGCGACGGCGACGACCCGTTGCTGGGCGACCTGGACAGCACCCTGACCGCGGTGGTGCGCCGCCTGGTGGAACACGGCGAGCTGCCCGACGTCGACCTGCGCTACTCGGTGCTGATCTGGATCACGACGTTCGACGAGCGGGTGATCGTCGACCTGTCCGAGACGCTGCGCTGGGGCCCGGAGAAGATCGCCGAGACCCTCGGCCGGTCGGTGCTGGCGGCCTGGGTGGCCTCGCCGGGCTGGATCCCGGACCTGACGGCCACGCCGCGGGCGGCACGAACGGCCCAGAACGATCACGGATCGTGATCGCGTCGACACGCACCATGATGCTGAAAATCTGTTCGCATGAACGGATCTGAGCATTTGGGACGTGGATCAAGGATTGCGGCAGAATTTTCCGCAACCCCGTGTTAAGCACCCCTTACACATGTGATGATGCGGGGCAGGAGGGCCGCATCGTCACAGGAGGGTCACCATCAGTACCGCCAGCGAATATCCGCTGACTGCGGTCCGCGCACGTCCATCACTCGTGGTCGCCGGTGTCGTCGGACCAACCGTTCATGCCCAGGGCCGTTCCGCCGGCCGTCGTTGTGTCGTCGTCCAGATGGGCGGCTGCAACCTGTCCTGTTCGTGGTGCGACTCGGCCTTCACCTGGGACACGTCACGCTTCGACCTCGCCCGCGAGGTCGGGTACTGGAAGATCGAGGAGATCGCCGAGACCGCCCGCTCGGCCAACACCCCGCTGATCGTGATCAGCGGCGGCGAGCCCCTCCAGCAGCAGACCTCCCCGGCCTGGCCCCAGTTCCTGGAGCTGCTGGGCGGTTACGAGATCGGGCTGGAGACCAACGGCACTTTCCCACCCACCGAGCTCACGCTGAACCGGGTCAGCTGGGTCACCGTCTCGCCCAAGCTCTCCCACTCCGGCGACCCGGCGTGGACCCGCATCAACCGTGACGCGCTGATCGCCTGGGGCCGGTGCGCCCAGCAGTTCGACATCGACTTCTCCTTCGCCGTGCGGGATCTCAGTGACATCGAGTCCGCCCTCCAGATCGCGAAGCTGCACGAGCTGCCGATCGACCGGATCTGGATCGTGCCGGAGGCCACCACGGCGGCGCTGTCGATCTCCCGCCTCGCCGAGGTGTCGGAGGCCGCGGTGCAGGCCGGGTTCAACGTGTCCGCCCGGCTGAGCGCACTCACCAACATCCAGAACTAGTGGACGACGCCGGGCCGTCACGGCCCGGCGTCGTCCACAGGTGTGCCCGGGTGGGCCCGCGCCCGTTTAGGGTTCTCTCTTGTGACCGCCGACCAGATCAGCTACCTCCGTACCCGCGAATGGCACCTCAACGTGATCGTCGAGAACGGGCGTGGTGCCGCCGCCCTCCGCGAGGAGGAGAACGAGTACTGGAGTGCCGCCGACGGCCGGGTGCGCATCCTGGAACAGCGGCCCGACAGCCCGACGGCCGAGCACTCCAACCGTGGCTCCGGCGTGGAGTGGGCACCCGGGCTGCCCACCGACGTCCCCGGTCTGCGCGCCTACCTGCTGAAAGACGCTCCCGCGGCCAGCCGTGGCGTGCCCGAGACGCTGGTGCTGATCGCCTCGGTGCAGCGTCTGCACAACCAGGCCGTCCCGCCCGCCCTGGCCCGCGCGTTCTTCGAGGTGCTCACCGCGCAGCCCGACCTGATGCGCACGGGCGAGGTCACCGACCGCGCCGGGCGGCCCGGTGTGGGCCACGCGTTCGACTTCTCGTTCGGCCCGAAACGGCGCCTCACCCTGATTTTCGACGAGACCTCGGGTGCGCTGCTGGCCACCGAGGAACTCATGCTCGAGCCGGGACGCCTGCGGGTCGAGGTGCCGGCGGTGGCCAGTTACGTGCTCTACCTGGAGCAGGGCTGGGTGCCGGGCATGAGCGACCGGCCGGTGGCCTCACCCGCCCGCTGACCGGAAGGTACCGTGGGCGTCGTGCCCACCCCAGCGAAACTGCTCGCCGTCAGTGACCTGCACATCGGCTACCCGGAGAACCGGGCGATCACCGAGTCGCTGCGCCCCGGCAGCGACCAGGACTGGCTGATCGTCGCCGGTGACATCGCCGAGAAGGTCGCCGACGTCGAGTGGACGCTGCGGCTGCTGGCGGGGCGGTTCGCCCGGGTGATCTGGGTGCCCGGCAACCACGAACTGTGGACGCACCCGAACGACCCGGAGACGGTGCGGGGCCTGGAGCGGTACGAGCGGCTCGTCGGCATCTGCCGTGAGCTGGGCGTTCTCACCCCGGAAGACGAGTTCGCGGTCTGGACCGGCGACGGCGGCCCGGTGACGGTCGTGCCGATGTTCCTGCTCTACGACTACTCGTTCCTGGCGCCCGGCACCAGCACCAAGCAGGAGTCGCTCAAGGTCGCCTACGACACCGGGGTGGTCTGCTCGGACGAGCGGTTCCTCGACCCCGCGCCGTACCCGGACCGGGAGTCCTGGTGCGCCGCACGCATCGACTACACCCGCGGCCGGCTGGAGGCCCTGGAGCCCGGCACCCGCACCGTGCTGATCAATCACTGGCCGGTGGAGCGGCACCCGAACGACATCCTGCGCTACCCGCAGTTCGCGCAGTGGTGCGGCACCACGGCCAGCGCGGACTGGCACCGGCGTTACCGGGCCGACGTGGTGGTCTACGGCCACCTGCACATCCCGCGGCGCACCTGGCTCGACGGGGTGCGGTTCGAGGAGGTCTCGGTGGGCTATCCGCGCGAGTGGCGGATGTGGGGGCAGCACGAGTGGCTGCGCCAGGTGCTGCCGCTGCCGGAGGGTGTGACGGCGCCGGAGAGCGGCACCGACACCAGTTTTCAGCGGCTGTGGCCCAAGCCCGAGCCCGAGCCGTCTGCCGCGTCGTCAGAGGCCTGACCACGGGCGGGCTGGCCCCGGCGGCAGTGACGGCGGCTCTCGCCGCACCCTGACATACGGCGACCTCCGCCGCACACCACCGCCGGGTACTCAGTCAGACTTCGCAGACGCCCGTTCGGTTCCCGGGTTGCTCAAGATTCTTTCCGGCGGCGCGAATCACCCCGTGCTCACGGTGAAATCAGCGGCACCACGCGTCGGCGCGATCAGCGCGGCCTCCGCCTCGATCCGCCGCATCAACCGCGTGGGGACGTCGTCCGGCGCGCTCAGCGTGATCTCCAGAACCCGGCCCCGGCCGAGCCTGGCCCTCCAGGTGCCCGTGACGTCCCCGTCCACCAGCAGCACCCCCGGGTTGCTCAGCGCCTTGTACACGTCCTCGCGGCGCCGCGCGTCCGGCACCACGAGTTCCCGGTCGCGAACGCCCAGCCACGGGTCACCGCCGGGCAGCAGGCGCACGTGTCCCGGCAGGCCGGCCGAGGTCAGGTCGCCGAGCGCCTCCTCCGGCATCCAGGCCCTGCCCACCGGCGTGGTCACCGGCACGAGACCCGGTGGCAGAAACGGTTTCAGGGCCGTCACCGACATCCCGGCCCAGGCGGCCAGCGCCGCGCTGCTCGCCGGCCCGTTGACCAGCAGGTACCGCGACAGCATCGCCCCCGGACCGCTTCCCCCGGCGGCCGGCACCCGGGGCACCCGCAGCCGCGCGGGCAACGGCGCCAGGTGGGTGGACCGTCCCCGGGTCAGCACCTCCACCCCGGCCGCGGCCCCGACCAGCTGGAACAGCCCACCGCTGACGTGCCGGGAGGCGCAGGCCGGGCAGTCGAAGTTCAGGTCGTCCGGCACCGCCGCACTGACCCGCCGGCTCACCTCGCCCTTCGGCACCCCAGAACCGGCAGGGCCCTCGTCCACGGCGTCGCGCAGGGCCTGTGCCGCCACCCGGAACGCCTCCAGCCCCCGGCGGGCGCCCTCCCGGATCCGGGGACTGATGATGCGGCGGGTGGCGTCCTCGTCGTCCACCGGCCAGCCGGCCGTGGCCAGCGCCCGCAGATCGGCCTCGGCATGCAGGTGCGGCGCGCCCCGCCACGACCACACGACGCGGGTCCCGGCCGGCCGCTCCGGCACCCCACGGACCGCGAGCGCGGTGTCCGCCGTACCCGCGGGCGTGTCCTGCACACCGATCCCGAGCAGCCCACCCAGCCCGTGACCCGGCCCGTGACCCGGCCCGTGACCCGGCCCGGCGGTCCGGTCCAGTCCCTGCGCCCGGAACCGGTACCCGAGCACGTTCTGCCGGGTGACGACGACAGCAGCCATGCCGCAGGTTCTACCAGCACCTCACAGCACGGCGCCGGGATTCATGATGCCCAGCGGGTCGATCGCCGCCTTCACCCGGCGGCTGAGGTCCATCACGTCCTCGCCCAGCTGCACCGCGAGCCAGGGCTGCTTCAGGCGTCCCACCCCGTGCTCACCGGTGATCGTGCCGTCCAGCTCGATCGCCAGGTCCATCACCTCGCCGAAGGCGATCTGCGCCCGGGCCGCGGCGGCACCGTCGGCCGGGTCGAAAACGATGAGTGGATGCGTGTTCCCGTCACCGGCATGGGCGATCAGCGCAATGATCACCTCGCGGGCCGCGGCGATCCGCTCGATCCCGGCCACCAGCGCGGGCAGGCGTGGCACGGCCACCCCGACGTCTTCCAGCAGCAGCCGGCCCCTCCTCTCCAGCGCCGGGATCGCCTGGCGCCGCGCCACCGTGAACGCCTCCCCCTCGGCCGGGTCGTCGGTGGCCAGCACCTCGCCGGCGCCGTTCCGCTCGCAGGCCGCCACGATCAGCGCCAGTTCCCGGTCGGCGGTGCTGCCCTCGGTGTCGGTGCGGGCCACCAGCAGGGCGGCGGCGTCCCGGTCCAGGCCCATCCGCAGGCTGTCCTCCACCGCGTTGACCGTGACCCGGTCCATGTACTCCAGCATGGCCGGGCGGATCGCCGAGGTGATGTCCACGATCGCCCCGGTGGCGGCCCGCGTGCTGCCGAACGAGGCCACCACCGTGCGCGGCGGCGGCTGTGGCGGCATCAGCCGCAGCGTCACCTCGGTGATCACGCCGAGTGTGCCCTCGCTGCCGACGAACAGTTTGGTCAGCGACAGCCCGGCGGAGTCCTTCAGCCGGGGCCCACCCAGCCGCAGCGCCCGGCCGTCGGGCGTCACCACCTCCAGCGCCAGCACGTAGTCCGTGGTCACGCCGTACTTCACGCAGCACAGACCACCGGCGTTGGTGGCGACATTGCCACCGATGGAACAGATTTCGTACGACGAGGGGTCCGGCGGATACCACAGCCCGGCCTCCGCCGCGGCCTGTTTCACCTCGGCGTTGAGCAGGCCGGGCTGGGCCACGGCCACCCGGCTGAGCCGGTCCACGGTGATCCGCCGCATCCGCTCGGTCGACACCACCACGCTGCCCGGGCCGGCCGTGCTGCCGCCCGACAGGCCGGTGCCGGCACCGCGCGGCACCACCGCCACCCGGTGCCGGGAGGCCCACCGCAGGGCCGTGACCACCTGCCCGGTGCTCTCCGCCCGCACCACCGCCGAGGGGGTGCCGGTGCCCGGGTCGCCGGAGCGGTCGGCCCGGTACTTGCCGGTCAGATCGGGATCGGTGACCACGACCCCCTCCGGCAGCGCGGCCACCAGCTCGTCGAGCGCGGTCCGGGTCGGCGGTGCGGGCACACGGGTCATGGCGCCGGCTCCTCAGCGGTGAGGGGACTTTCCGGCACCATACGTGAGCGCCGCCGCCGCGACGAGAAGTGCCCACAACAGATGGACGCCGGTGGCCGCCAGCAGCGCCACCACCGTCACCGCCGCGGCCGCCGCCACCGCCCGCGCCCGCCCGGGCTCCAGAAGGCGCAGCGCGGCGGCGGTCCCGACCGCGTACACGGTGACGAACAGGCCGTTGGTCGCGAGCACCACCGGGTTCAGGTCCACGCCGGTGACGGCGACGACCGCCAGGACCAGCAGCACCCCGGCCAGGTTCACGGCGAGGCTGCGCCGTGGCACCTCGCCCGCCCGGCTCCCCCTCCCGAGCCAGGCGGGCAGGGCGCCGTCGCGGCCCAGCGCCGCGCCGAGTTTGGCCGCGCCCGCGTAGTAGGCGTTCATCGCGCCCAGCGTCAGCAGCACCGCGGCGGCCGCCGCCAGCGGCCGCGCGCCACCGCCGAACGCGGCGGCGAGCAGTTCCCCCAGCGGGGCGGGGCTGTTCGCCGCACCCGGTCCGAGCACCAGGATCACGGTCACGGCGACGGCCAGGTAGATGACGCCGACCACGGCCACGGCCACCGCCGTTGCCCGCACCAGATCCCGGGCCGGGTCCCGGAACTCGCCGGTGAGGTGGGTGATCGCCTCCCACCCGACGAAACTCCAGACCAGCAGGGCCGCGGCCGGCCCGACCGCCGTCCACCCGTTCGGCGCGAACGGCCGCAGGTGGGCGGTGTCGGCACCGGGCAGCGCGAACACCACCGCCGCCAGCAGAAAGGTGACCAGCAGCAGCGTCAGGGCGAGCTGGGCGCGGCCGGAGACCCGGACACCGAACCAGTTCACCCCGGCCGCCACGAGGGTGAGCACCAGAGCCGTCCCCACCACGACGGGCCGGCCACCGCCCACCGCGCCCTCCACGTAGTACCCGGCCACCAGCGAGGCGACGGTCGAGCCGGGCGGCACGGCGGCGTAGAAACACCAGCCCACCACGGCCGAGGCCCGGTGCCCGAAGGCCAGCCGCGCGTAGTGCGCCACCCCGCCGGCGTCCGGGTGCCGGGCCCCCAGCGCGGCGAAGGTGAAGGCCAGCGGGGCGCTGGCGATCACCATGAGCACCCAGGCGATCAGCGACGCCGGGCCGGCCTCGTCCGCCGCCAGGGCGGGCAGTGCGATCACCCCGGTGCCCAGCACCGCGCCGACGTAGAGGGCCGTGCCCTGGCCGAGGGTCAGCCCGGCCGCCGGGGCGGTCCGGGTGGTCTGCGTCTTCATGGCCCCCATTCACGCGGAGACCGCCCGGCGCCGACAGTGGCAGAAATGCCCTTCACGGCAAGATTCCTGCCAGTACCGTGAACCCGTGCACACCGTCGCGCTGGCCCTCACCGACGGCATGCCGGTGTTCGAGTTCGCCGTGCCCTGTGAGGTCTTCGGCATCGACCGGCCCGACCTGGCCGATCCCTGGTACCGGCTGCGGTTCTGCGGCGAGCGGCCCAGCTACCGCACCGCGGCCGGCCTCACCGTCACCCCGGACGGCGACCTGGACCTGCTGGAGCGGGCGGACACGGTGCTGGTGCCGGCGATGGACCGGGCGCACCAGCTGAACCCGCCGCCGCGGCTGGTGGCGGCGGTCCGGCGGGCCCACGAACGCGGCGCCCGCATCGTCTCCATCTGCGCGGGGTCCTACCTGCTGGCCGAGGCGGGCATCCTGGAGGGACGGCGGGCCACCACGCACTGGATGGGTGCCGCCGACTTCTCCGCCCGCTACCCGGGCGTGCGGTTCACCCCGGAGGTGCTCTACGTCAGCGACGGCGACGTGCACACCAGCGCCGGCACCGGCGCGGCCGTCGACCTGTGCCTGCACCTGGTCCGGCTCGACCACGGCGTGGCGGTGGCCAACGAGGTGGCCCGGCGCATGGTGGTGCCACCGCACCGGGACGGCGGTCAGCGGCAGTTCGTGCCGCCGTCCCGGCTGACCGGCACCGGCGACGACCCGGTCGGCCAGGCCCTCGGCTGGGCCCTGGACAATCTCGGGAAGCCGCTCACCGTGGCCGATCTGGCCGCCCGCGCGCACCTGGCGCCGCGCACGTTCGCCCGGCACTTCCGCGAGCGGGTCGGCGGCACCCCGCTGCAATGGCTCATCCAGCAGCGGGTGCGCCTGGCCCAGGAGCTCCTCGAGACCACCGACGAGCCGATCGAGTCCATCGCCCGCACCACGGGTTTCGGCTCGTCGGCCGGCCTGAGGGAGCACTTCCGGAAGATCGCGACGATCTCCCCGTCGGGATACCGGCACCTGTACCGGCATCCGTGACGACCTCGCGGACGCCGGCCGCTACCCGACCGACAGCCCGGTGACGTGCGTCATCGAGGCCACCGCCTTGGCCGCCCGGCGGCGTGCGTGCAGGATCGGCTCGGTGTATCCGCTGGGCTGCCGCGCCCCGAGCAGGATCAGGTCGCTCGCGGCCAGGAACGCCTGGCTGTTCTCCAGGTCGGCGGTCATCGGCCGGTAGGCCGGGTCGCCCTGGTTCTGCCGGTCCACCACCGCGGCCATCCGGGCCAGGCTCTCGCGCACCTGTTGCTCGCCGATCACCTCGTGCCGCAGCCAGTTCGCCAGCAGCTGGCTCGAGATGCGCAGTGTGGCGCGGTCTTCCATCAGTCCGACGTCATGGATGTCGGGCACCTTGGAACACCCGATGCCCTGGTCGACCCAGCGCACCACGTAGCCCAGGATCGACTGGCAGTTGTTGTCGACCTGCTCCGCGCGCACCGCGTCGTCCCACTGCGACGGGTCGCCGAGCGGGATGCGCAGCAGGTCGGCCACACCGGTGCGGCGGCCCTGCCCGGCCAGTTCCGCCTGCACCGCGGCCACGTCCACGTCGTGGTAGTGCAGGGCGTGCAGGGTGGCGGCGGTCGGCGACGGCACCCAGGCCGTGGTGGCGCCCGCCCGTGGCTGGGCGATCTTCTGCTCGAGCATGTCGGCCATCAGGTCGGGCATCGCCCACATGCCCTTGCCGATCTGCGCCCGGCCCGAGAACCCGCACGCCAGGGCGACATCCACGTTCTGTTTCTCGTACGAGGCCAGCCAGTGCTGCGTCTTCAGGTCTTCCTTGCGCACCAGCGGCCCGGCCTCCAGCGAGGTGTGGATCTCGTCGCCGGAGCGATCCAGGAACCCGGTGTTGACGAACACGATCCGGTCGCGGGCCGCGGCGATGCAGGCGGCCAGGTTCAGCGAGGTGCGCCGCTCCTCGTCCATCAGGCCCAGCTTGATCGTGTTGCTGGGCAGCCGCAGCAGTTCCTCGGTGCGCTCGAAAAGCGTGACGGCGAATGCCACTTCGTCCGGCCCGTGCATCTTCGGCTTCACGATGTAGACCGAGCCGGTGCGGCTGTTCGCGCCCGACCGCACGCCGGGCAGCGCGGCCAGCGTGGTGATCACCGCGTCCAGAATGCCCTCCGGCACCTGCGATCCGGTGGCGTCGAGCACCGCGTCCGTCGTCATCAGGTGACCCACGTTGCGCACGAACATCAGGGACCGGCCGGGCAGCGTGAGCTGCTCGCCGTGGTTGGTGGGCACCGCGTACACCCGGTCGGGGTTCAGCGTGCGGGCGAAAGTGCTTCCGCCCTTGGACACCTCGGCGGTCAGGTCGCCGCGGCTGAGCCCGAGCCAGGTGCGGTAGTCACGCACCTTGTCCTCGGCGTCCACCGCGGCCACCGAGTCCTCGAAGTCGACGATCGTGGTGACCGCCGACTCCAGCACGATGTCTTGCACGCCCGCGCCGTCGGTACGGCCGATCGGGCCCGTCCGGTCGATCACGATCTCCACGTGCAGGCCGTGGTGTGTCAGCAGCAGGCTGTCCGGCTGGGTCGCCGTGCCGGTGTACCCGGCGAACAGCGACGGGTCGGACAGCGTCGTCTTGCCGGAGGGAACGTGCACGACCAGCTCGCCGCCCGCCACCGAGTAGCTGCCGGCGTCGGCGTGGCTACCCTCGGCCAGCGGCGCGATCCGGTCGAGGAACGCCCGCCCGTAGGCGATCACCTTCTCGCCGCGCACCGGGTTGTAGCCGCCCCCGCGCTGCGCGCCGCCGTCCTCAGCGATCACGTCGGTGCCGTACAGCGCGTCGTACAGCGAGCCCCAGCGGGCGTTGGCCGCGTTCAGCGAGTACCGCGCGTTCGACACCGGAACCACCAGCTGCGGGCCGGCGGTGCGCGCTATCTCGTCGTCCACACCGCTCGTGCCGATCGGCGCCGGCGCCGGCTCGGGCACCAGGTAGCCGATCTCCCGCAGGAACGCCTCGTACTCCGCCGCGTCGAACCCCGGGTGCGCGTGGTGCCAGCCGTCGATCTCCGCCTGGAGCCGGTCGCGCTCGGCCAGCAGCTCACGGTTGCGCGGGGCCAGGTCGGCCACCAGCCGCTCGAACCCGGACCAGAACGCCTGGGGGTCGACCCCGCAGGCGCTCAGCGCCTCCCCCTCGACGAACTCCTTGAGCAGGGTCGCGACCTGGAGCGATCCAAGGGCTGTGTACTCGGTCATCTTTCCGCCTCACGCGCCAGGGGTTCAAGGGCGCCCACCACTTTATGTCGTCCTGCGGAGCTGTCGAGGGCCTTAGTCCACGCCCTGGTCAGCCGTCGGTCACCGGCCCCCGCACGCCGGACCGGGACATACCACCACCGACCGGCAGCACCCCCGGGTCGCCGTGGACCGACGGTGACGACCGGGGGCCGCCCACCCCGCCCCACCACCTTCCGGCCGGATCGACAGGGCGGCCGGCCCTGACGCACACCGCTTCCCCCAGGCCCGCTCCCGTCGCTCGCGCTGTGCCCGCACCCCGCACCCCGCACCCCGCACCCGGACATCGCCCACTCCGGCCCGCCCTGGGCCTGCTCCGCCCGGGTGATCCTGCCCGGCCCTCGTCGTCCCCCGTTCAGGCGTCCCCCGTCCGCCCCGATCACCAGGAGGTCGGTAACGGTGGACGACGAGGGCGGGGAGATCCGGCGGTGGGTTCCAGGAAGCGGAGGGCCGGGCGGCTCCTGGGCGTCTGCGGCGGGCTGGCGCTGACCCTGGGCTGTGTCCTGAGCACCCCGTCGACGCTCGCCCCCGGGGCCGCTCCGATCGCCGCACTGCGGGCGGCGGACCCGGCCGACCAAGGCGCCCCGGCAAGCCGAGGCGCCTCGGGCGACCGGACGGATGCGGGCGGTCCGGCCGGTGCGGGAGCCCCGGCCGTCGAGCAGGAACCCACGCGGGCCGAGCTGGACGCCCAGGCCCGCGAGACCAAGCGGCTGCGGGCGCAGGCCCGCAGCCAGGCCGGTGACGTGCGCGACGCCGAGCAGGACACCCGGGCCGCGGCCCGGCTGGCCGGCCAGGCCCTGGAGGACTACACCGTCAGCCTGCACGCCCTGCGGTCGGCGCAGGACGAGGAGGAGCGCCGTGACGCCGCGCTGACCACGGCCACCCGCGCCGCCGGCCAGGCCCGGGCCCGGGTCACCCGGTGGGCCCGGCAGGCCTACGAGGGCGGCTCCGGGCTGAACGCCAGCCCCATGCTGAACACCCTGCTGGGCACGAACGGCGCCGCGCCGGCCGGCGGCGGCCTCGACGTCACCCTGCGCACCATGCGGCGGATCGGCGAGAACCGCTCCGCCGACCTGCGGGCCGGGCGCGACGCCCAGGACCGGGCCGAACGGGCTGCCGCCGACGCCGCGATCGCCACCCGCACGGCGAACCGCGCCGCGGTCGCGGCCGACCGGGCCCGCACGGCGGCGGACGCCGCCGTCACCCGGCAACGGCGGATCCTGGACGACGCCCAGGCCGCCCTGGACTCCACCAGCCGGCAGGCGGACCAGGCGCAGAAGGAGGAGCGGCGGTTGCGGGCCGCCCTCCAGGCCCGGCGCACCCGTGAGACCGGCGGCAACCAGGTCACCGGGCAGACCGGAACCTGTGCCGGCGCCGACGACATCGCCCGGTACCCGAACGGCAACATCCCCCTGGCCGCGCTCTGCCCCCTGGCCTCCGCCCCCGGCCACTACCTCCGCGCCGACGCCGCCCACGCCTTCGACCGGCTCTCCGCCGCCTACGCCGAGCACTTCGGCACACCGATCTGCGTCACCGACTCCTACCGCGACCGCGCCACCCAGGTCCGTCTCTACGCCACCAAGCCCGGCCTGGCCGCCCGCCCCGGCACCAGCAACCACGGCTGGGGCACGGCCACCGACCTGTGCGGCGGCGTGCAGAACTTCGGCACGCCCGAGCACGAGTGGCTGTTCGCCAACGCCCCGGTCTTCGGCTGGTTCCACCCCGCCTGGGCCCAGCCCGACGGCTCCCGGCCGGAGGCCTGGCACTGGGAGTTCGGCGGGTGAGCGGGCAAACGCGCCATCATCGTCCGGGTGAATGCCCGCGGCGGCGCGCCCCGGCGGCATATCCGGCACCTGCGGTTATCGCACGTGACCGAGCGCGAGATTGTGACGCAAAGCAACAGGGCAATGACTACATGCTGAAATATTTGCCCAGACCCCTGTCACAGTGGAATAACGCTCTGTACCCTCTGGTTGACGAAACGAGTCGTCCGATGAACGGGCAACGACGATCATCACAGGAACATCTCGCCTGAGCACGGCGTTGTGCGCTTGTGAGACTGGCCGTCAGTCGCGGAGGGAGCCGTCATGGGTGAGCGGAGCATGCGCGGGACGCGCCTTGGAGCCTCGAGCCTGGAGAGCGAGTCGGGTATTCAGCCGGCCGCCCGCCAGGACATCACATACCACTGCAAGAACGGGCATTCCATCGTCGTTCCGATGGCGATGGAGGCCGAGGTGCCCTCGCTCTGGGAGTGCCGCTGTGGCGAGTTCGCACTGCGCGAAGACGCCGAGCGCCCGGAGCCGAAGGCCACCAAGCCGGCCCGCACGCACTGGGACATGCTGATGGAACGTCGCACCACGGCCGAACTGGAAACGCTTCTGGAAGAACGGCTGGCGCTGCTGCGTTCCGGCCGGTTCGCAGGACGCCGTTCGGCATAGCGCGCAGGCGCCCTTACACGAGCAGAGCCCGGTTTCCCTCCACGCGGGGAGGGAAACCGGGCTTTCTCGCGTTCAGCCCAGATCCTTGAGGACGACGAGACGACCGCCGACAGCAGGGCGCCGGCCCGGGAACCGGGCGCCCCGCCTCCGGGCGGTGTGAGCACGGGGAGCTCAGCGGCGCGGATCGTCGTCCACAATTTCGCCCTCGATCACGTCGTCGCGACCGAAGCCCGGGCCGAATCGGCCACCGCCCCCTGGTGCCCCCGCCGGGCCCGCCGCACCGGGTCCCGCAGGACCGGCGGGCCCGAACTGCGGGCCGCGCACGAAGGCCGTGCGCACGGCGGCCTGGTCGGCGGCCGCCCGGCGGAAGAACCGCTCGACCGGACGGCGTGCCACCGGCCGGGTGAACGGCAGCAGCAGGAGCAGCGCCACCACGTCGGAGCAGAAGCCGGGCAGGATCAGCAGCACCCCGGCCAGCATCAGCACGGCAGCGTCGGCCAGATCACGACTGGGCGGGGTGCCGGTGCGGGCGGCGGCGTTCACCGCCCGCCAGGCGGCGCTGCCCTGTCGCCGGACCACGAACGCGCCCAGCACCGACATCAGCACCAGCAGGCCGAACACCGCGAGAGCGCCGACGGCGCGGCCGACCTCGATCGCCACGAACAGTTCCAGCACCGGCAGCAGCAGGACCGCCGCCAGGATCCACCTCAGTCGGCCGGAGCCCCGGCGCTGCTGCTGCCGCTGTCGCCCCGGCTGCTGCCGGACGTACGGCCCAGCTTGCGGACCTGCCTCACCACCTGGGTGCTCCGGTACCGGATGCCCCACCGAGTCACTCGCCACAACGCCTCCACCACGATCGCCTGGTCCATCTTGCTCGTCCCGTGCTCTCGTTCAACGAACGTGATGGGCACTTCGTCCACGCGCAGACCCCGCCGGATCGTGCGCATCGTGAGATCGACCTGGAAGCAGTAACCCTGCGAGTTGACCCGGTCCAGGCCGAGCTTCTCCAGGGCGGTGCTGCGGAACGCGCGGAAGCCCGCGGTGGAGTCCTTGATGTGCAGGTTCAGGGCCAGGGCCACGTACACGTTGGCGCCCCAGCTGAGCAGGCGCCGGCGCCGTGGCCAGTTCACCGAGCTGCCGCCCGCCACGTAGCGCGAGCCGATCGCCAGGTCGGCGCCGGCGTCCACCCGGTCGAGCAGGTCGGGCAGCTGCTCGGGCGGGTGCGAGCCGTCGGCGTCCATCTCGACGATGACGTCGTAGCCGTGCTCCAGGCCCCAGTGGAAGCCGGCGATGTAGGCGGCGCCCAGGCCCTGTTTGCCCTCCCGGTGCAGCACGTGGACATGATCGTCGGCCGCGGCCAGGCTGTCGGCGAGCTCGCCGGTGCCGTCGGGGCTGTTGTCGTCGGCGACCAGTACGTGGGCGGAGGGTTCCGCGCTGCGCAGCCGGCGCAGGATCAGCGGCAGGTTCTCCAGCTCGTTGTACGTCGGGATGATCACCAGTACCCGGCCGGACCGGGCCTGCGTCGTCATACGGGGAGGATCGCCTCTCTCAGCTGTTGATGGTGCTCTGGGCGCGCGTGCGGCGGCCGCGCCGGGCGACCACCCCGGTACCGATCACCAGGCCGAGCGCGAGCGCGGTCAGGATCCACTCCGGCCACTCACCCACCCGGGTGGCGATCGTCTGCTCGGACCGCAGCGGGACCGTCGCCTCGAGCACCTCCTGGGTGTAGTGGCCGGAACGCTCGACCACCGTTCCGTCGGGGAGAATGATGCCACTGACGCCGACCGTGCTGATGTTCACCACGGTGCGGCCCGACTCGATGGCCCGCAGCCGGGACTGGGCCAGCTGCTGCACGCTCTCGTCGGTGTAGCCGAACGTGGCGTTGTTGGTCTGCACCGCGAGCATGGTGGCGCCGGCCTTCACGGCGTCGCGCACCAGCCCGTCGTAGGCCACCTCGAAGCAGATCACGTCGCCGACCTGGACGTCGCCCATCCGCATCACGCCGACCGGGTCGTCGCGCAGCTTGTCGCCGGAGATGAAGTCGCTGCTGATCAGGTCGACCTTGTCGCTGAACAGCCGGAAGAAGCCGCGGTAGGGCATGTACTCGCCGAACGGGGCGGGGTGCCGTTTGACGTAGGTGCTGTCGTCGCCGGTGCCGGCGCCCTCGCCGGGGCGCCAGACGATGCCGGTGTTGGACACGTACTCACCCGGGCCCTGCACCACGGCGCCGACCAGGACCGGCGCGTCGATCTGGTCGGTGGCGCCGCTGATCTCGGCGGCCGCGTCGGCGTTCAGGTAGGGGTCGATGTCGCTGGCGTTCTCCGGCCAGAGCACCACGTCGGGCTGTTCGGTCTCCCCCGACCGCACCCGGGCGGCCAGGTCGAGCGTGGCCTGCACGTGGTTGTCGAGCACGGCACGGCGCTGGGAGTTGAAGTCCAGCCCGGCCCGCGGCACGTTGCCCTGCACGGCGGCCACGCGGGTGGTGCTGTCGCCGTCCGTGGGCAGGGGGATCAGCGCGCCGAACCCCATCACGGCGAGCGCCGCGACCAGACCCGTGGCCGGCAGCACCAGACGCCGCACGACGCCGGCCCGGCCGGCCCCGACAGCCTGGTCGGCCTGGTCGGCCCGGTCGGCCCGGTCGGCCCGGTCGGCCCGGTCGGCCCGGTCGGCTTGGTCGGCTTGGTAGGCCTGGTCGGCCTGGTCGGCCCGGACGGCTTGGTTGGCCCGGACGGCGGCGACCGCGGACACCACCGCTACGGCCAGCAGGGTGCCGGCCACCGCCACGGCGAAGGAGACCAGCGGGGCGCCGCCGAACGAGGCGAGGGCCGCGGTCGGGGCGTCGGACTGGGAGAAAGCCAGGCGGCCCCAGGGGAAGCCGCCGAAAGGCCAGCGGCCGCGCACGGCCTCCTGGGCCACCCAGATCCCGCCGGAGGCCAGGAGCAGCCCGGCCAGGCCCGCGCGGGTCCGGCGGACCCGCCAGACGCCGGGCAGGAAGGCGCCCATCACGGCCAGGTAGACGGCTTCGACCACGCTGAGCGCGATCCACGGCAGGGCGCCCACGTAGATGCCGATCCACGGGATCAGGCGCAGGAAGAAGACCACGCCGAAGACGAGACCGAGGAGCGCGCCGAACTTCTTGCTGACGCCGAGCGTCGCGATCATCAGGCCGGCCACGCCGACCGGGGCCAGGGGCCAGATGTCGATGCCCGGGAAGGCCAGGTAGAGCACGAACCCGCTGACCCCGGCCAGCACCAGCCGGGCCCAGGCCAGCCGGCCCCTGGGCGTGCGGAAGGAGCCGGCCAGAGCGGGACCGGCCGCGCGCAGTCCGCGCCGGGGAGGGGCGGGGCGGGGCGTCGCTGTCGCGGCCCCGGTCGCGTTGGCGGTCGCGTTGGCGGTTGCGTTGGCGGTTGCGTTGGCCGTGGCGGCGACGCCGGGCCTGCCATCGGTCACAGCGGTGGGCGCGACGGTGAGGGTGCTCTCGGTCACGGAGCCGGACGAGCCGGCGGGCTCATCGCCCGCGGCGGATGCCTCAGTGACAGAGGTCTCGGCGGCCAATGCCTCGGCGACGGATGCCTCGCCGGAGCCGGAGGGTTCGCGGGTGAGGACGGCCGGGTCGGTCCGGTCCTCACGGCCCGTGGTGCTGCCGATACCGGGGCCGACCACGGCCGATTCGCTCATCCCGCAAGAGTACGGGAGCCCGCCGGGGGACTGAACGGGCGCTGGCCGAGGACGGACCGCCTGGCGTGAAGGCCAACCGAGACCAGCGTTACCTACTTGTCGAACCGGCAGGTGTCCGGCCGGGACCGCTGTGCCCTTCGGACCGCCGTTGCCCGCACTGGATGCACGGACAACACCGTTGTCTACTGAGCGCGCGGCCCCGGCCGACGTCCCTGGCAATCGCTGCGTAACGCGTCGATTGCGCCGTCGAGGCTAGTGAACTCCGGGCCGGTCGACAATTCGGGCCTCTGACCTGCGACTTTACAGGGTCCCCGCAGGTCAGGACGTTACCTGTGAGACTGTAGTGCAGATCGGCCGAACGGACCGTTTCTCTCGGTAACGGCGTGTCGACCTAAAGTAATTACAAGCGTGGGGTTCTCACCTTCCGGGCACCACCACCGTACCGACTGCCCGGATCGCGACGACGGGCGGCTCCAGAACCTCCGCCGCCGACGTGCCCAGGTCGGGTCGGCCCCGGCAGATCACAGCCGCCACGAACTCGATCTCCCGCGAGCGCCGGCCCACCCGGATCACCGTTCCGGACGTCTCCAGCACGTCACCGGCCCGGATCGGCGCCAGGAACTGCACGGACGTGTACGAGGCGAACAGCCCCTCGTCCCCGTCGGTGCGGATGCAGATCTCGGTAGCCACGTCACCGAAGCAGGCCAGGCCGAAGGCGCCGTCCACCAGATCGCCCGCGTAGTGCGCCTGCGCCGCGCTGACGTACCGCTTGTGGACGACGACGAGCCCCAGCCGCCCGTCACCCACCTCCGCCCCCTGGGCTGCTTCCTCGCGAGGGCCCGCACCGCCGGCCCCGCCCGTCTCCCGCCCGGTCACTCCGCCGGCCTTCTGCCCATGGTCGCCACTCCTCGCTCGCTCCGTGCCCGTCGCCGGCCACGCCGCCGCCACGTCGCCGCCCCGCCGCCGTTCCACCGTTGTTCCGCCCCCGCCCCGTCGTTGCCCAGCCGCTACCCCGCCGTTGCCACGCCCCACCGTCCGACCTCAACGCCACGCCCGCTCCGGCCCGCCTGCCCACATCGTCCTCACCCCGCGCCGTCCTCACCCCGCGCCGTCCTCAACCCGCGCCGTCCTCAACCCGCGCCGCCCTCACCCCGCGCCGCCCTCACCCCGTGCCGCCCTCACCCCGTTCCGCCTTGCCCCCGCCTCCCGCCAGGGCATGCGCAAGATAGGAAGCCACCTCGCCCGGCGTGGTGCCCCGGCCGAAGACGCGGTCCACGCCGAGGGCTCCGGCTGCGTTCTCGTCGAACCGCGGGCCGCCGGCAACCAGCAGCGGCCGGCGCCCGGCGGGATAGGCCTCGGAGAACGCCGCGGCCACCTCGCGGGTCGTGGTCAGGTGGGCGTCTCTCTGCGTGACCACCTGGGAGATCAGTACCGCGTCGGCCTTCTCGCCCCGCGCCCGCTCGACCAGCTGCGGAACAGCCACCTGGGCACCGAGATTCACCACCCGCATCTCCCGGTAATATTCCAGGCCCTTCTCACCCGCGAATCCCTTGATGTTGAGGATGGCGTCGATGCCCACGGTGTGTGCGTCGGTGCCCACGCAGGCACCGAGAACCACCAGTTTGCGCCGCATCCCGCCGCGGATCACGCTGTTCACCTCTTTCGGCGACAGCAGCGGGTAATCTCGCTCGGTCACGGTGACCGCCGACAGGTCGACCAGGTGCCGCACCGGCCCGTAGACCACGAAGAAGGTGTGCTCCGGCCCGACCGCCCGGGAGTGCACCACCATCGCCGGGTCGATCCCCATCGCCGTCGCCAGCTGGGAAGCCGCTCCCTCGGCCAGTTTTCCGGCCGGGACCGGAAGCGTGAACGACACCTGCACCATGCCGTCGCCCGTGGTGTCGCCGTAGGGCCGCACCAGACGCGGGCTGTCCGCAGCGCTCACGGTGACCCCTCCAGCGCCTCGACAGCCGGATTCACATATCCTTCAGCGCGTTTCACCACGCCGTCGAGCCCTCGCCCACCGTCGGAGGGGCGGCGCATGCCGGCGAACGTGCCGTCGCCGATCGCGGTGAGCAGGCTCTCGTCGACGATGCGCTCCAGCAGCCCGATCGCCTCACCCAGCACGTGCCGGGCCCGGGTCGCGATGAAACCGTCGGGTGGGGGCCGGAAATCCTCGGTGAGCCCCTCGCAGGCGTCGAGCACGTAACGCACGTTGGCCAGGGCCAGGTCACGGTCGGACAGCCAGGGCGTGACCACCGCCTCGGTCATCATGCCGACCAGCAGGATGCCCTGCCCGGTGAGCGCCCCCGCCAGGTTGAAGAACCCGTCGAGCAGGTAGCCCCGGAACACGTCGCCGGTCATGTGCCGGGTGGGCGGCATCCACTTCAGCGGGGCCGTGGGGAACAGTGTGCGGGCGAGTAGGGCGTGCGCCAGCTCCAGTCGGAACGACTGCGGCACGGCCGGATCGATCTCGAAGGCGTGCCCCAGGCCCATCAGCTCGTCGGGCAGCCCGGCCTCGCGGGCGAAGAACTCGTTGAGCAGCTGCGACACCGTGACGGTGTGCGCGGCCTCGACCGCGTCGGCCGTGGTGAGGTAGTTGTCTTCGCCGGTGTTGATCACAATGCCCGCGCGGGCGTGGATCTGGCGGCTGAAGCGCTGGTCGACGAACGTGCGCACGGGGTTGATGTCGCGGAACAGGATGCCGTACATCGAGTCGTTGAGCATCATGTCGAGACGCTCCATGCCCGCCAGCGCGGCGATCTCGGGCATGCACAGGCCGGACGCATAGTTGGTGAGCCGCACGTAACGGCCCAGTTCGCGGCTCACCTCGTCGAGAGCCGCCCGCATCAGCCGGAAGTTCTCACCCGTGGCGTAGGTGCCGGCGTAGCCCTCGCGGGTGGCGCCCTCGGGCACGTAGTCGAGCAGACTCTGCCCGGTGGAACGGATCACGGCGATGACGTCGGCACCGGCCCGGGCCGCGGCACAGGCCTGCGGAATGTCTTCGTAGATGTCGCCGGTGGCCACGATCAGGTAGATCCACGGGCGACGGGGTGCGTCACCGTGCCGGCGGATCAGGCGCTCCCGCTGCTTACGGGCGCTGTCGATACGGCGGATGCCGACCCCGACGGCCTTGCGGGCGGCGGCCCGCGCCCGGATCAGGTCGCGCCCGGCCGGGATGCGGAACCCCCCGCCGCCGGTGGCCGCCTTCTGCGCCAGGGTGAGCAGGTCGGGAGCCTGGCCGCGCACCAGAGCATCCCAGATGGGCAGTGCCGCACCGTGTTCCAGACCGGTCTCCTGCCGCACCGCGTCGACCAGGCGGTTCACCCAGGGCACCCGCTCGGCGTCGGCCCCCTCCAGCCCGGCCAGCCGCACCGTGGCCCGCTCGACCGAGACCGTGGTGTGGGTGGTGGCCAGGCGCACGATGGGACGCCCGGCCCGGCGGGCGAGCGCACGGGCCCGCCGGACCTCGGCCGGGTCCAGACGGATCAGCGCACTCTGACTCGTTCGCACGGAAGAATCATCGCAGAAGCCATGATTTTCAGGAAGACTTACGGCGCAATGTCATCCGTGCGCCGAACCTTCCCGCACCGGCCGGAACCGGGTGGTCTCCCGGGTCAGCACACGTTCCTCCACGGTCAGCGGCCCGTGGGCGGCCAGCCGGGTGAGCACCTCGTCCACCGTGCCGGGCGGGGCCGAGGCGCCCGCGGTCAGGCCGATCACCTCCACGCCGTCCAGCCATGCGGGGTCGATCCGGCCGGGCCCGTCGATCAGGTGGGCCGGCACCCCGTGCTCGTGCGCGGTCTCGACCAGGCGCCGCGCGTTGGACGAGTTGGCCGAACCGACCACCAGCACCAGGTCGGCCTCGGCCAGCACCGCGATCAGCGCGTTCTGCCGGTTGGTGGTGGCGTAGCAGATGTCGTCGTCGGTGGCCGGGCCGCGCAGCAGCGGGAACCGGGCCCGCAGCGCGGCGACGATCCGCGCGGTCTCCCGCACCGACAGCGTGGTCTGGGTCAGGTACGCCACCCGCGCCGGGTCGGGCACCCGCAGCCGCTCCACGTCGTCCACCGTCTCGACCAGCACGATCCGCCCGGGGGCCTCGCCCATCACGCCCTCGACCTCCTCGTGCCCGGCGTGGCCGATCAGGATCATGGTGTCGCCCCGGCCCACCCCGTCCACGGCCCGGGCGTGCACCCGGGCCACCAGCGGGCAGGTGGCGTCGACCACAGGCAGGGCCCGCCCGGCGGCCTCGTGCCGCACCGCCGGCGAGACGCCGTGGGCCGAGAACACCACGACCGCGCCGTCCGGCACCTCGGCCAGCTCGTCCACGAAAACCGCTCCCCTGGCCTCCAGCCCGGCGATCACCTGCTGGTTGTGCACGATCTGCCGGCGCACGTGCACCCGGCCGTGCTGGTCGAGCAGCTCCTCGACCACGGAGATCGCCCGCTCCACGCCCGCGCAGAAGGCGCGGGGCGAGGGCAGCAGAACGGTTCGGCCGGTGGGCATCTCAGAACCGCCGGTCCACGCAGAGCCGGGCCAGTGACCGCAGGCCCGGCACCCCGGACTCGTCGAGATCACCGGTGTCCAGGGTCTTCTCGATGTCGCCCAGCAGATCCCCGGCCCGCTCCAGCGCCCAGTCCCGGCCGCCCGCCTCCCGCACCAGAGCGGCCGCCCGGGCGACCTCGTCCGGCCCCAGCTCCTGCCGGGACCGGTACACCCGGGCCAGTTCCCGGCCGGCCGCGGTGCCCGAGGCGAGGGCGGCGACCACCGGCAGCGACTTCTTGCGGGCCCGCAGGTCGGCCCCGGCCGGTTTGCCGGTGACCGCCGGATCGCCCCAGATGCCCAGCACGTCGTCGGTGAGCTGGAAGGCCAGCCCCAGGTCGCGGCCCACCCGGCCGAGCAGGCGGACCCGCCCGTCCGGCGCCCCGGCCGCGAGAGCGCCCAGCGCGCAACTGCATCCGAGCAGTGCCCCGGTCTTGGCCGCAGCCATCGCCAGGCACTCGGTCAGGGTGGCCGAGTCCCGGCGCTCCAGGGCCAGGTCCTGGATCTGGCCCAGGATCAGCTCCTGCACGGCGTCGGCGACCGCCGCCGCGGCCGCCGGGGCCGGAGCCAGGGTCTGGAGTGCCAGCGTCAGCAGGGCGTCCCCGGCCAGCACCGCCGGCCCCACCCCGAACACGCTCCACACCGTGGGCCGGTGCCGCCGGGTCAGGTCGCCGTCCATCACGTCGTCGTGCACCAGGGAGAAGTTGTGCACCAGGTCGACGGCCACCGCCGCCGCGAGCACCCGCTCGTCCCGGCCGGCGCCGTCACCACCGGCCGCCGCCGCGGACAGCAGGGTGAGGGCGGGCCGCAACGCCTTGCCCCGGCCGGTGTCGCACTCGCGCCCCTCGGCGTCCGACCAGCCGTAGTGGTAAAGAGCTACGGGACGCACCCTTCCGGGCAACCGGCCGAGTGCCGCGCGCAACGCCGGCTCCACCCGCACCCGTGCCGTCTCCAGGTGGTCCAGCGCCTCCCGGTCGAGCCCGTCACCCGTCGTCGCGCCTGTCGTCATGTCTGCCGTCATCGTCCGACCTCCACACAGTCCAGGACGCCCAGGGCGTCGGGCACCAGCACGGCCACCCCGTGGTAGGCACTGAGTTGATAGGTGATGACGGCCGAGTGGTCGATGCCCTCCCGGCGCAGGCTCAGGCCCGGCTCCAGCTGGTCGGGCAGCTCGGCCGGGCGCAGCCCGACCACCCCGCCGTCATCCGCCCCGGTGCGCAGGGCCAGGATCGAGGTGGCGCCGTCCGCGCCGACCGGGATCTTGTCGCTCGGCAGGATCGGCACCCCGCGCCAGGCGGTGTGCCCCCGGGTCTGGCCCGGGTACAGCCCGGCCGCCGTGCAGCACCGCCGGAACGCGGCGATCGCCCGGGGATGGGCCAGGAAGAAGGCGGTGCTGCGGCGGCGGCTGAGCAGCTCGTCCAGGTCCGCCGGGGTGGGCGGTCCGGTGCGGGCCGGAACCCGCTGGGCCGCGTCCACATTCGCCAGGAGTCCGCACTCCGGGTGGGCCACCAGATCCCGCTCCTGCTGTTCCCGCAGTGCCTCCACCACCAGCCGCACCTGCTCACGCGTCTGGTCCATCGGCTCGCCGTACAGGTCGGCGACCCGGGTGTGCACCCGCAGCCGGGTCTGCGCGAGCGTCAGGTCGTACTCCACCGGCGCCGGATCGTAGTCGGCGAACCCGGCCGGCAGTGTGGTCTCGCCGGAATGTCCTGAGGCCAGAGCGATCTCGCTCTCGCCGTGCTTGTTCACCCGACCCCCGGGCGGGGCCGCGGCCAGGTGTTCCCGCAGCGCCGGAGCCGTGTCCAGGAGCTCCCGCACCCGGACCGCCGGCGCCGTCAGCAGACGGCAGCGGGTCTGCGCCCGGGCGGTGAACGCCCAGCGGGCGTCGGCCCGGGTGAGCAGATCGGCACCGATCTGCTCACCCGGCCCCAGCAGAGCGGTCACCGCGGGGACGCCGAAATCACCGGTCTCGCTGCGGGTCACCGTCCCCCGCTCGATCAGCACGAAGGTCTCCACCGGCGTCCCCTGTTCGGCCAGCAGGCTGCCGGCGTCCACCTCGGACGGCTCGAAGACCGCTGCCAGAGAATCCAGTTCGGCTCCGCCGGCGAACCCGGCCAGCGGCAGCAGCCGGGCCAGGCCGGCCGGCACCACCCGGGGCTCCGGGCCGGTGCGGTCGAAGACCACCAGCCCGTCGCGCACCGGGCGACGGCGCCGCCGGTTGACCCGGTAGGTACCGGCTTCCAGTGCCTTCCAGGGCAGTTCGCGCAACAGCCACCGCGGGGTCGTGGACGCCGACCGCGGCGCGGTCTTCGTGGTGGTGGCCAGGTTCCGCGCCGCGCGGCGCTCCAGACTGGTGACGGGCGGACCGGGCGAACCGGGCGGGGTCATCTCAGCCCTCCCGTCCGACCTCGACGTTCTCCAGCACGGCCAGCGCGTCGGGCACCAGCACAGCGGCCGAGTAGTAGGCGCTGACCAGGTAGGAGATGACCGCCCTGTCGTCGATCCCCATGAACCGCACGTTCAGGCCCGGCTGGTACTCGTCGGGCAGCCCGGTCTGGTGCAGGCCGACCACGCCCTGGTTCTCCATGCCGGTGCGCAGCAGCAACACCGAGCTGGTGCGTGCCCGGCTCATCGGGATCTTGTTGCAGGGCAGCACCGGCACGCCGCGCCAGGACGGCACCTGGTGCCCGAAGAGCTCGCTCAGCTGCGGATACACACCGCGACGGGTGCACTCCCGGCCGAACGCGGCGATCGTGCGCGGATGGGCCAGGAAGCAGGCGGGCTCCTTCCAGACCAGGCTGAGCAGCTCGTCGAAGTCGTCCGGGGTCGGCGGCCCCTGCCGGGCCTGCACCCGCAGACCCAGGTCGGCGTTGTGCAGCAGACCGAAGTCGCGGTTGTTGACCAGCTCGTGCTCCTGCCGTTCGCGCAGGCCCTCCACCGTCAGACGCAGCTGCTCCTCGGTCTGGTTCATCGGCTTGTTGTAGAGGTCGGCCACCCGGCTGTGCACCCGCAGCACGGTCTGGGCCACGCTCAGCTCGTACTCCCGGGGCGCGAGTTCGTAGTCGACGAACGTGCGGGGCAGCTCGTACTCGCCGTCCTGGCCCGAGGTCAGGTCGATCGCCGCCTCGCCGTGCTCGTTCTGCGGCCGGCCGGACTCCACGGTGCGGCGCTGGATGTGCGCCCGCAGTCCCCCGGCCTCCCCGTTCAGCTCGTCGAACGACTGCCGGCGCAGGAGCAGCACGGTGACCGCGGTCACCGCCCGCAGCGTGAACTCCCAGGTGCGGCCGGCATCGGCGAACACGTGACCGCCGAAATGATCGCCGTCGGCGATGATTCCGTGATCGGTCTCGTCGCCGTACACGCCGTCGCCGACCTGCTGCACCTTGCCGTGGGCGATCAGCCCGACGGTGTCGGCCGGTGACCCCGCAGCGAAAATTACCTCACCAGGAGCATATTCGCGCTGCTCGAACCGTGAGGCCAGGGCGGCGAGCACGCCCTCGTCCTGATATCCGCGCAGCAGCGGCAGTTCCGTCAGCTCCTGGGGAATCACCCGGACCTGGGACCCCTCGCTGACGAACTGCACCCGCCCGTCGCCGAGGGCATAGGTGGCCCGCCGGTTCACCCGGAACACCCCGCCGTCGGCCTGGACCCAGGGCAGCACGCGCAACAGCCAGCGCGAGGTGATCGACTGCATCTGCGGCACGGACTTGGTGGTGGTGGCCAGGTTACGGGCCGAGGCCACATCGAGACTGGTGCGGGGATCGAGCGTGGCGGCTTCGGGCTCGACCGGCTGGCTGACAGTCATGTCTCTCCTAGCAGGTGGGTGGTTCCGCCTGTCGCAGAGGCGGTTCGGCAGCAGATGGGCAGCTCGGCCGGAGATTCAGGCCGTCACGCTGCGTGCTGGCCTGACCATGAAACAATGAATCGCACCATTCGGCAAGGCCTTCGCCAGATCCCGGCAGGGTCCTGCACCTCCCATGAAACCCATGTTCACGCTGAGGTTTCCCGCCCGTACGCACAGGTCGACGCGCCGCATCCGGACTGGACAGTTCCGCTCACATGCCGTTCTAATCACTACTGCTCGTGACGACATCGTCCCGATCCCGAGGGGGTACCCGGTGTCCGACCCGACCACCCGGTCGTTCGTTCTCCCGCACTTCTACCTTCCGCACCCGGCCCGCCTGAACCCGAACGTGGAGCACGCCCGGGCCCACAGCACCCACTGGGCCCGGCACATGGGCATGCTCGACGCCCGGGGCGCCGACGGCACCCCGGTGTGGGACGAACCCGCGCTGGCCCGCATGGACTACGCGCTGATGTGCGGTTACACCCATCCGGACTGCGACGCGCCGATGCTCGACCTGATCACCGAGTGGTATGTGTGGGTGTTCTTCTTCGACGACCACTTCCTCGAATCGTTCAAGTATTCAAGGGATCTCGACGGGGCCCGGGCCTACCTCGACCGGCTCGGGGCGTTCATGCCGGCCGAGGGCCCTCCCCCGCAGGACGCGCAGAACCCGGCCGAGGCCGGGCTGGCCGACCTCTGGGCCCGCACCACACCGTCGATGTCAACTGCCTGGCGCCGCCGGTTCAGCACCAGTACCCACAATCTGCTGGTCGAGTCGATGTGGGAGCTCCAGAACATCGACGCCGGCCGGATCGCCAACCCGATCGAGTACATCCAGATGCGGCGGCGCGTGGGCGGGGCGCCGTGGTCGGCCAACCTGGTCGAGGTGGTCAACCACGAGCTGCCGGCCCGGCTGGCGCGACGCCGCCCGCTACGGGTTCTCGCCGACACCTTCTCCGACGCGGTGCACCTGCGCAACGACCTCTTCTCCTACCAGCGCGAGGTCGAGGAGGAGGGCGAGAACTCCAATGCTGTGCTGATTTTCGAGAAGTTCCTGAACTGCGCCACCCAGCGCTCCGCCGAACTGGTCAACGATCTGCTCACCTCCCGGCTCCAGCAGTTCGAGAACACCGCCCTGACCGAGGTTCCGGCGTTGCTCACCGGCGCGCTGCCGCAGGAGGTCGCCGCCGTCACCGCGTACGTCCAGGGCCTCCAGGACTGGCAGGCGGGCGGCCACGAGTGGCACGCGCGTTCCAGCCGGTACATGAACCACGAGGCACAGACGGCCACCTGGTCGCTGCCGACCGGTGCCGGTGGTCTGGGATCTGCTGCTGCCCAGCTGTTCTCGGGATCCGGAACCCGGGTGCGCACGCGCCAGTTCGCGCACGCCCTGTTCGCCCCGGTGGGCCACCTGCCCCTGCCGGACTTCCACATGCCCTACCCGGTGCGCACCAGCGGTCATCTGGCCGGCGCACGGCGTCACAACCTCGAATGGTCGCGCCGAGCCGGGATGTTCGGACCGGCGGCGGGGATTCCCGGAATCTGGGACGAATCGGGTTTCACCGGAATGGATCTGGCGCACTGTGCGGCGATGATCCATCCCGACGCGTCACCCGAGCAGCTGGACCTCAGTTCGGACTGGCTGTCCTGGGGCACCTACGGCGACGACTACTTCCCGGTCGTGTTCGGGAACACCCGGAACCTGGCCGGTGCCAGGGCCTGTCACGAGCGGCTCGGCCTGTTCATGCCGCTCGGCGGAACCACCACCCCGGAGCCGCTCGACCCGCTGGAGCGCGGTCTGGCCGACCTGTGGCGGCGCACCACCGGCCCGATGCCCACCTCGGCCCGGGAACGGCTGCGCCGGGCGGTGCGGGCGATGACCGCCGGCTGGATCTGGGAACTGGCCAACCAGGTACAGCACCGGGTGCCCGATCCGGTGGACTACGTCGAGATGCGGCGCCGCACCTTCGGTTCCGACCTGACCATCGCCCTGTCCCGGTTCACCCACGCCGAGGTGGTGCCGGAGCAGCTGTTCGGCCACCGGGTGCTGCGGGAGCTCGACACCGCCGCACAGGACTACGCCTGCTTCCTCAACGACGTGTTCTCCTACCAGAAGGAGATCGAGTTCGAGGGCGAGGTACACAATCTCGTCTTCGTGCTGGAGCAGTTCCTGCGCACCGACCGGCTCACCGCCGTGGGCCTGGTGAACGATCTGATGACCGCCCGGATGCGGCAGTTCACCCTGATCGCCGACCACGACCTGCCCGCGCTGGTCACCGAGCTGGACCTCGGCCCCGAGGTGGCCGCCGCACTGCACCGCCATGCCGATCACCTGAAGAACTGGATGTCCGGGATCCTCGAGTGGCACCGCCGGGCCAGCCGCTACACCGAGGACGAACTACGTTCCCGCAGAGCGGTTCCCGGGTTCGCCGCCGCACGGTGACGGGCGCTTCGTCCAGGGTGCTTTGAGGACGACGAGGAGCGCGTTCCGGGCTCATCGTCGTCCTCAAGCAGTTGCCCTTCAAGCACTGGCCTTTCACGCAGCCGGCCCGGAGTCCCGCAGGGGCACCAGGCGGGGAACCGCGTCACCGCCCTTGAGCTCCTCGGTGAGAGCGGCCAGTGGCGAGGGGTGTTCGGACGCGGCGGCCACCCGGATGCCCGGGGAGTCCCAGGCGACGAAGGTGGCCGGGTCACCCTCACCGACCCGGATGGTCGCCGGCGCCGGACGCCGGGCGGCCCGCAGACCGCCGATGGTGTGCGCCTCGATCGCGGTGCGCAGGTCGAGACGCTGGGCCGGGTTGTGGTGGGTGAGGGCGGCCCGCAGACCCTCCCAGGGAGCGAACGGCGTCACCGGGCTGTCCGACCCGAAGGCGAGATTGACGCCGGAGCGCAGCATCGTCAGGAACGGGTTCAGGCCCTGCGAGCGCCAGGCCCCCAGCCGCAGCGCGTACATCTGCCCGTAGCCACCCCAGGTCGCGTCGAAAGCCGGCTGCACGCTGGCGATCACGTCGAGGTCGGCGAGGGTCAGGATGTCGTCGTCGCTGATGCCCTCGACATGTTCCAGACGGTGCGTGGCGGCGGCCACCGCGTCGTCCCCCAGGGTCCAGGCCGCCTGCCGCAGGCCCTTGACCAGTTCGGCCACCGCCGCGTCGCCGATCACGTGGAACCCGCCCTGCACACCGGCTCTCGTGCAGGCGACGAGATGATCGTGCACCTGGCCGGCATCGGCGTAGAGATGGCCGCGGTGCCCGGGGGCGTCTTCGTAGTCGGTGTGCAGACCGGCGGTGCGCGAGCCGAACGAGCCGTCCATCATCAGGTCGCCCGCCAGGCCGGCCAGCCTCCCGCCGAAACGCTCCAGCACGCCGCGCACCGCCGCCTCGTCGGCGGCGAGTTCGCCCCGGTAGGCGACGATCTCGGGCAGGTCCGGCTCACCGGACGCGGGCAGGTCCAGCAGATCCAGCAGGTCTTCGTCGGGGGCGATGTGCGGCGCGGACATCTCGTGCACCTGGATCAGGCCCTGCGCTGTGGCGTGCCGCAGGGCCAGCAGCTGGAGCTCGCGACGCCGCTCCTGCGGCATGCCGAACCGGGTCGCGTGCCGGGCGGCGTGGTGGGCGTCCCGCTCCACCCGGCCCGAGTCGTCCCAGCCCTCAAGTTCTTTCAGCTGTGCCAGGTCGGCCAGGGCGCCAGAGACGACGGCCGAGTGCACGTCCACGCGGGACAGGTAGACGACCGCGCCGCCGCTCGCGTTGTCCAGTTCCTGCGCCGTCGGGGGCCGGTTCCCGGTCAGCAGCAGCTCGTCCCAGCCGTGCCCGAGCACCGGCCGGCCCGGGGCGGCGGCCGCCGCCGCGGCGACGGCGTCGAGGATCTCGGTGACCGACCGCGCCGCCGAGCAGTCCACGCCTGCCAGCAGCAGGCCGGTGTCGGTGACGTGGGCGTGGGCGTCGACGAAGCCGGGCAGGAGCAGGGCGCCGTTCAGGTCGACGATCTCGTCGGCCTCGGCCTCGGCCGTGCTACCGCCCGGCAGGGGGCAGGGCTCGATCCGGGCGATCACTCCGTCGCGGACCAGCACCGCCCAGCGGCGCGGCAGGTCGTCGTGCTTGAAGGCGGGTTCGGGCAGCTGGGCGTAGCGGTACAGGATCGAGCTCACCGGGCCAGTGTGACGCAGCGGCGGGCCGTTCGGGCAGGTCAGTTGCTCACGTCCGCCGGGGCGAGATGATCGACACGGTTCACCCACTCGGCCACGGCCTCGCCGTGCTCCATCCGCAGTGACACGTGACCGGTGTTGTCCACCCGGAAGCGCCGCCAGGGTGGCGAGTCCCAGCCGAGCGCGGCGGCGAGCAGGAACTGGGCGAAGAACTGGTGACTGACCAGCGCCACCACGTCGTCGTGCCGGTGCGTGCCGAGCAGGCCCGACAGCACCCGCCGGGCGCGCGGCAACGCGGCCTCCAGCTCCGGCTCGAACCCGCCGTGCCAGGGCCGGCCGGCGGCCGGGAACACCCCGGGCTGCGGCACCACGTCGCCGCCGTGCCGCCGCAGTTCTTCGAGCGTCGCGCCGGGCACGGCCGTGCGCTCCCCGGTGATCGGGTCGACCTGCTGCACGCCCCCGACCTCGTGGGCGTCTGGCAGCAGCAGGACCGGCAGGCCGGTGGCAGCGGACAGCGGGCGAGCGGTCTGGACGGCGCGGAGCATGGGGCTGGCGTACAGATGCGTGGGGGTGAAGGGAAGGCGGCCCGCGGCCTGGGCGGCCGCGAGAGCACCGGCCTGGCGAGAGCCCAGGTCGGTGAGCACCGGATCGGGGACACGCTTCGGGTAGAGCGTCACCTCCTCGGCGATCCTGGCGCCCTCCTGCGTTGCCGTCTGCTTCTGCTGCCGGCCGCCGGCCGTGGCCTGGAGGTGCACGCTGTAGTTGGCGTTGTTCACGGACTGGCCGTGACGGATCAGCACCAGCTGCATGACGTTCAGTCAAGCACAGGCTGCCGGGTCCGGTGCGGACACGACAGGTCCCCTCAGTGCCCCGGACCACCGGGTGGCGCACCCGGCGGAAGGTTCCGGTTCACCGGTTTCTCCAGCTGGTCAGTCAGGTCGAGCAGGCTGCCGACCGAGGCGAGCTCCCGGCTGACGATCGCGTTGATGCGCTCCGCCACCGGCCTCTCCCCCTGCACCGGCACATCGCGCGAGCGGCCGCCGTCGACCGAGACGGTGACGTAATGCCCTTGCCGTGTGGTGCGTTTCATCAGGGCGACGACCATCACCTCAATCGCTGATCAGGCTCCGCAGCGCCTCGACGTGACCGAGGTAGGCGCGCCGGCCCTCGGGCGTCAGCTGCACCCAGGTCTTTACCCGGCCCCGGCCGGTCGGCTTGGTCACGGTGAGGTAGCCGGCGTCTTGCAGCACCTTCAGATGCTTGCTGAGCACCGAGTCGGCCACCCCGAGCAGGTCGCGCAGCACACCGAACTCGGCGCTGGTGGTGGCGGCGAGAAAGGCGCACACGCGCAGGCGGTTCGGCGCGTGCACCAGCTCGTCGAAGCGGGCGGTCACGCCCCGGCCCGCAGCTGGGCCCGCAGCGCCTCGTCGAAGCGGCGGCCGAGCACGACGGTGAGGGCGAACACCACGACGGCGATGCCCAGGACCGGCCAGACCAGGCCGGTCCAGTAGGCGAGGGAACCCGACACGACCATGAGGACGAGGACCGCCAGCCCCAGCCCCTTGGCCCACCGGCCGGCCGGCCCCGCGTCCAGGCCGTTCACCCAGACCCCGGTGGAGCGGCGGTAGACGTCGACGAGCGCGGCGCAGGCCGCGCCGAACAGGACCAGGGCGACCAGCCTGACCACGGTGCCGCCCAGGCTGAAGGCGACCAGGTAGACCCCCAGCAGTGCCCCCAGCACCGGGTGGTACCACCACGGCGTGACCAGCCGGTCGGCGGCGGCCGCCCGCATCTCGGCGATGATCGTCAGCTCGTCCGCACGATTACTTTCCATGTCGGAAAATCAATCACATTCCATCGTGGAAAGTCAACGATCGGCCTGGCCCGGCTAGGCTTGCCGGAGGCCGACCGACACGGCCGGTACAACGGGGAGCAGCGGCGCGGCTCTCGCACGCCCGCCGCGCAGATCGGAGAGTTCGTGGTGCCCGGAACCGAGCACGCCGAGCGTCATCTCAACATCACCCGCCAGGCCTCGGGGGCCCTGCTGTCCGCCGAGTCGGAGGCCTCGCAGGAGGCCGCCGGCAACCTGCTGACCAAGGCCGCCGCACGCCTCGAGGCCGGCGACGAGGCCAGGGCCCGGCACTTCGTGGAACGGGCACTGCACCTGCCCTACGACGATTTCGAGGGCATCCACCCCGCCGTCTGGTGGCTGGAGATGGAGGTCTCCTCGCACTTCAGCGAGGAGGTCGAGCTCGCCCCCGACGGCGACCAGGGCTGGCTGGACCGGGCCGGCGTGCTGCTGGCGGAGGCCTCGGACGAGACCGTCGCGGCCGTCATCCGGGCCGCCCTGAACGACGTCGCCGCGGAGTTCCACCTGCCCCGGCCCGAGGCCCTGCGCCTGAGCCGGCTGACCGCCGGCGAGCCCTTCGGGCGGGAACCCCTGACCGAACTCGACGACGCCGACCGGCTCGCCGACGCCGTACTCGGGGTGCTGCGCACCCTGAACCGGCAGGCCGATCTGATCTGAACGCCAGACGGCGGGCCCCCGAGACAGGACCCGCCGTCAGCGTGCGGTCAGCTCACCGCGACGTCGAACACGTGCATGATCCCCTTGTCCGTCCCCTCCGGCAGGGTCACCGAGGCCACCGTCTTCGAGGCGTCGAGATCCACCGGGGCAGAGGCGAACACGCGGAACGTGCCGGTACCGGCGGTACCGTCGGCATTGTTGCGACCGGCCAGCGTGACCACCGCGGTCTCACCGGTGGCGGGGCTCGCCGCCCAGTCGCTCAGCGAGAACGGGACGTCCTGGGTGGAGCCGTCCGTGTAGGTCACCACGGCCGTGCCCCGGGCCGGCCCGTTGGTCGCCAGCCCGAGGAACGACAGCGAGCCGCCCTGCCCGCCGGGCCTCACCGTGACGGTCTGGCCGTGCGGGATCCAGTTGTCCGGCTTCCCCACCTCGGCCGAGGGCCAGGTGAAGGCCGTTCCGGGAACCGCCTTTCCGGGAGTGAGGCCGGCGGCGGCCAGGGCGTCGCGCGACAGCGACCAGTCGCTCAGGTCGAGCGAGCCGAGGTTGCCCTGACCGTCCGGCGTGGTACCCACGCTGTTCCGCGCGTCCGCACCCTCGGTGTACGACGGCGGGACGTCGGTGGCGGCGGTGCCCCAGGTGCCGGCGGTGGACGCCATCGTGAAGTCCAGCGTGCCGCCGGAACGCACGAAGGCGCTGTCGACATAGGACTTCGACCGGGCCTTGCCGTCGACCTTCATCCCGGCCACGTAGCGGGCACCCTTCGACACCCCGGGGGCATTGATCCTGATCACGCGCTCACCGTCGACCGGCTCGACGACGATCCGGTCGAACATCGGCCCGCTGACCACCAGGTCACCGGTACCGGGGATCGCCGGGTACAGGCCGACATTCGCGAAGACGTACCAGACGCTGAGCGCGCCCTGGTCGTCGTTGCCGGGCAGACCGGACGGCGTGGTGTCGTACATCTCCTCGACGGCGCGGTAGAGCACGTCCGTGCCCTTCGACGGGGCCTGGAGCCAGTTGTACACCCACGGCGTGCCGAAAGCCGGCTGGTTGGACAGGTAGTTACCGGTCTGGGTGTACGCGCCGGCGTCGAGCTGCTGCATCAGCGTGTCCAGCTCCGCGGTGGCCTTCGCCACCCCGCCACGCTTCTCGATCAGCGTGGACAGGTTGTGCGGCACCATCCATCCGTACTGGTAACCGGTGGACTGGTTGAACTGGCCGCGCCCGGCCTGGTCGTCCCGCACCCGCAGGTCGAACGTGCGGTCGAAACCGCTGCGGGAGCGCGGCATCACGTGCCCGGTCTCCGGATCGAAGACGTTCATCCAGCTCTGCGAGCGCGCCGAGAAGAACGCGTACGCCCCGTCGTCCCCCATTCGCCGTGCGAGCTGGGCGATCGCGAAGTCGTCGACCGAGTACTCGAGCACGCGGGACGTGGCGAAGTCGCCCTTGGCGTTCTCGATCATGCCGGTGGCGAAGTACTGATAGCCGTCCGTACGTGAGGTTTTCGTGGCCGGGAGCACCTGGGTGGCCTTCATCGAGTCCAGGGCGGCCTGACGGTCGTAGTCGGTGGCGCCCATGTCGTCGAGGGTGGCCAGGATGACCTGGTAGTTGTCGCCCTGCATGCGGGCGGCTCCGGGGGCCCAGGTGCCCTTCTGCTCGGTGAGCGCCACGACCGATCGGTTGATGTCGTTCGCGACCTGCGGGAAGGTGAGCGCGATCAGCTGCACCTGGCTGCGGTAGGCGTCCCAGCCGGATCCCGCCCAGTTGATGTTGCGGTAGAAGTGGTGCCCCTTCTCGACGGTGTGCACCTCACCGTCGAAGCCGGTGTACCGCCCGTCGACGTCCTCACGCACGTTGGGGTTACCGAAGGCGTGGTACAGCGCGGTGTAGAACTTCGTGCGCTGCGCCGTGGTGCCGCCGTCGGCGTCGATCGTGCCCAGGGCCTGCTTCCACAGCTTCTTCGCGTCACCCCGGACGTCGTTGAAACCGTCCTTGCCGACCTCGGTCTCGCGGTTGAGCGCGGCGTTCTCCACGCTGACGTAACTGAAACCGGTCTTGGCGACGACCTTCGCGCCCTGCTGGAAGGTCAGCCAGGCACCGGTGTCGTGGCGGTAGTCCACCCCGACGTCCTGGCTGCTCTTGACGGCGTGGGCGGAACCGGCGGTCATCGTGTCGTCGGTCCAGGTGCCGTACGACTCGAAGTCGTGGTCGTAGGTGGTGGAGAAGTAGGCCTTGTAGTAGTTGCCGTTGTCACAGACGTCGACGCCGTACATCCAGCCGGAGACGGTGCGGGTGGCCGGGTCGATCGTGACCTCGCTGCCGAACGTGCGGTTGTTCGGGCCGGAGACGTCGAGGACGAGGGACGAGTCGCCGCTCTTCGGGAAGTCGTAGCGGCTCACAGCGGTGCGGGACGACGCGGTGAGCTCGGCCTCCACGCCGTTGCCCAGCTTCACGCCGTAGTAGCCCGGCTGCGAGGTCTCGTCGTCGTGGCTGAACGGGAGGTAGTAGTCCTTGACGTTCGTGGCCGGACTGGAGGGCAGCACGCCGCCGGTCAGTTCCCCGGCGTACGGGATGGTCGGGAATTCGTAGCCACCGTAGCGCCCGGTGCAGCCGGTGCCGGAGTAGCGGGTCATGCCGAAACCCCGGATGAGAGAGGCGGTGTACTCGTAGCCGCCCTTCTGGCTGACGTTGGTGTTGCCGTCGCCCCAGGTGGTCGGGCTGGGCTGGACCATGCCGAACGGCACGCTCGCACCCGGGTAGGTGTTGCCGTAGGCGTCGTTGCTCTTGTTCTGTGTCGTGTCCATCTCGGTGCCGATGAACTGATTGACGGCGTCGAACGCCGAGATCTCGGCCGCGGCGGCCTGCGCCGGGCTCGGGACGAGGGCGGTCAGGCAGGCGGCGACCACGACGGCCGGCAGCCACTGACGCCCAGAACTCCACATAGACATGTGTTTCCCAACAAGGTTGGACAAGTTTGGCGGCGCCACTGTGGCGTTTCCAGGCCCTTCCCACGCGACCAGCACACGTCGCGCAGACATCCGCGAGATCAATTCATGGTGCGTCCACCTGCCCGGCTTGTCCATGATCGCCGAGTTGCGCCGGTCCCGGGCGCCCCGTTGGGTAGGGGATGATCACACAGATGATCCACAGGCTCGACGATGTCCGAGGAGGACGACGTGATGTTCCGGGTGAGGTCGAAGCGGTCGGCTCTGCGTGCCGCGGTCGCGGTTCCGGCGGCCGTGCTGCTGCTGGCCGGTTGCGGTGGGGACGACGAGGAGCCGGTGGACCGGGCCGACGCCGTTCCGCAGACCTCGGCCTCCTCCCCCGCCGCGGTGGACACCCAGGAGACGCTGGACCAGCTGAACGGGCAGCTGGAGAAGGCCGCGGAGCAGGCCGGGGCCGAGGGTTTCGGCGCCCTGGCCTGTGAGTCCGTGCAGGGTGCGCTGCTGGGCGGTCAGGCCGGTGACGAGGAGGCGACCCGCGAGGGGCTGAGCCAGGTGCTGGACAGCATCCTCACCGGCGCCCGGCGCGGCAGCGACAGTCTGGACGACGCCGACCTGGACGCGACCATGAAGCAGCAGTGCCCGGACGTGCGCCAGGACGCTCTCCGGAAGACCGGGGCGAACAGCATGAAGGATCTGTTGCCCGCCTGAGCCTTCCGGCTCTCGCGGACCTCAGCCGGCCGCCTTCGTCATCGCCTGCACCACTCGCGAAACACTGCTCTCCACACCCCATCTGGCGGCGAACTCGACCAGCGCCGCGTGGTCCGGCGGGGTGGCGGGCAGTGTGTCGTGCAGGTCGGGCAGCGGGGCGTCGGGGGCCACGGTGACGACGACCGGCGCGGCGTCGAGGTAGTCCGACGCCTCCAGCAGCTTCTTGCGCTGCCCCGGCGAGAGGTCAGACGACGGGTCCGCCGCGGCCTCGCGCAACGCGGTCAGGGTGCCGAAGCGGCTGAGCAGGCCGGACGCGGTCTTCTCGCCGACGCCCGCGACACCGGGCAGGCCGTCGCTCGGGTCGCCGCGCAGGGTGGCCATCTCGGCGTACATCCGCCCGGTCGTCACGCCGTACTTGGTGGCGAGCCAGGCCTGGTCGACGATCTCCAGGCGCCGCACCCCGCGGCCCACGTAGAGCACACGCACCCGGTGCTCGTCGTCCGCCAGCTGGAACAGGTCACGGTCGCCGGTGACCACGTCGACCAGGCCTGCGCCGGAGGCGATCTGGCGGGCGGTGAGCGTGCCGATCACGTCGTCGGCCTCGTAGCCGGCGGCGCCGGCCCGGCAGATGCCGAGCAGCCGGAGCGCCTCCACGATCACCGGCACCTGGGGCAGCAGCAGATCGGGCACCTCCTCGGTGTTGGTGCGCGGGTTCGCCACCCGGTGCGCCTTGTACGAGGGGATCGCGGCGACCCGGAAGGCCGGCCGCCAGTCCTCGTCCCAGCAGGCCACCAGCCGGGCCGGGCCGCGCAGTGTGACCAGGTACGCGATCGAGTCGAGGAAGCCACGCACCGCGTTCACCGGCGTCCCGTCGGGGGCGGTGAACGAGCCGGGCACACCGTGGAAGGAACGGAAGTAGAGCGACGCGGCGTCGAGCAGCATCAGCTCGGGGCGGGGGTCCGGGAATTCCGGCGACACAGCTGGCACGGGCCGATCCTGCCACCTCGGCGAATGTCGTGGGACACAGACGAGCGGTGGCTCTCCGCTGTCTGCCCTGGTACGAGGGAGTGACGCAGCGCAACGTGTCGGTATCAGCCCGCAAACCCCGTGCCACCAGCCTGTTCGGACAGGTAGCCTTCGCCGGATGGAGGAGATCGATCGACAAATTTTACGGTTGCTGTCGCAGGACGGCCGGATGAGTTTCACCGATCTTGGCCGGGCCACCGGATTGTCCACATCGGCGGTGCATCAGCGGGTACGGCGTCTGGAGCAGCGGGGCATCATCCGCGGGTACACCGCCGTGGTGCAGTCCGAGGCCGTGGACCTTCCGCTGACGGCGTTCGTCTCGGTGACCCCGCTCGACCATTCCGCCCCCGACGACGTGCCTGAACGGCTGGCCCCGATCAGCGAGATCGAGTCGTGCTACTCGGTGGCCGGCGACGAGAACTACCTGCTCAAGGTGCGGGTGGCCACCCCGGCCGCACTCGAGGCGCTGCTCGCGCGGATCCGCACTGAGGCCGCCGTGCGCACCCGCACCACCATCGTGCTGTCCACCCCTTACGAGGCACGCCCGCTCTCCATCTGATCCGCCCACCACCGCTGCCCCACCTCCGGCAGGGTGTCGATCGGGTCGAAGTACGGATGGCCGCGGCCGATCGCCTCGCCGTCCGTGCCCTCGATCGAGGTGCGGTAGTTCTTCGTCCAGGTGCTGACCCCTCGCACCCGGTCGTACGTGGCCGCCTGGTGAACCCAGCGCTTGCCGACATACGGCACGTCGCAGACGATGCGCGGCGTGGCGAACCCGGGCAGGTAGCCCATGATCGCGTGCTGGAGATCCTGCGCCCGCGACAGCGGCACCCTCCAGTGCTCGGAGGCCGGGATCATGTCGCACATGTAGAAGTAGTACGGCGTGATCATCGCCTCGTCGAGCAGAGCGAAACTGAGATCCAGCAGCGCCTGCGCCGAGTCGTTGACGCCCCGCATCAGCACCCCCTGATTGCGGACGTCGCGAACACCGGCCTCCAGCAACGCCTTCGAGGCCCTGGCCACCGTCGGGGTCAGCGAGTTCACGGTGTTCACATGCGTGTGCACGGCGAGGCTCACCCCCCGGCGCCGGGCCTGGAGTGCCACCCGTTCCATCCCGGCCAGGACGTCTGCCTGGAGCCAGTGCTGGGGCAGCCCCATCAGGGCCTTGGTGGCCAGGCGGACGTCTCGGACCGACTCGATCGTGAGCAGCTCGGTCAGGAACGATTCCAGTTGCCGCCAGGGCACGTTCGCGACGTCGCCGCCCGACACCACGACGTCGCGGACACCCGGGGTGCGCCGCAGGTAGTCGAGCATCGCCCCGTAACGCTGCTGCGGCCGGCCGGTCAGCCGGAGCTTGGTGACCGACGGCGTGGACGTGCCCACCAGGTCCATGCGGGTGCAGTGCCCGCAGTACTGCGGGCAGGTCGACGTGAGCTCGGCCAGCACCTTGGTCGGGTAGCGGTGGGTGAGCCCCTCGGCCACCCACATGTCGTGCTCGTGCAGCGAGTCCCGGCTCGCCCTGGGATGACTCGGCCAGACCGGGTGCCGGTCGCTCGCCAGCGGCAGCATGTAACGGCGCACCGGGTCGGCCCCGATGGTGGACGACGTCCAGGCTCTGCCCCGCCCGTCGCGGTCCTCATACCTACCGCGCTGGTCACCCTTACCGTCGCCGTGCCTGCTCTGCTGGTCGCCGTCGCCGTCGCCGTTGCTGTTGCTGTTGCTGGGCCTGCGGCGTGCGCCCATGCCGCTTCCACTGCCTGCGCCGTTTTCACCGTGCGCGCTGTTCCCACCGCCTGCGCCGCCCGCGCCGTCTTCGCGCACCATCGTGTTCAGCATCTGTGGCGGGAGCAGCATCGACATGGTGGCGTGCTGTTGCTGGTCGCGCTCCAGGTCGGCGTAGAAGCCGTCGGGCGCCAGGTCACCCAGCACGTCGTGCAGCTGCCGGAGAGACTTCACGCAGTGCGCCCGCTGCCACTGGGCGCTCGCCCACTCCGCGGCCGTGACCGTGCGCCACCCTGGAAAACGGGTCCAGTCCGGCTCGACGAGTTCGCGACGCCGGTACTCGTAGGGCTGCGCCGTCCGGGCGATGGGGGGTTTCGCCGCCATGAGTTCCGTCACCACTCGAGAATAAGCAAGAATTTATGGAAGTTGGAGACTTTCACGGGAGGATTTTCGGCATGACGAAGATTGAGCAGGACGTCGTCTCCCCGTTCGGGTTGCACCGGGTGGTCGAGCCGGAGGGGGTGCTGCCGCAGGCCGCGTGGCGGCTCGACCCGTCGGCGCCCCTGGCCGCCGACGAGGTCCGCATCGACGTGGAGCGCCTCAACCTCGACGCCGCGAGCCACCGGCAGCTGCTGTCCGAGCACGACGGCGACGGCCACGCGGTGCGGGAGGCGGTGACCTGGATCGTGCGGGAGCGGGGGAAGATGCACAACCCGGTCACCGGATCCGGCGGGATGCTGATCGGCACCGTCGCCGAGACCGGTCCGGCATCCCCGCTCGGCCTGGCCGTGGGGCAACGCGTCGCCACCCTGGTCTCGCTCACCTGCACCCCCCTCGTTCTCCACGACATCTCCGGCTGGGACGGGCTTTCCGCGCAGGCGCCGTGCTCCGGCAGTGCCGTGCTGTTCGGCCGCTCGATCGCCGCGGTGCTGCCCGACGACCTGCCCGCCGAGCAGGCGCTCGCGGTGTTCGACGTGTGCGGCGCCCCGGCCCTCACCGCCCGGGTGGTGACGCAGGCGGCCGCCGGCGGGATGACCACCGGCTACCCGGCACGGCTTCTGCCGCCCGCCGAGGACGCCACGGTGAGGAGCTCCGGGGGCGCCGCCGGGCGCACGGCCCGGCCGGGCACCGTCGTGGTCTGTGTGATCGGGGCGGCCGGCAAGAGCGGCAGCCTGTCGCTGGCCGCGGCCCGCTCGGCCGGGGCGGCACACCGCATCGCGGTGGTGCGCTCCCCCGCCGAACGGCAGGCGCTGCTGGCCGCCGGGCGGCTGGACCCGCAGCCACTGGCCACCGCCGTGGTGGTCGCGGACGCCCGCGACCCCCTGCTGGTCGCCGAGAAGGTCCGCGCGGCAGGCGGTCCCGCCGACGTCACCGTGGTCTGCGTGGACGTACCGGGTTGCGAGCACGCGGCGGTGCTGGCCACCGCCGACCGGGGCACGGTGGTGTACTTCTCGATGGCCACCTCGTTCAGCGCGGCCGCGCTCGGGGCGGAGGCCCTGGCCGCCGACGTGACCATGCTCGTCGGCAACGGCTACTCGGCCGGGCACGCGGACCTGGCTCTGCGCGAGTTCCGGGCGTCGGCGGGGGTGCGATCGCTGTTCGGCGAGCAGGTCTGAGGTGCCAGGTCTGAGGTGCCGAGGCGCTTCTGAGGTGCTGAGGTCGGCGGGCTCGGGAGTTTCCTGGGCCCGCGGGCCCGGCGCTCACCTCTGCGGACTCTGTGCCACCTGCTCGGCACCCACGGGCTCGGCACTGCCTGCTCGGCGCACGCGGGCTCGGCACTGCCTGCTCGGCACCCACGGGCTCGGCACTGCCTGCTCGACACCAACGGGCTCGGCACTCGGCACTTGGGCCCGAGACTCGGCACTCGGTGCCACGCACTCGGTGCTGTGCCTCGGGTATACGGGCTCGATGGCACGGGCTTGCGCCACATCCTCCGTGCCCCATCCCCAGTTCCCCATCCCCAGTTCCCCATCCCCAGTTCCCCATCCCCAGTTCCCCATCCCTAGTTCTCCATCCCCAGTTCCCCATCCCAGCTCCCCATCCCCGGCGCCACACCCTCCAGCCCCCTTGCCCCACATCGGTGGGTCGGCACGATCCAGGGTTTGTCCACAGGGCAGGGTTTTCGGGGGCGGTGGGGATGAGGCCCGGGGCAAGCTCGGGACATGTCCAGACGCCGTCGCCGCCAGCCGCACCGCACCGCCACCCGCCGGGCGCGGGCCTCGGGCACCCGTCCGCGGCCCGAGGCCGGGCACATGGTGGCCACCATCACCACCGGCCTCCTGTCGCGTCTCGGGGCCTGCCCCCACCGACTCGACGCCGAGACCGAGATGGCCTCCTTCCTGGGCATTCTCGAGACCTGCCCATCGGCTGGAGCGAGCGACCTCCAGCGGGCTGCGCTGGTGGTGGCGGTGATGGCCCTCGTCATCCACGAAACCTCGCGACGGTCGGGCGATTCAGCGACGGGCCTGCTGCGGATGGCAGCGGAGATCGGCCCGGAGGCGATCCGCCGCGAGGCCGAGGAACTGGTGGCCCGGCACCCCGGGCCCGCCCCGGAGTGGAGCAGACCGGCCACCCCGAAGCTGTTGCGGGCCTGGCGGTTCGGGCAGCGCGGCACGGGTGGCCGCACGATCGGCGCGGTGTTCTCCTACGGCGGGCACGAGCACGGACTGCGCGGGTCGATCGACGACGACCTGTTCGCCCCGCAGGGGTTTCACGAGCTGTGGTGCGGCTCCGCCGCCGAGGCCGACGCCGACCGGGACCGGGGACGGGCCTGGGCTGCCGACACCCAGCTGCGATACTACGAAGACCTCGACGCCGCAGGAATTCTCGGCGATCTCCGGCAGGCTCTGGAGGCCAGGCCGGCCCCGCACGGTGAGGGCGTCGCCACCCACCTGCACCTGGTGCGGCTGCGGGCCCGGCAGCTCGCCGGGCTGCTGGGGCACGACGACGTGGAGCTGTACGCCGACAATCTGCTCAGCGACTTCGTCCGGCACCCCGGACCCGGCCGGGTGTTCCGGGTGCGGGTCGAGGTGGCCGGCACCGACCCGGTGATCTGGCGACGGCTGGAACTGGCGGGCGACGTCTCCCTGCTGGAGCTGAACCGTTTGCTACCGGCCGTCTTCGAGTGGGAGGAGGGGCTGTGCGGGCAGTTCGATCAGGTCGGCGCAACCGGGCCGGCCGGTGTCCGCCCGGGCCGGCTGGCCTACACCCGGCTGTCGTCGCTGATCGGCGAACCGGGCGAGCGGCTGCGCTGGTTCCACGGCGTGTTCCGCGAGTGGGAGGTGCTCATCACCCTGGAGGCCGTGCACCCGCCCGACCCGGCCGTGAGCTACCCCCGCTGCACAGACGGCCACCGGGCCTCACCCCCGGAAGGGCTCGACGGCTCCGACGGGCTCCAGCACCTGCTCACCGCTCTCGGCGACCCGGATCACCCTGACCACCACGGGCAGCTGGAACAGGCTGCCGCGCTGGGGTTCACCGCGCCGGACCGGTTCCTTCCGGACAGCATCGACCGCCTGCTCCGTCAGGCGCCCCGATGACGCGGCATCCCGTCCCGGCCCCGCGCGCGAGCCGTGGCCGGCGTGCGGGTCACGGCCCGAACCCGGCGCCAGGCCTCGGTCGAGGCCCGGTGCCGGGTCGCGGTCAGAGCCCGGTGCCGGGTCCCGGTCAGAGCCCGGCGTCAGGCCCGGGTCGGCCCGGCGGCCACCACTCCGCGGCTGATCGCCTCCACCGCGGCCCGGGCCGTCTTCACCAGCGCGGGATCGTCGCTGGCCTGGGTGATCTGGCCGAGCAGGTCGATCACCTGCTTGCACCAGCGCACGAAGTCACCGGCGGCCAGGTCGGCGTCACGCAGCACCGCCTGGAGCGGCTGTCCGTCGGCCCAGCGGTGGATGGCCCAGGCCAGGCCGAGGTCCGGCTCCGGGGTGACGTCGAGCCGGTGGGCACGTTCCTCGTCGTCGAGCACCGACCAGATCCGGATCATCGTGTCGAGGGCCACCACCGGAGCGCCCTTGGGCACCCGCGGGGTGAGACCGCCCTCGTCACGCCGCGACTCGTACACCACGGCGCTGACCACGGCGGTCAGGCCGGGCACGTCGAGGTCCTTCCACACGCCCTGCCGCAGGCACTCCGACACCAGCAGGTCGGACTCGGAGTAGATGCGCCGCAACTGTTCCCCGGCGGGCGTCACCTTGTCACCGGCCAGGTAACCGCGCTCGCTGAGCAGGTCGCACACCCGGTCGAACACCCGGGCGATGGTGTTGGTGCGCCCCTCGATCCGCCGCACCAGCGAGTCGGTCTCCCGCTTGAGCCGGAAGTAACGCTCGGCCCAGCGGGCATGGTCCTCCCGCTCGGCGCAGCCGTGGCAGGGGTGGGTGCGCAGCTGACGGCGCAGCCGGTTCAGCTCCTCGTCCTCGTGCGCCGCCGACTTCTTGCCCTTGGGGCGGTTCTTCGAGAAGTCCTCGGGATGGTGTTCCAGGGAACCCAGCGCGTTGCGCACCGACGAGGCCAGGTCGCGGCGCGACGTGGCGTCCCTGCCGTTGAAGTTCTTCGGCACGGTGATCCGGGTGGCGGCCTCCACCGGGGTGGGCACGTCCAGCAGCGACAGCCGGCGCACCTGCCGCTCGATGGTGAGGATCGACGGGCGCGGGCCCTCCAGGCTGTCGCCGCCCCCGACGCCGGGGTCGAGAATGACCGCCCAGCCGGGCTTACGGCCACCGGGCACCCGGATGATGTCGCCGCGGCGCAGCTTCTCCAGCGAGCCGATCACCTCGGACCGGCGGTCACGCGACGCGCTGCGCGACAGCTGCGTCTCCCGCTCGCCGATCTTGCGCCGCAGCGCGGCGTACTCGCGGAAGTCACCGAGGTGGCAGTCCATCGCCCCGGCGTAGCCCTCCAGGGCCTCCTCCTGCTTGCGCGCCTGCTTGGCCAGGCCCACCACCGCGCGGTCGGCCTGGAACTGGGCGAACGAGGTCTCCAGGATCTCCCGGGCCCGGGAACGCCCGACCTGCCCGACCAGGTTCACGGCCATGTTGTAGGTGGGCCGGAAGCTGGAGCGCAGCGGGAACGTCCGGGTGGAGGCCAGACCGCCGACCACCTCCGGGTCGAGGCCGGGCTGCCAGAGCACCACGGCGTGACCCTCCACATCGATGCCTCGCCGGCCGGCCCGGCCGGTGAGCTGGGTGTACTCCCCCGGCGTGATGTCGGCGTGGGTCTCGCCGTTCCACTTGACCAGCTTCTCCAGCACCACGCTGCGGGCGGGCATGTTGATGCCCAGCGCGAGCGTCTCGGTGGCGAACACCGCCTTCACCAGGCCCCGGGTGAACAGCTCCTCCACCACCTCCTTGAAGGCCGGCAGCAGCCCGGCGTGGTGCGCGGCGATGCCGCGGCCCAGCGCCTCGGCCCACTCCCAGTAGCCGAGCACGGCGAGGTCCTCGTCCGGGATGTCGGCGGTGCGGGCCTCCACGATGTGCCGGATCTCGGTGCGTTCCTCCGGCGAGGTCAGGCGGATGCCGGCATACAGGCACTGCTGCACCGCGGCGTCACAACCGGCCCGGCTGAAGATGAAGGTGATGGCGGGCAGCAGACCCGCGCCGTCCAGGGCGTTGATCACCTCGGCCCGGCTCGGGGTGGCGTTCGGCCGTCGGCCGCCTCCGCCCCGGGAGTAGGTGCCACGGCTCTTCGCCCCGCGCGCGGAGGTGCTGCCGCCGCGTCGTCCACCGGCACCGTGCATCTGCCGGTCGCGGCGGTTCGCATCGCGAGTGACCTGGAGCAGCTCGGGGTTGATGCCGTCGGCGGAGGCGCCGTCGGCGAACAGGTCGTACAGCTGGCGGCCGGTCATCACGTGCTGCCAGAGCGGCACCGGGCGGTCCTCGGAGACCACCACCTCGGTGTTGCCACGCACGGTGTCGAGCCAGGCGCCGAACTCCTCGGCGTTGCTCACGGTCGCGGACAGCGACACCAGCAACACGTCGTCGGGCAGGTGGATGATCACCTCCTCCCACACCGCGCCCCGGAACCGGTCGGCGAGGTAGTGCACCTCGTCCATCACCACGTAGGCCAGGCCGGTGAGGGCGTCCGAGTCCGCGTACAGCATGTTCCGCAGCACCTCGGTGGTCATCACCACCACGGGGGCGTCGGCGTTGATCGCGGTGTCGCCGGTGAGCAGGCCCACCTTGTCGGCACCGTGAACGCGGGCCAGGTCGGCGTACTTCTGGTTGCTCAGGGCCTTGATCGGCGTGGTGTAGAACGCCTTGCGCCCGGCGTCGAGGGCCAGGTGCACGGCGAACTCACCGACCACCGTCTTGCCCGAGCCGGTGGGGGCGGCCACGAGCACGCCCCGGCCGTCGGCGAGGGCCTCGCAGGCGTCGAGCTGGAACGGGTCGAGATCGAACGGGTAGTTCGCGCGGAATCGCGAGAGAGGGGTCTTGGCCTCCTCGTTTCGCTTGCGGGACGCGGCAAAACGTTCGGCGGGCGACGTCACGTGCTCACGCTACCTGCCGGTGCTCCGGGACGAGAACCGGTATTGCACCCGTCACATCCCGAAGCGGACCGGACAGGACTCAGCTGCGGTCCAGACGCTCAGGCGTCTCGAGCGGCGCATTGTCGCGGATCCCCGCGTCGTCGCTGGTCAGCGGGCTGGCCTCGTCGTCGTCCAGGCCGAACACCGGGTCTGCGGCGCGCTTCTTCACCTTGCGCCGGTCGTTGAACAGCGCCACGAACACCGAGACCGTGTACAGGCCGACGAGGGGCAGCGCCATGATGATCATCTGCACGGCGTCGGGCGAGGGCGAGACCACCGCGGCGAACAGGAACGCCACGAACACCGCGATCCGCCACTGCTTGCCCATCGCCCTACCGCTGACGATGCCCATCATGTTGAGCCCGACCAGGAACAGCGGCAGCAGGAACGCGACGCCCAGGGCGATGATCAGCCGGGTGGCGAACGTGATCACCGTCTGCGCATCGGGCTGGTTGAGCGAGCCCTCCAGCGCGAAGTCGGCACCGAAGGCCACGGCCTTGGGCAGCACGTACACCGCGAGCCAGACACCGGACAGGAACAGCGGCACCGCGAAGGCCACGAACCACAGCGAGGTGCGGCGTTCCTTCTTGGTCAGGCCGGGGGTGATGAATGCCCAGACCTCGTACAGCCACACCGGACTGGAGATCACGATGCCGATGTAGACCGACACCTTGACCTTGATGTTGAACGCGTCGGCGATCGCCCGGTAGGTCAGGGTGACCTTCTGGCCGTTCTCCGAGGCCTTCGCCAGCGGCTCGATGATGACGTTGTTCATCACCGGGTTGTACAGAAACCATCCGATGACGCCACCGGCGACGATCGCGATGGCGCTGATGACCACCCGGCGGCGCAGTTCGGCCAGGTGCTCCCGCAGGGACATCCTGCCCTCGGGGTTCTTGGGGCGCCGACGTGGCTTGGAAACCGCCACCGGCGGTCAATTCCTCTCGGACGGGAAGTCGGACTGGTCCGTCAAGGACCGTCAGACGTCGTGACGGGTCTGGTAGCCGGGCTGCTCGCGCTGCTGCTGCGGCGACATCACGCGTCCCTCGATCGGGTCGTCGCCGACGCGGACGTCTTCGTGACGGCGCTGCTCGTCGACGTTGTCATCTTCCTTCATCTGCTTGATCTCGGACTTGAAGATCCGCATGGACCGGCCGAGACCACGGGCGGCGTCGGGAAGACGACGGCTGCCGAAGAGGATCACCAGCACGAGAACCAGGATGATGATGTGCGAAGGCTCTTTCAGAAAGCCCATGAGCTGTTCCTTCCACTGAACCCGGTGCGCACAGTTTGCCCAACGGTCGGTGTCATCGTACGCGGTACCCGCTCTGCCCGGCAGACCCCGGAGCAGGCAAGCTCATCGCCTGCCCCCACGACGCGCGGAGTTCGCGCGCGCGGTCAGGTACCGCTCCTGCCTCAGCTCCAACGGATCGGTGAACACGGCTGGTTCCCGGCTCTCCGTCCGTTCGGCGACCTGCTCGAGCTTCGCGGAGATCTCGGCGAACCGCTCGGAGGCGGTGCTCAGCTCGGTCAGCAGCAGCTTGGCGCGCCGCCACAGGGACAGCCCGATGCGCGCGAGCACACCGAGAGCGGCCACCACCAGAACCACCCAGATCAGGACCCACCACCACACCGACACGGCGTCAGCTTAGCGGGGGAAAAACCGGAACCGGGGCACCCCTGCGCGGGTACCCCGGTTCCGGTTGCGAGGGCTCGGTCGTGAGCCCTGACCTCAGGCGGCTGTCTCGGGAGCCTGCGCGCGGGGGCGCGGGCCCTGTGCCGCGGCTGCTGCCGCCAGCAGATCCGCCTGCTCCAGCCAGAGAGCGAAGTCCAGAACGTCGTCGTAGTTCAGCGTCGGGCCCTCATGCTCCTCGAGCACCTCGGCCGGCACGTTCCACGGCTCTGCGACCACGCCGCCGGAGATGAGCAGGGCGACCACGTCACGACCGGCCGGCTTGCGCACCTCCTCATGACAGGTGGTGCAGATGAAGGCGTAATAGGACCAGCTCTTCACGGAGCAGACGACGAGACGCACCTGGTGCGGGGTCAGCTCCACGTCACCGCAGCTCGGGCACGACGCCTTGATCGTCGTCATTTGCGATCCACCTCCAGCAGAGCCGCCATTCATCGTCAGCCAGTTCTTCGGCGACGGTCCGCAACTCCTTAACGGCCGACAGTAATGCCTAGGCCGCCCTGGTGACGTGGGGTGGATCCGTCACGCAGGGCGTGTCGCTTTTCGCCGGATCAACGTCAGCCGTACGGCCGAGTGCGCTGCGTCCCGAGCGAAACCGGCAGACCCGGACAGACGGGAACGCCATGATCAACAGCATGTGACCAGGCCCGTCCGGGCGGCGGGCCCCGTCCGGGTGTCCCCCCAATGACCGACCGTGACAGCCTGGCGAACCGCACCCAGACCCGGCAGCACTCAGCCCAGCACTCATCCCAGCACTCGGCCCAGCACCCAGGCAGCACCCAGGCCGGGATCCAGGCAGCACCCGGACCCGGCCGGGATCAGGCAGGCATCCCGACGAGGATCAGACGGGAATCAGACGGGACGGGAGGACGTGGGGCTGCCCACACCACTGCCCACACCGCTCTCGCTGCCACTGCCACTCCCGACCGCCTCCGGCCCTTCGTAACCGGCGAGCGCCTCGGTGGCCGAGACCACCACCTGCGCGGCCAGACCCGGCGGGTCGACGATGCGCCCGGCCCCGCCGAGGCGCAGCACCAGCCGCGGGATCCAGTCCGGCGAGGCCACCCGCAGCACGATCCGCATCCGGCCGCCGGGCAGCTCGGTGGTCTCCTCGGCCGGGTAGTACTCGGCCACCCAGCGACCGCGCGGCTCGACCTCCAGGGTCACCCGCAGGTCGTCGTCGGACGGCGTGAACAGCTGCTCGTCACCGGCCCGGGAGACCGCCTCCGGCGGTGGGGTGCCGTCGACGTCGAGCAGGCTCAGCCCGGCCACCCGGTCGAAACGGAACAGCCGCACGCCCTCGGCCCGGTGGCACCAGGCCTCCAGGTACCAGCGTCCGTCGATGCTGGTGACCTGCATCGGGTCGACGTCCCGCTCGGTGATCTCGTCGCGGGCGGGCACCAGGTAGTGCAGCCGCAACCGGCGGCGCAGGCGCAGCGCCTCGCGCGCGGTGCGCAGCGCCTGCTCCACCCCGCTCTGCCCGGGGGTCAGGTCGATGGCCAGGCGGCTGGCCGGCGAGACCGCCTCCTGCGCCGCGGCCGACAGCTTGACCAGGGCCGAGTCCACCGCCCGGCGGTCCCCGACGTCGCCCAGGTCGGCGAGTGTGCGCAGGCCGGCGAGCAGGGCGATCGCCTCGTCCGCGTCCAGGCGCAGCGGCCGGGCGATGGCGTCGGCGTTGGACAGGTAGATACGGCCGCTGTCCCACTCCGCGGAGATCAGGTCGTCGGGCATGTGCCCGGGCGTTCCGCAGACGAACAGCAGCTCCAGGTCGCGCACCAGCTGTTGCTCAGTGATCTTGAAGTGCCGCGCGGCCTCGGTCAGCTCCACGCCGGGCCGGTTGAGCAGCCAGGGCACCAGGGTGAGCAGGCGGGACAGCCGCGCGGTCGCGGCGACGGCGCTCATGCCGGCCGCACCGCCGCCTCGCCCAGGCCGGACACGTCGACCGGCTCGGTGCCCTCCGACTGGGCGGCCAGCGCGCCCTTCAGCCGCCGGATCACCTCCCCGCGCAGATCGGCGGGCTGCACCGCGATCGCGTCCGGGCCGTGGCCGGCGATGGTCTGGGCGAGCATTCCGGCGTCCCCAATTTTGATCTGCAACTCGTCGAACCCGGGCCGTTCCGTGGACGGGATCGAGGCCACCGCGAGCCTGCGCAGCCCGGCACCGCGCCCGGAGCGCAGCAGCACGGTGGCGATCCGGTCGTCGACCGGCGGCACGTGCTTGCCGATCATCGCCTGCGCGTCCAGGTCGTCGGGGATCTCGTAGGCACCGGTGCGCCCGCGCCGCTTCACGTCGCTCTCGATGCGTGACAGCCGGAACACCCGTGCCGCGTCCCGCCCGCGGTCCCTGCCGATCAGGTACCAGCGCCCGCCCCGGCTGGCCACGGCCCACGGCTCCAGCTCGCGCACGCCCAGCTCACCGTTCGGCTTGCGGTAGGAGAAGGTCACCGCCTGCCGGTCGCGGGTGGCCGCGTAGAGCGGGCCGAAGGCGGGCTCGGCGGTGCGGATGCGCGGTTCCAGCCCGGCACCGTCGTCGTCGGTGTCCACCCCGAGCGCCGTGAGTTTGGTCAGGGCCCGGGCGGCCGGCCCGGCCAGGCCGGCCTGTTGCCAGACCCGGCTGGCCAGGCCGACGACCGCCAGTTCCTGGGCGTCCAGCTCGATCGGCGGCAGCGCGTAGTCGTCGCGGTCGATGCGGTAGCCGGGCTCGTCGTCGAACCAGCGCTCGTCGGTGCCGGTGACCACCGGGATGCCGAGATCGCGCAGGTCTTCCTTGTCGCGCTCGAACATCCGGTCGAAGGCCTCGGTGGTGTCGCAGTCCGCGTACTGCGGTACGGCAGCCCGGATCTGCTCCTTCGTCAGCCACCGTCGGGTAGCCGCGAGGCAGATCACCAGATTGAGCAGCCGCTCGGTACGCCGCGAGGACACCGCACCAAGCTACCGGAGGCCGCGGGGCGGCGAGATAGGGTCGCGCGCGTGATTCTGTGGCGAGAGGGTCGTGTCACGTCCGAACGGCGCGAATGGGACGGGGCGGTCGAGTACGAGGCCGAGGTCTACTCGGCGGCCGGAGGCACCTGGACGCCGTGCCGCGCTCTGGCCTATCCCCGGCTGGTCGGCCGCCCGGCCGTCGGGCAGCGGGTGCTGCTCAACACCACGGCCCTGGAGCGGGGTCTGGGAACCGGCGGTTATGCGCTGGTCGCGGCCGTTCTCGACGAGCTCCCACCGGACCCGGCGCAGGGGCCCGGGCATCTGGTGAAGGCCCGCTACACCCCGCTCCAGGCGATGGTGCTCGGCGTGGACGAGCAGGAGTCGCGGCATCATCCGGTGCTCGCCGACGCCGACGACCTGCTGGGTCTGCCCGTGGTGGTCGCCGACCTGCACAGCTCGCTGCCGGCGATCGTCGCGGGCCTGCGCCAGGCCGCACCGCACGCCCGCGTCGCCTACGTGATGACCGACGGCGGTGCGCTGCCGGCCTGGTTCTCCCGCACGATCGACGGTCTGCGGCAGGCCGGCTGGCTGGACACCTGCATCACCGTGGGGCAGGCGTTCGGCGGTGACCTGGAGGCGGTCAGCGTGCACTCGGGTCTGCTCGCGGCGAGGCATGTGGCCCAGGTCGACGTGGCGGTCGTCAGCCAGGGCCCGGGAAACCTGGGAACCGGTACCCGCTGGGGTTTCTCCGGGGTGCAGGCCGGTGAGGTGATCAACGCCGCCGGCACGCTGAACGGCCGGCCGGTGGCCACCCTGCGGGTGTCGGGCGCCGACGCGCGCGAGCGGCACCGGGGCGTCTCGCACCACTCGCTGACCGCCTACGGGCGGGTCGCGCTGCTGGCGGCCGATGTCGTGGTGCCCGACTTCGGGTCACTGCCTGAGGACGACGAACAGCTCGCGGCCTCCTCGCCGTCCCCCGCCGCCGGCAACCCGGAGGCCCGGGCGGTGGGTGACAACGCGCCCACCCCGCTGCCCGAGCTGGCGCGGCTGATCGACCGCCAGGTGACCCCGCTGTTCGCGCCGCACGGCCGGCACCGGGAGGTGCGCGTCGGGGTGGACGGCCTGTTGGAAGCCCTGCGCGAGAGCCCGGTCGGTCTCTCCACGATGGGCCGCAACCTGGCCGCCGATCCGGCCGCGTTCCTGGCCGCCGCGGCCGCGGGGCGGCACGCGGCCACGCTGCTGGCCTGAGGACGCCCGTCGCCGGTCTCTCGTCGTCCCCGCACCGAGAAGCGCCCCTCACCCGGAGGTGAGGGGCGCTTCGGCGAACGGTGATCAGCGAGCGGCGACCAGGTCGACGACGAAGATCAGGGTCTCGTTCGGGCCGATGGCGCCACCGGCGCCGCGGGAGCCGTAGGCCAGGGCCGGCGGGATCACCAGGCGGCGACGGCCACCGACGCGCATGCCCGCGATGCCCTGGTCCCAGCCGGCGATGACCTGGCCGACGCCGAGACGGAACTGCAACGGCTCGCCGCGGTTCCAGGAGGCGTCGAACTCCTCGCCGGTGGAGAAGGCGACACCCACGTAGTGCGCGGTGACGGTGTTGCCGGCCGCGGCCTCGGGGCCGTCACCGACGACCTCGTCCGTGATCGTGAGCGCGGTCGGCGGCTCCCCCTCGGGGAACTCGATCTCCGGTCGCTGGCGATCAGAACTCATTGTTTCTCCTTATGACGTGCTCGTTCGGCAGCCCGTCGAGGCTAGGGCATGGCGGCGGGTGCCTGTGTCAGGCGGCCGTCAAGGGCCGGTGATGCTAGCTGTTGGTCGTGACGGCGGTGTCGAGGATGTCGACGACGAAGATCAGGGTGTCGGTGCCCTTGATGCCCGCGGACGGCTCGCCCGCGGCCCCGTATCCCTCGTCCGGCGGGATGACCAGCAGGATCTGGCTGCCGACGGTCTTGCCCACCAGGCTCTTGTCCCAGCCGGTGATCACCCCGCCGACACCGATCGGGAAGCTGGCCGGCGCGCCTCTCGTCCAGGACGAGTCGAACACCGTTCCATCGCGCCAGTTCACGCCGGTGTAGTGCACCGTGATCGTCTGGCCCTTCTCCACCTTCTTGCCCTTGCCCTCGATCAGCGGCTGCACCACGAGAGAGTCAGAGGGTTCGGTGGACGGCACCGTGACGGTCGGCTCACCGGTCTTGGCCTTCAGCTTGACCGTGGGCAGGCCGGCCTTGGCCTTGACCTTGGTGCCCGTCGCACGCTTGAGAATGTCGGCGGCGGCGTCGATGTCGATCACGAAGATCAGCGTGTCGGTCGGCCCGATGCCCGCGGACGAGACGCCCGAGGTGCCGTAGGCGTCGGCCGGCGGGACCGCGAGCAGGATGCGGGAGCCGACCCTGGCGCCCTCGATGCCGTCGACGAAGCCCTTGATCACGCCGCTGTCGTAGAGCGCCATCGCCTTCTTGTTGCTGCCGAAGGAGTTGTCGAACGTCGTGTTGTCGGCGCCGTTGACGCCGACGTAGTTGACGGTGACCCGCTGGCCGCGCTCGACCTTGTCGCCCTTGCCCTGGGAGATGACCCTGCGCGTGGTCTTCTCGGTCGAGAACGGCACGGGGATGTCGAGCTCCGGGGCATCGCCGTACTTGCCCGACACCTTGATCTGATTGATGTCGGTCGTCGTACTGGGCCCGGCGTCACCGCCGGAGGAGGCGCTGGCACATCCGGAGAGCACGGTCACCGCGGCTACGAGAACCGCTCCAGCCCGCAACAGAGCTTTGCGTGAGAGCACGTCCGACCTTCGTCGAGGGAACGGGAACGCCGAACACCCTAGGGCATATGCCTGGGGTGCCCGGCGCCACGTTCGTGCTCACATGCTCTGGATCAGCCGCTCCACGCGCTCGTCGACCGAGCGGAACGGGTCTTTGCACAGAACGGTGCGCTGTGCCTGGTCGTTCAGTTTGAGGTGTACCCAGTCGACCGTGAAGTCACGCCGGCGTTCCTGGGCACGCCGCACGAAGTCGCCGCGCAGCTTGGCCCGGGTGGTCTGCGGCGGCACCGCGGTCGCCTCGAACACCTCGATATCGGCCCCGACCCGTTCCACCAGGCCCTTTTTCATGAGCAGGTAGTGCAGACCGCGGTCTCGATGGATGTCGTGGTAGGCCAGGTCGATGCGGGCGATACGGGGCGACGACAGCGGCAGCCCGTGCTTGGCCCGGTAACGCTCGATCAGCCGGTACTTGATCACCCAGTCCAGCTCGCGGTCGACGAGCGACAGGTCTCCGGTGCCCACGGCCCGCAGACCGCGTTCCCAGAGGTCGAGGACCCGCTTGACGTTGTCGGTCTGGAGACCCCGGCTCTCCACGAAATCCTTGGCCCGGGCCAGGTATTCCTCCTGGATCTCGAGCGCCGTGGCCTCCCGGCCGTTGGCCAGCCGCACCTTTCGCCGGCCGGTCAGGTCGTGGCTGATCTCGCGGATGGCCCGGATCGGGTTCTCCAGCGTGTGGTCTCGCAGGACCACCCCGGCCTCGATCATCCGCAGCACCAGGTCGGTGGCGCCGACCTTGAGCATCGTGGTGGTCTCGGACATGTTCGAGTCGCCGACGATGACGTGCAGACGCCGGTAACGCTCGGCGTCGGAGTGCGGTTCGTCACGGGTGTTGATGATGGGCCGCGAGCGGGTGGTGGCGCTGGAGACGCCCTCCCAGATGTGGTCGGCCCGCTGCGACAGGCAGTAGACCGCACCCCGAGGGGTCTGGAGCACCTTGCCCGCCCCGACCAGGATCTGCCGGGTGACCAGGAACGGGATCAGGATGTCGGACATCCGGCCGAACTCACCGTGCCGCGAGACCAGGTAGTTCTCGTGACAGCCGTAGGAGTTGCCGGCCGAGTCGGTGTTGTTCTTGAACAGGAAGACGTCGCCGGCGATGCCCTCCTCGTGGAGCCTGCGCTCGGCGTCGACCAGCAGGCCTTCGAGAATGCGTTCGCCGGCCCGGTCGTGGACGACCAGGTGGCGCACGTCGTCGCACTCGGGGGTGGCGTACTCGGGGTGCGAACCGACATCGAGGTACAGCCGGGCACCGTTGCGGAGGAACACATTGCTGGAGCGGCCCCAGGAGACGACCTTGCGGAAGAGGTAGCGGGCGACCTCGTCGGGCGACAGCTTGCGCTGCCCCTCGAAGGCGCACGTGACCCCGTATTCCGTCTCCAGCCCGAAGATTCGGCGGTCCATTCCCTTACTGTAGGTGCCTTCTCGCCCGTTGGCACCAGTGTCGGGCAACGCGTTGGGTGCGGAGTTACCCGGTGTGTTACTTCCGGGGAGGCCGCCGGGAACGCTGCCGGGCCCGGCGGGGACCCCACCGGGACCGAACGGCAGCGAACCCGTCATGCTTCTTCGCCCCCCGGGTGCCCGGGCTGCTGGTCCGGCTCGGTGGACACCGGGTCGCCGGTCGCGGGCGCGGGACCTGGCTCGGGGCGCGGGGTTTCCTCGCCGGTCAGGGTGTCGTGCGCGCCCGGGCGGGAGTCGTCGCTGCGCGGGACGTCGGTGGTCGGGTCGTCGGGCGCCAGCAATGCCGACAGCAGCGGGCCGCCGAGCCGGCGGAACGCCCGCCGGGGACGGGCCCGGTCGAGCACCGCCACCTCCAGCCGGTCCGGCGTGAGGGCCCGGTCGGCGCCGTTGGTGCTGTCGCGCGAGAGCATCTCGACAGCCAGGGTGAGCGCCGCCGACAACGTCAGACCGGGCCGCCAGCGTTCCTGCATGCCCGTGGCGATGGTGTCGGCCTGACCGCCCATCACCACGAAACCCTGCTCGTCGGCGACGGATCCGTCGTAGGTGAGGCGGTAGATCTGGTCCTGCTCCGGGGTCTTGCCGACCTCGGCGACCGCGATCTCCACCTCCATCGGCTTGGAGTCCTGGGTGAACACGTTGCCCAGGATCTGGGCGTACGCGTTGGCCAGGCCCCGGGCCGTGACGTCGCTGCGGTCGTAGGAGTACCCACGCAGGTCGGCGTAACGCACACCGGCCACCCGCAGGTTCTCGAACTCGTTGTAGCGACCGGCCGCGGCGAACGCCATGCGGTCGTAGATCTCGCTGATCTTGTGCAGCGAGCGGGACGCGTTCTCGGCGACGAACGCGATGCCGTTGTCGTAGGCGAGAACGATGACCGGGCGGCCGCGGGCGATGTTGCGCCGGGCGTAGTCCGCCCGGTCCTTCATCTGCTGCTCGGGCGGGACGTAGAACGGCATGCTCATCGGGCGTCGCCCCCTTCAGCGCCGGAGTTGCGGGCGACCACGGCCTGGAAGGCGGTCTCGACCTCGTCCTGGGTGAGCCGGCGGAAACCCTCGGAGGTGACCACCGTGACGATCGGGTAGATGCGCCGGGCCACGTCGGAACCGCCGGTGGCGGAGTCGTCGTCGGCCGCGTCCTGCAACGCCTCGACCACGACCTGCACCGTCTCGTCGGCCGTCAGCCCCGGCCGCCAGCGCTTCTTCAGCGAGCCCTTGGCGAACAGCGAGCCGGAGCCGGTGCTGTGGTAGCTGTGCTCCTCGTAACGCGCACCGCTGACATCGTAGGAGAAGATGCGCCCGACGTGGCGGTCGAGGTCGTACCCCGCGTACAGCGGCACCACGGCCAGGCCCTGCATGGCCAGCGGCAGGTTGTTGCGCAGCATCGTGGCCAGGCGGTTGGCCTTGCCGTCGAGGGACATCAGGGTGCCCTCGATCTTCTCGTAGTGCTCCAGCTCGACCTGGAAGAGCCGGACCATCTCGATGGCCGGGCCGACGGTGCCGGAGATGCCGACGGCCGAGTAGTCGTCGGCCGGGTAGACCTTCTCCATCTCGCGATGGGCGATGTAGTTGCCCATCGTGGCGCGCCGGTCGCCGGCCAGGACCACGCCGCCGTCGAACGTGGCGGCGACGATCGTGGTGGAGTGCGGCAGCTCGGGCATGACGGCTCCGGCGGGCAGCTGACGGCCCGGGAGGAGGTGATCGGCGTGGGCGGCGAGGAAGTCCGTGAACGAGGAGTTGCCCGGAGCGAAGAACGCCTCCGGCAACCGCCCTTCACGGAAGGGATCGGCAGTCACGGGCGAAACCCTATCCAGAGGGACGGCGTTCGCTCATCGGTCCGGCCCGGGAAGTTTTCCGCGGACCGCGAACCGGCGAGAGAGTGCGCCGTGGCGGCGGTGTGGGGACGGCGTCCGGCGTGGTGCCGGGTCTGCTGAGGACCCGGCCCACCCCTGGGGGCTGCCGTCACTGGCCGCCCTTCTGCACGAACCCCTTGACGAACTCCTCGGCGTTCTTCTCGAGGACGTCGTCGATCACATTGATGATCTCGTCGATGTCGGCATCCGTGGTCTTGGCGGTACCGGCGGCGGGTGGCGCCTCCGGGGCCGCGTCGTCGGCGGGCTCGTCGTCGCGTCGGGTCGGGCGCTGCTGTTCCTGGCCGGCCATGACTGCCTCCTGCGCTTGCGCTGGGTGCACTTCCTTGCAGTGATCCTAGGCATGCACCGGCGATTTCGGCGCGTGCCATTCCCCACTGTTCGGAAGAAATCCCTTGAGGACGACGCGGGCGCGGGCGGCATCTGCCCACGATCGGGTGCGTCACCGGCCGCCGCGGGGGCGGCCGGGCCCGGTCCGGGCCCGGCCGTGGCTCACTCGGCGGCCAGGGCGTCCACCAGGTCGGCGGCCGTCGCGCAGCGCTGGAGCAGGGCCTCCACGTGCTCCCGGGTGCCGCGGGACGGGTCGAGCGTGGGCACCCGCTGGAGCGCGCCCCGGCCCGGGATGTCGAAGATCACCGAGTCCCAGGACGCCGCCGCCACGTTCTCGCCGTAGCGGGACAGACAGCGGCCGCGGAAGTAGGCCCGGGTGTCGTGCGGCGGCTCGTGCACGGCCTCGTCGATCTCGGCGTCGGTGACCACCCGCTCGACCTGCCCGCGCGAGGCCAGCCGGTGGTAGAGCCCCTTCTCCGGGCGGACATCGGCGTACTGGAAGTCGATCAGCTGGAGCCGGGCGGCGTCCCAGTTCAGGTTCTCGCGGTTGCGGAAACCCTCCAGCAGCCGCAGCTTGGCCACCCAGTCCAGCTCGCGGGCGCAGAGCATGGGGTCTTCGCCGAGCCGGCCGAGAATGCTCTCCCAGCGCCGCATCACGTCGGCCGTGGCCTCGTCGGTGTCGGTGCCGTAGCGGTCTTCGAGGTAGGCACTGACCTGCTCGAAGTACAGCCACTGGAGCTCGACGGCGGTCATCGAGCCACCGTCGCGCAGGGTCACCTGCTGCTTGAGCGTGGGGTCGTGGGAGATGTCGTGCAGGGTGCCCACCGGCCGCTCGATGGACAGGTCGCGGGTGAACGCGGCGTCTTCGATCATCGCCAGGATCAGGTTGGTGGTGCCGACCTTGAGTAGCGTGGCCACCTCGCAGAGGTTGGCGTCACCGATGATGACGTGCAGCCGCCGGTACTTGTCGGCGCTGGCGTGCGGCTCGTCGCGGGTGTTGATGATCGGCCGCTTGAGCGTGGTCTCCAGGCCCACCTCGACCTCGAAGAAGTCGGCGCGCTGGGAGATCTGGAAGCCGGTGCCGGTGCCGTCCTGCCCCAGGCCGACCCGGCCCGCGCCGGTGAACACCTGCCGGGTGACGAAGAACGGCGTGAGGTGGCGGACCACGTCGGCGAACGGCGTGGACCGGCGCATCAGGTAGTTCTCGTGGGTGCCGTAGGAGGCACCCTTGTTGTCGGTGTTGTTCTTGTACAGGTTGACGTCGCCCAGGCCCGGGCTGGCCGCGATCCGGCGGCAGGCCGCCAGCATGACCTGCTCCCCCGCCTTGTCCCACAGCACCACGTCGCGCGGGCTGATCACCTCGGGCGAGGAGTACTCCGGGTGCGCGTGGTCGACGTACAGCCGGGCGCCGTTGGTCAGGATGACGTTGGCCAGACCCGGGTCGTCGGGTGCGTCGGTGAGCTGGCTGGCGTGTGCGCTGTCGCGGCTGATCTCCCAGCCCCGGGCGTCGCGCAGCGGCGCCTCGTCCTCGTAGTCCCAGCGGGCCCGGCCGGCCCGGCTGCCCAGCGGCGCCGCGTAGGCGTTGACCACCTGCGAGGACATCAGCATCGCGTTGGCCGCGGGGTCGCCCGGCGCGGACACCCCGTACTCGGTCTCGATCCCCATCACCCGGCGCGCGCTCACCGGGACACCACCGACGACGACCTCAGCGGGCTGCCCGCCACGATTGCGCTCATGGAGCAAGCCTAGGCGGCGGGTACGACAGAGCCCGGGCGCGCGCCCCGCCGTCGGCGGTTTTCCCAGGTCCCGCCCGGCCGAACCGGACTCGGCGGCTACTCTGCGGGCCTGAGGGGCGCATCCGGACGCCGAAAAGTGACGCACCGCCACCCCGCCTACCCACCGCGACGTGAACAACGCCACGAAGCCGCAGCCGATGCGGCAGAGGAGACCTCCGGCCATGACCCACTCCCCCACCAGCAGGATCCCCGGTGCCCTGGCGGTCGCCGCCCTGGCCGACCTGGCCTGCGTGCTGGTCTTCGTGGCCGTCGGCCGCAGCTCGCACGAGGAGGGCATCACCCTCGGCGGCCTGCTCACCACCGGCTGGCCGTTCTGGCTGGGCGTGGCCGGCGGCTACGTCGGTGTGGTGGCGTTCGGCCTGGCCCCGGCGAGCCTGCGGGGCGCCGCGATGGTGCTGGTCAAGACCCTGCTCATCGGCATGATCCTGCGCAGCGTGGTGCAGCACGACGGCACACCGGTGTCGTTCGTGGTGGTGGCGACGGTGTTCCTCGCCGTCACCCTGACCGGCTGGCGGGTGCTGGCCCGGATCGCCGCCCTGCGCCAGGCCCGCGCGAACGCCCGGGCGATCCAGGCCTCCGGGGAACGGAACGACGTGACGGTCTGACGGGGCTCTCGTCGTCCTCAGGCAGAACGGCCCGGCCGGCCCGCGAACCCGCGGGCCGGCCGGACGACGCCCTACAGGTACTGCCCGGTGTTGGCCACCGTGTCGATCGAGCGGCCGGGCTCGGTGCCCTGCTTGCCCTGGATGATCGTGCGGATGTAGACGATGCGCTCGCCCTTCTTGCCGGAGATGCGCGCCCAGTCGTCGGGGTTGGTGGTGTTGGGCAGGTCCTCGGACTCCTTGAACTCGTCCACGCAGGCCTGGAGCAGGTGCTCCAGGCGGATGCCGCGCTGGCCGAAGTCGAGGAAGTTCTTGATCGCGGCCTTCTTCGCCCGGTCGACGATGTTCTGGATCACCGCACCGGAGTTGAAGTCCTTGAAGTAGAGGATCTCCTTGTCGCCATTGGCGTAGGTGACCTCGAGGAACTGGTTCTCCTCGGTCTCCGCGTACATCCGCTCCACGGTGCGCTGGATCATCGCGTCGACGGTCTCGCTGCGCGAGCCGCCGTTGGCGTCCAGGTCGTCGGGGTGCAGCGGGAGGTCTTCGGTCAGGTACTTGGTGAAGATGTCGCGGGCGCCCTCGGCGTCGGGCCGCTGCACCTTGATCTTCACGTCCAGACGGCCTGGGCGCAGGATGGCCGGGTCGATCATGTCCTCGCGGTTGGAGGCACCGATCACGATGACGTTCTCGAGTCGCTCGACGCCGTCGATCTCGCTCAGCAGCTGCGGCACGATGGTGGTCTCGACGTCGCTGGAGACACCGGAACCGCGGGTGCGGAACAGCGACTCCATCTCGTCGAAGAACACCACCACGGGAGTGCCCTCGGAGGCCTTGTCGCGGGCCCGGCTGAAGATCAGCCGGATGTGCCGCTCGGTCTCGCCGACGTACTTGTTGAGCAGCTCGGGGCCCTTGACGTTGAGGAAGTAGGACTTCGAGTCCTTCAGGCCGCGCGCCTCCGCGGCCTTCTTCGCCAGACTGCGCGCCACGGCCTTGGCGATCAGCGTCTTGCCGCAGCCGGGAGGACCGTAGAGCAGCACGCCCTTGGGCGGCTTGAGACCGTGCTCGCGGTACAGCTCGGGGTGCAGGAACGGCAGCTCCACGGCGTCGCGGATGGTGCTGATCTGCGGCCCCAGGCCACCGATGTCGGAGTAGTCGATGTCGGGCACCTCTTCGAGGACGAGCTCCTCGACCTCGGCGCGGGGCACCCGCTCGTAGGCGAACCCGGCCCGTGGGTCCATGGTGAGGGCGTCGCCGACCTTGAGCTTGGAGTCGGACTCGCGCAGGGCACCGGCCAGGTGCACCACGCGCTCCTCGTCGGCGTGCGCGACGACCAGCGCCCGCTCGCCGTCGTCGAGGATCTCCTTGAGGATGACGATCTCGCCGACCTTCTCGAAGGCCCGCGCCGCCACCACGTTGAAGGCCTCGTTGAGCATGACCTCCTGGCCCGGGCGCAGCTCCTCGACCTCGATCGAGGGGCTCACCGCGACCCGCATCTTGCGCCCGGAACTGATCACCTCGACCGTGCCGTCCTCGGCCGGGCCGACGAACACGCCGAAGGTGTTGGGAGGCTGGGCGAGCCGGTCAACCTCGGCCTTGAGCTGGACGATCTGCTCGCGGGCGTCGCGCAGGGTGCCCGCGAGCCGCTCGTTCTGGGACCCGAGCTGGTTGATCTGGGCCCTCAGGCGCTCGATCTCGTCACCCGCCGCCCCTGGAACCCGCGCTGCTGAGAGTCGCTCGACCTCCTGCTGGAGCCGAACGATCTCGCGACGAAGCGCGGTCTCGTCAAGGCCGTACCCGCTGCTGTGGTCGGTCATGGCGGTAAACCTCCCGTCCGGCGCAAAGGTCGACGCTACGACGACCCTAGCTCGCCTACGCACCACAACGGCGCGGCGGCGTAAATCCATCCGCGGGATGAACTCTCGCGGCCCGGCCGGCTACGTCGGCGACCGGAAAGGAGTCATCCTGACATGTTCGGCGTCACGATGGGTGTCTCAATGGTCACTTGACGGTCCGTAAGCGGACAAGTTTGGTGACCCATCTCTCCTCACCCGTTCGGCCGATGCCGGATGCCCCTTTGGGTCACGACCTTCACCCGTGGACGACGAAAAAGCCAGACCTAAATCAGCTCTGTTCCTGTCAATTAGCGGGATCGAAACCTGGCCGCGGGTCGTCGTCGTGCTCCACCGCGGGATCGGTGTCCAGGTCAGCCGCGAGTTCCGCCTCCCGCGGCGTCAGCTCCGGCTCGCCGGCGAGGTTTTCGCCGGGCGTGTCGGTGACGTCGCGCCGCACCTTGCGGATCTTCTTCTCCGACACCGGGCGCTCGCCCAGATCGGCGGCGGTCCACTCACCCCAGGCCTCGGCGACACCGGCCTCGCCTTCGGAGGCGGCCTTGGCCGGGCGGCGGCGCCGGACCGGCGCGGTCACGTCGTCGGCCATCCGCCGGGTGGTGAGCAGGAAGCCGGTGTGGCCGACCATGCGGTGCTGCGGGCGCACCGCCAGGCCCTCCAGGTGCCAGCCGCGCACCATCGACTCCCAGGCCTGCGGCTCGGTGAACCGGCCGTCGGCGCGCAGCGCCTCGGCGGTGCGCGACAGCTGGGTGGCGGTGGCCACGTAACAGATCAGCACGCCGCCGGGGACGAGCGCCTTCGCGACCGCCTCCAGGCAGTCCCAGGGCGCCAGCAGATCGAGCACGAAGCGGTCGGCGTCGGTCTCCACCACGTCCGTGGCCACGTCACCGACGGTGATCTGCCAGGCCGGGTGCGGCGCGCCGAAGAACGTCTCGATGTTGGCCTGCGCGATGTCGGCGAAGTCGGCGCGACGCTCGTACGAGTGCACGAGCCCGGTGTCGCCCACCGCCCTGAGCAGCGACATCGTGAGTGCGCCGGAGCCCACGCCGGCCTCGATCACGCGGGCTCCGGGGAAGATGTCGGCCATCTGCACGATCTGGCCCGAGTCCTTCGGGTACACCACCGCAGCGCCACGGGGCATCGACAGAACGTAGTCGGACAGCAGGGGGCGCAGGGCCAGGTACTCGATGCCCGCGGTGTTGCGGACCACCCAGCCCTCGGGCTTGCCGATCAGCTCGTCGTGCCGGAACAGGCCGCGGTGGGTGTGGAACTGCTTGTCGGGGTCGAGCGTGATGGTGTGCAGCCGGCCCTTGGGGTCGGTGAGCTGCACCCGTTCACCGGCCCGGAACGGGCCCCGGCGGTGGTCGGCGCCGGTCGGGGCGGGGGGTGCTTCGGTCATGAGGAGCGAGTCTATGGGCGCCGGGCGGATGGTTCGCGCCGGGTCACGGACGGCCGGATGCCGGTCACGGGGTGACGAAGCGGGCGACGTCCTCCCAGTCCAGCACGCCGACCACGATCTCGTCCGGGCCGATCACCGCGTAGCGGGCCGCCGGGGCCTCTTCCAGCGCCTGGATCAGCGAGCGCCCGGCCAGGCCGGTGGGCAGCACCGCGCCGTCGGGCAGTGCCTCGGCCACCGCGCCCGCCCCGACCTGCGCGGCGCGGGCGGCCGGGACGCCGGCGGCGGCCCGCTCGTCGACGATCGCCGCCGGACGGCCGTACACGTCGAGCACCACCACCGCGCTGGCCCCGGCGCCGGCGGCGGACATCAGCGCCCCGGCCACGGTCGCGTTGGAGGGCACCGCCACGGCGGGCTGGAGCAGGTCGTCGACCACGGCCGCCTCGGTTCGGATGTTCCAGCGCGCGGCCTCGACCGCCTGCCCGGCCGAGCGCCACAGCAGCAGCCCGACCAGGACCATCCAGAACCCGCTGAGCGCCTTGTGCTCGCCGGTGGCCACCGCGTAGACGGCGTAGGCCCCGGTGCCGACCGCGACCACCCGGCCGGCGTGGCCGGCCACCAGCGCGGCCCGCAGCCGGTCACCGCCGATCCGCCAGACCAGGCCCTCCAGCACCCGGCCGCCGTCCAGCGGCAGGCCGGGCAGGGCGTTGAACACGGCCACCACCAGGTTGGAGGTGGCGGTGGCCGCGAACAGCAACCGGGACACCGTGCCGGGCTGGAACAGGTCCATCAGCTGGAAGGCGACCACGGCGATCAGGGCGTTCGAGGCGGGCCCGACGACGGCCACGACGATTGCCCGCCAGGGCCGGGACGAGGGGGCGTCGAAGGCGGTGTGCCCACCCCACAGGTCCAGCACGATCGCGGTGGCCGGGGTGCCGGTGGCGGCCGCGGCGACGGCGTGCGCGGCCTCGTGCACGAACACCGACAGCAGCAGGATCAGGGCGAAGACGAAGGCGATGGCGTAGGTGGCGGGACCGGTCAGGTCGACCCAGGCACGCACGGTGGGGGCGAACAGGATCGTCATCACCATGGCGACCAGGAACCAGGAGGGGCGCAGCAGAACGGGTACCCGGCCGACCCGGCCGAGCCGGATGCCGGCCGTCGGCCCGGGCAGGGCGCTCACCGGCGCGCTCCGGCGCTCGGGCGGGGGATCTGTCCGCCTGGACCGGGGTTGCTCACAGGGGTGATGTTAGGGCAGGTCCGGCGCCTTCCCACCTGGACATACCGGCCGGCCGCCGGCTCTCGCCGGAACTGTCGGACCCGACATCTAGGGTTTTCGCCATGACAGCGGCACTCTCCCCCTCCCGGGCCTCCGACTTCATGCAGTGCCCGCTGCTGTACCGGTTCCGCGCCGTCGACCGGCTGCCCGAGACACCCAGCCCGGCGGCGGTGCGCGGCACGGTGGTGCACGCGGTGCTGGAGCGGCTGTTCGACCTGCCCGCGCCGCGGCGCACCCCGCAGGCCGCGCACGACCTGCTGCGTCCGCAGTGGGAACGGCTGCTGACCGAGCGGCCGGAGGTGGGCTCGCTGTTCGTCGAGGGGTCACCCGAGCTGGAGGCGTGGCTGCTGTCCGCGGCCGGCCTGATCACCCGCTGGTTCGCGCTGGAAGACCCGACCCGGCTGGAGCCCGCCGACCGCGAGCTGCACGTGGAGACCGTGCTGGACGACGGGCTGAGGCTGCGCGGCTACGTCGACCGGCTCGACGTGGCCACGGACGGGCGGCTGCGGGTGGTCGACTACAAGACCGGCCGGGCGCCGTCCGAGGCGTTCGAGGCCTCGGCCCTGTTCCAGATGAAGTTCTACGCCCTGGTGCTGTGGCGCACCCGGGGGCGGCTGCCCACCGTGCTGCAACTGGTCTACCTCGGCGACGGCGAGATCCTGCGCTACACGCCCGACGAGTCCGACCTGCTGGCGGTGGAGCGCAAGGTGCGGGCGCTGTGGGACGCCATTCAGCTGGCCGCCCGCACCGGGGACTGGCGGCCGTCGCCCGGCCGGCTCTGTTCCTGGTGCGACCACCACGCCCGCTGCCCGGCGAAAGGTGGCACCACGCCGCCGATTCCGGAGGGAGCGCTGGAACGGTTCCTCGGCACCGCGCCGTTCAGCCCGCAGGACGAGGAGGGGCCACAGACGCTCGAACGGGACTGAGCGGCTCGGGACACGGCCGGCGAGGACGGCCCGGCGCTGCCTCGCGTGAGCGGGCCGGCGCTGCCTCGCGTGAGCGGGCCGGCGCTGCCTCGCGTGAGCGGGCCGGCGCTGCCTCGCGTGAGCGGGCCGGCGCTGCCTCGCGTGAGCGGGCCGGCGCTGCCTCTGCGGGCGGTGGCCGGTACGCGCGCGGCCGGGTCGCTGCGCCGCACCCGGCCCGGATGCCAAAATGTCCGCGGCCGGTTGCGACCCCGAACCGGCCTGGATCAAGACCGGGGTCGGATCAGGGATGAACCCGAGGCGAGGGGGCTCGTGCCTCGGGCGTAATGAGTTCGGGCCGGTTCGCGCCGTCGGTACGGGTGGGCGCGACCGGGTTGTGGGGACCGGCGCACCGACGCGCCCGCCCGCCTCGGGGGGATGCTCTGTCCTCCCGTGTTGTGCAGTCGTTGTGCAGTCGAAAACGATCTCAGGGGAGAACACGGTGGGAACCGAGGCAATCGCGAGAGCGATTGATTTGCAGAAGATTTACGGCACCGGCGAGGCACAGGTCAAGGCTCTGCGCGGGGTCAGCGTCGACTTCGGGCGCGGTGAGATGACCGCCATCATGGGGCCCTCCGGCTCCGGCAAGTCCACCCTGATGCACTGCATGGCCGCGCTCGACCGCCCGACGGCCGGCGAGATCGAGATCGACGGCGTGCAGGTGCGGGGCCTGAAAGACAAGGCGCTCACCCAGCTGCGCCGCGACCGGCTGGGCTTCATCTTCCAGTCGTTCAACCTGGTGCCCACCCTGACGGCCCGGGAGAACATCACGCTCCCGCTCGACATCGCCGGCCGCAAGGTGGACCAGGAGTGGTTCGACCGGGTCGTCGACACGGTCGGGCTGCGGGACCGGCTGAAGCACCGGCCGACCGAGCTGTCCGGCGGTCAGCAGCAGCGGGTGGCGTGTGCCCGGGCCCTGGTCAGCCGCCCGGCGATCGTGTTCGCCGACGAGCCGACCGGCAACCTGGACTCCCGCGCCAGCGCGGAGATCCTGTCGTTCCTCCAGAACTCCGTGCGGGAGTTCGGCCAGTCCATCGTCATCGTCACCCACGACCCGGTGGCGGCCGGGTACGCCGACCGCGTGCTGTTCCTGGCCGACGGCGAGATCGTCGACGAGATGGCCGCACCGACCGCCGACAAGGTGCTCGAGCGCATGCGGGGCTTCGACGCCGCGGGTCGGCGGAGCTGACATGTTCCGGATCACCGTCAAGGGAATCTTCACCCACAGGCTGCGTTTCGCGCTGACGGCGCTGGCGGTCTGCCTGGGCGTCACGCTGGTGGCCGGCACCCTGGTGCTGAGCGGCAGCATCACCAACACGTTCGACGCGATCGTCGAGCAGACCACGGCCGGCACCGACGTGCAGGTGCGCGGCGCCGAGCTGGAGACCACCACGGTCGACGGCACGAAACAGCGTGAGCCGCTGCCGCTCTCGCTGGAGCAGAAGCTCGACGCCGTCGACGGGGTGGCCTGGGCCAGCGCCGACGTCGGCGGCACGGCCGTGCTGGTCGGCGCGGACGGCACCGCGGCCCGCAACGGCGGCGCACCCAACCTGGGCTTCGCCTACACCGGCGACGACCCGAGCGTGCAGATGTACGAGGGCCGGGGACCGGAGAAGAAGGGTGAGATCGCCGTCGACGAGTCCACCCTGGACCTGTCCGGGCTGAAGGTCGGCGACACCACGCGGGCCCTGATCCAGAACGACCCGCAGGACGTCACCGTCACCGGCGTCTTCACCTACGGCAGCAGCCTGGCCGGGGCCACGCTGGTGCTGCTCGACGAGAAGACGGCCCTGGCCACCTGGGCGCCGGACGGCGAGGTGTCGTCGTTCACCATCGGCGCCGACGACGGGGTGGACCAGGAGACGCTGCGCGACCGGGTGGCCCAGGTGGTGCCGGCCGGCACCGAGGTGGTCACCGGCGAGACCGTCTACCAGGAGCAGAAGGACGCGTTCGGCACGGCGATCGGGTTCATCACCACGTTCCTGCTGGTGTTCGCGCTGATCGCGGTGTTCGTCGGGGCGTTCATCATCGCCAACACGTTCTCCATGCTGGTGGCCCAGCGCACCCGGGAACTGGCCCTGCTGCGGGCGGTCGGTGCCTCCCGCGGCCAGGTGCTGCGGGTGGTGCTGGGCGAGGCGGCGATCCTCGGCCTGACCGGCTCGGTGATCGGGCTCGGCCTGGGCATGCTGCTCGCGGCCGGGCTGCGGGCACTGGTCAAGCAGGCCGGGCTGGAGGTCACCGGCGGCCTGCCGGTCACCGCGACCACGGTGCTGGTCAGCCTGCTGGTCGGTCTCGTGGTCACCATGCTGTCGGCGGTGTTCCCGGCCCTGCGCGCGGCCCGGGTGGCGCCGATCGCGGCGCTGCGCGACGACGCCCAGACCCCGCCCGGCGGAGTGTTGCGGCGTGGCGTGATCGGCCTGGTGCTGGTGCTGCTCGGCTTCGGTGCGGTGCTGCCCGGCTCGCTCGGCGACGAACCGAACTGGCCGCTGGTCGGCGTCGGCGCGGCGCTGCTGCTGATCGGTCTGCTGGTGGCGGCACCGTGGCTGACCCGCCCGGTGGTCCGGCTGATCAGCCTGCCCTACACCGCGATCTACGGCACGGTCGGGCGCCTGGCCCGCGAGAACGCGCTGCGCAACCCGCGGCGCACGGCGACCACGGCCAGTGCCCTGATGATCGGGCTGGCGCTGATGTCGAGCGTCGGGGTGTTCGCGTCGTCGGCCAACGCCAGCGTCTCGGACATCGTCGACAGCGAGCTCACGGCCGACTATGTGCTCAGCAGCGGCGGTTTCACCCAGCTGCCGACCACGGTGGCCGACGAGGTGCAGAAGATGCCGGGCGTCACCTCGGTGGCCACGATCCGCTCGGCCCCGCTGCGGGTGAACGGGGCGAGCAAGTTCACGATCGCCGCCGACCCGCGGGCGATGAGCGAGAACGTGAAGCTGAACGTCACGGCCGGCTCGCTGGACTCGCTGAACTCCGGCGACGTGGTGATCAGCCGCAGCGCCGCGGACGACGAGGGCTGGAAGCTCGGTGACCGGCTGACCGCCGAGATCGGCACGGAGACCGGCGAGGAGCTCACGGTCGGCGCGATCATCGACGACTCGCAGGCACTGAACAACCCGAGCCTGATCATCCCGCTCGCCCTGTACGCCGACACCGTGCCCACCGCCCAGCAGGGCGACTTCATGCTCTACGTGAAGTCGGACGGCACGAACACCGCCGCGCTGCGCTCGCAGATCGAGGAGGTGGTCAAGCCGTTCCTGGTGGTGTCGGTGCAGGACGGCGAGGAGTACGCGAAGGCCCAGGCCGCGCAGATCAACTCGCTGCTCTACCTGATCTACGCGCTGCTGGCGCTGAGCGTGCTGATCGCGGTGCTGGGCATCATCAACACACTGGCGCTGTCGGTGTTCGAGCGCACCCGGGAGATCGGGCTGCTGCGGGCGGTCGGCATGAGCCGGCGCCAGCTGCGGCGCATGATCAGCGCCGAGTCGGTCAGCACCGCGGTGTTCGGGGCGGTGCTCGGCATGGGCCTCGGCCTGGTGCTGGGTCTGGTGCTTCAGCGGGCCCTGGTGTCGCAGGGGCTGGAGACCCTGTCGATCCCCTGGCTGACCCTGGTGATCGTGCTGCTCTTCTCGGCGGTGGCCGGGATGGTCGCGGCGATCATGCCGGCCTGGCGCGCGGTGCGGCTCGACGTGCTGCGGGCGATCACGGCCGACTGAGCGGCGCCCGGGCAGCGGGCCGACCAGGAAGCAGACACACGAGAAGCGGCCCGCACCGGCAGGATTCGCCGGTGCGGGCCGCAGCCGTGAACGGGACGAGCGGGCGAGGCAAGCGGGCGAACCGGACCAGCGGCCGTCAGCGGCCGGCCAGCCGCCCCAGGTCGTGCACCGTCCAGCCTTCCAGGGTGCGGGCCACGGTGCGGCCCGGGTGGGCGGGCACCGGCACCAGGTGCTCCACCGCCAGCAGCGGCACCCCGGCGGCCTCGGCGGAGGCGATGCCGGTCAGGCTGTCTTCGATGGCCACGCAGTCGCCCGGCCGCACACCGAGCAGCCCGGCGGCCTTCAGGTAGGGCTCGGGGTGCGGCTTTCCGCGGGTCACCTCGTCACCGGTGACCAGGAAGCGGAAGAACTCCCCCGGCAGCCCGGCCAGGATGGCCTCGGCCATGGCCCGGTACGACATGGTGACCAGGGCACAGGGCACCCCGGCGTCGTGCAGGGCGAACAGCAGCTCACGTGCCCCCGGGCGCCAGGGCACCTCGTCGGCGATGCGGCGCACCACCCCGGCGGTGAGCCGGTCGATGATCTCCTCGGCGGGCAGGGTGACACCGCCGTGCCGCTGGATGTAGTGCGCCGAGTCGATCAGTGCGTTGCCGATCAGGTTGTGCGCGTGCTCGTCGCTCCACGTGCCACCGAACTCGGCGACCAGGGCGTGTTCCTCGGCCATCCAGTAGGGCTCGGTGTCGACCAGCGTGCCGTCCATGTCCCACAGCACGGCAGCGGGCAGGGAGGCCGGACGGGTGGTCGGGTCGCCGGTGGGGTGCGGTGTGCTGATGTCTGTCACGGTGTGGGAGATCTCGCCTCTGGCTGGTGGACGTGGACCGGGCACCGTCCGTGACGCCGTCGCCGCACACGGTTTGCCCTGAGCGCTCACTCACCGTCGTCATCGGGATGACGCGGGCGGAAGCTCGCGTGCCGAGTCTAGAGCGTCGGGGGCGGACCGGCCCGCCCCGCCCGTAGGCTGGGGCCGCGAGGGCGGTGCAGACACCGTCCAGGACGAGGATGTGAAGCGAGGAGAAGGCGTGACGGATCTGTCGGGAGTGCCGCCCCTGCGGGACCCCGTGATGGTGGCTGCCTTCGAGGGCTGGAACGACGCCGGCGAGGCCGCCAGCGGAGCCGTGGCGCACCTGGAGCGGGTCTGGGGCGCGCAGAGCGTCGGTGAGCTCGATCCGGAGGAGTACCACGACTTCCAGGTCAACCGGCCCAGCGTGGGCACGGACGACGACGGCCGGCGCACGATCACCTGGCCGACCACCCGCCTGTACTGGGCGCGGCCGCCCGGCGGCAACCGCGACATCGTCATCGTCCGGGGCATCGAGCCGTCGATGCGGTGGCGCCGGTTCATCGGCGAGATCCTGCACTACGCGGACGAGCTGAAGGTCGGCACCATGATCACGCTGGGGGCACTGCTGGCCGACGTGCCGCACACCCGGCCGATCCCGGTGACCACGACCAGCGACGACGAACGGCTGCTGGACAAGCTGGCGGTCGAGCCGTCGCGCTACGAGGGGCCGACCGGCATCGTGGGTGTGCTCCAGGACGCGGCGATGAAGGCGGGACTGCCCAGCCTGTCGCTGTGGGCCGCCGTGCCGCACTACGTGGGCCAGTCCCCGTCGCCGAAGGCCACGCTGGCCCTGCTGCGGCGCATCGAAGACGTTCTCGACGTCACGGTGCCGCTGGGTGAGCTGCCGGAAGACGCGCGGGCCTGGGAACGCGGTGTGGACGAGCTGGCCGAGGAGGACTCGGAGATCGGCGAGTACGTGCGGCAGCTGGAGCAGGCGAAGGACACGGCCGACCTGCCCGAGGCCAGCGGTGAGGCGATCGCCAAGGAGTTCGAGCGGTACCTGCGCCGGCGGCGTCCCGACGACGAGGGCGGCAAGCCCGGCATGCTCTGAGCACCGGACCAGAGAACCGAATCAGGGACGCCGGTGGTCACCCACGTGGGTGACCACCGGCGTCCCTGATTTTCCGGGTTCTAGAAGCGGACGCCCAGCAGCGCGTCGATCGTGCGGCTGACCAGGCCGGGCGCCCCCTCGACCGGGCCGCCCGTGGTGAGCTGCTCGTCCACCCACGCGTCCACCGCGGCGAGCGCCTGCGGGGCGTTCAGGTCGGTGGCGACCGCCGCGCGCACGGCGGCCAGCACCGGCTCCGGGTCGGGCCCCTCCTGCCGGGACAGGGCGGCCTTCCAGCGCTCCAGCCGGGTGCGGGCCGCGGCCAGGTTCGCGTCGGTCCAGTCCCAGCTGGTGCGGTAGTGGTGGGCCAGGATGGCCAGGCGGATGACCTGCGGATCCTCGCCCGCACCGCGCAGTTTCGAGACGAACACCAGGTTGCCGCGTGACTTGCTCATCTTCTCGCCGTCGAGGCGCACCATGCCGGCGTGGGCGTAGTGCCGGGCGAACGGGGCGTCGCCGGTGATCACCTGGCCGTGCGAGGCGCTCATCTCGTGGTGCGGGAACAGCAGGTCGTCGCCGCCGCCCTGCACGTCGAAGCCCATGCCCAGGTGCTCCAGGGCGATCGAGGCGCACTCGATGTGCCAGCCCGGGCGGCCGGCGCCCAGCGTCTCGCCGTCCCAGGAGGGCTCGCCGTCGCGGGCCCCCCGCCACAGCAGCGGGTCGAGGGCGTTGCGCTTGCCCGGGCGGTCCGGGTCGCCACCGCGCTCGGCGAACGTGGCCCGGGCCTCGTCGGCGGGCAGCTTGGCCACCCGGCCGAAGTCGCGGTCGGCGGTGACGTCGAAGTAGACGTCCTGCGCGCCCGGGTTCAGCGCGTCCGGCGTGGGCACCAGGTAGGCCTTGCCCGCCTTGACCAGGTTCTGCACGGCCTCGACCACCAGCGGCACCGACTCCACCGCGGTCATGAACACCCGGGGGGCGATCACCCCGAGGGCGATCATGTCGTCCTTGAAACGGGCGGTCTCCCGGTCGGCCAGGGCCCGCCAGTCGTCGCCGGTGGCGTTCGCGCGCTCCAGCAGGGGGTCGTCGACGTCGGTGACGTTCTGCACGTAGAACACCTCGTGCCCGGCGTCGAGCCAGGCGCGGTGCAGCAGGTCGAAGGCGACGTAGGTGGAGGCGTGCCCGATGTGGGTGGCGTCGTACGGGGTGATCCCGCAGACGTACATCCGGGCCTCGCCCTCGGGCCGCGTGGTGACCAGCGTGCGCTCGGAGGAGTCGAAGACACGGACCGGTTCGCCGGAGCCGGGCAGACGGGGAACAGCGGGAGAAGGCCAGGGGATCACGCTGGGAGCCTAACTGACGCCCCGGAGTAAGTCTGTGCTGGTACAGGCCAAGTTTCGGGAATAAAAGCCGCTCAGAACGGCGGCCACGGGATCGCGGCCCAGTCGCCCGGCGGTTTCGGGAAGCGCCCGCGCCGCAGCAGCTGGGCGGCCCGGCGCGCGGTGCGGTCGACCTCGTCGTCGTCCAGGAGCTCGAGCAGGGCGGTGCGCAGCTCGCCGTCGGCGCTCAGGTCGGTGACCAGCCGGTCGAGCACCTCCTGCGCCTCGTCGCCGAGCCGTTCCCCGGCCCAGCCCCACAGCACGGTGCGCAGCTTGTCGTCGAGATTGAAGGTGAGCCCGTGGTCGACGCCGAGAATGCGGCCGCCCGGGCCGCGCAGGATGTGGCCGCCCTTGCGGTCGGTGTTGTTCGCCACGGCGTCGAACAGCGCCATCCGGCGCAGGCCCGGGTCGTCGGCGTGGGCCAGCACCACCGGGTCGCCGGCGGCGTCCTCGGCCACCAGCACCCGTTTCCAGTCCGGGGGCAGGGCCCGCGGCGGCAGCACGTCGACGACGCCGGCACCGGGCTCACCCATCACCGGCTCCACGGCCTGCGGCATGCCCCCGAGGCCGGGGCCGGGTTCGTCCGCGGGCTCCTCGTCGTCTTCGGTTGTGCTGTCGACCCACAACTGGACGCTGCCGGGCCCGAAGGGCCCCTCGCGCAACACGGTCGGGGGGACGACGTCGAGGCCGCTGTACGCCGACAGCACATAACTGGCGGTCTCACGCAGGCCGAGGGTGCCGGACGGGAAGTCCCACAGCGGCTTCTCGCCCGAGATCGGCTTGTAGACGGCACCGGTGGCGGCCCCGTCGAGCGTGACCGAGACGTAGAGGGTGGCGTTGCTGGCACCGGTGATCCGGCCCAGGACGTCGATCTCGCCCTCGGCCAGCAGCTTGAGCAGTTCCGGCTCGTCCACGGCGGAGCTCAGCGCCGGTACCCGTTCGCCCGCGGGCAGATGTGCCCCTCCGGGTCGAGCGGGAACGTGCAGAACGGGCAGGGCGGGCGGCCGGCCCCGACGACGGCCAGGGCCCGCTTGGCGAAGGCCCGGGCGGCGGCGCCGGCGAGCGACACCCGCAGCACCGCGCCCTCGGCGTCCTCGTCGTTGTCGGGCAGCTCGTCCTCGTCCTCGGCCGGGTTCTCGCCCGCCTCGAAACACTCGATGACGACGCGCTCCAGCTCGCCGTCCCAGGCCAGGCTCATCGTGCCGACCCGGAACTCCTCCTCGATCGGGGTGTCGAGCGGGGCCGTGTCCTCGGTGCGGCTGGGCGCCAGGGCGGGCACCGTGGCACTGCCCTGGCTGCGGCGCAGCACCTCGTCGAGCAGCTCGTCGACCCGTTCGGCCAGCACCGAGACCTGCTGCTTCTCGAGCTGCACCGTGGTCAGCCGGTTACCGGCACGGACCTGGAGGAAGAAGGTGCGTGATCCGGGCTGGCCCGTCGTCCCCGCGACGAACCGGTCCGGTGACTCGTACTCGTACACCTGGCGCGGCATAGACGGGACCCTACGACGTTCCGGACGTGGGTGCCGCACCGCCCGCGCCACCGCCGACGACAGCGTCGGACTCCGGTGCGGCACCGGGCGGGGGCGGGGCGGGCACCAGAGCTGCCAGGTCGGTGCCCGAGTCGTTGACCCGCACGGCGAACGGCCGCAGCGGTGTGAATCGGATCACGGAGACCGAGCACGGGTCGACCACGATGCGCTGGAACTGGTCGAGGTGCATGCCCAGGGCGTCGGCCAGGACGGCCTTGATCACGTCACCGTGCGAGACCGCCATCCAGACCGCGTGGTCACCGAACTCGCGGGCCACCCGGGCGTCGTACTCCCGGATCGCGGCGACCGCCCGGTGCTGCATGTCGGGCATCGACTCGCCCTCCGGCCCGGGGAAGGTCACGGCCGAGGGGTGCGACTGCACCACCGGCCAGAGCTCCTCCTTCACCAGTTCCTTCAGCGGCCGGCCGGTCCAGTCGCCGTAGCGGCACTCCCCCAGCCGGTCGTCGGTGAGCAGGGGCGGGCGATCGTCACCGGCGCCGAGCAGGGTGGACGCGGTCTCCTGGCAGCGCTGGAGCGGGCTGGCGACGGCGAGCCGGACCGGGACCCGCTCCAGCCGGGAGGCCAGGGTGGCCGCCTGGGCCCGGCCGGTGTCGTCCAGCCCGACGCCGGGGGTCCAGCCGGCCAGGACGCCGCTCGCGTTGGCGGCGGTACGGCCGTGGCGGACCAGCAGAACTGTGGGCACGAGCGACAAGCCTACGTGCTGGACAGGACGCCGGTGGCGAGCAGCCCCATCACGGCCAGGCCGGCCACGATCCGGTACGGGTTGAACACCGCGATCGAGTGCCCGGCGACCAGCTTGAGCAGCCAGGCGATGACGCCGTAGGCGACCACGAACGAGACGAACGTGCCGACCGCCAGCTGGCCCCAGCCGACCACGGAGGTGTCCACGTCCTTCAGCGAGTAGACGCCGGCACCGGTGAGGGCGGGCACGGCCAGGAAGAACGACAGCCGGGTGGCGGCGACGCGGGTGGCGCCGACCATCAGGCCGGCCGAGATCGTGGCGCCGGAACGGGAGACGCCGGGCACCAGGGCGACACACTGCATCAGGCCGATGATCAGCACCTGCTTCACCCCCAGCTCGGTCTCCTCGTACTTCTGCCGGGGGTTGCGCTCGGCCCACCAGATCACCGCGCTCCAGGCGATCAGCGAGCCGGCCACCACCCACAGGTTGCGCAGCGGGCCGTCGACCAGGTCCTTCGCCGCCAGGGCGACCAGCACGATCGGGGTGGAGCCGAGGATCACCAGCCAGGCGAAGCGGTAGTCCGGGTCGGGCGACCAGTGCCGGCCGCGGGCCGGGCCGATCCCGCGCAGCCAGGCCAGGGCCAGCCGGACGAAGTCCTGGCGGAAGTAGAGGAAGGTGGCGACGATCGCACCGAACTGAATGATGGCCGTGAACGACGTCACCGCCGGGTCGTCGATCTTCAGGCCGAGCAGCCCCTCGGCCACGGTGAGGTGGCCGGTGCTGGACACGGGCAGGAACTCGGTGAGGCCTTCGACCACACCGAGGACGACGGCATCGAGATATCCGACGGAGCTCATGGGGGCCACTTTGTCAGGCCCCGCGCGCTAGGTTGACACGCTATGGAGCAGCGTTACGCGGGCCGCACCGGTCTGCGCGTCTCCCGCCTGGGCCTGGGAACGATGACCTGGGGCCGGGAGACCACGCAGGACGAGGCCGCGCAGCAGCTCAGGGACTTCCTCGACGCCGGCGGCACGCTGGTCGACGTGGGCAGCCGCTACGGGGCCGGGGCCTGCGAGGAGACCCTGGGCAAACTGCTCGACACCCTGGGCGCCCGCCACGAGCTGGTGATCTCGGCCAAGGCCGTGGTGCCGCTGCACCGGCAGGGCCCGGACCTGTCCCGCCGCTCGCTGCTGACCGCGCTGGACGCCACGCTCGGCCGGCTCGGCACCGACCACGTGGACCTGTGGACCGCCCCCGGCTGGAGCACCGCGGTGCCGCTGGAGGAGACGCTCTCGGCGCTGGAGACGGCGGTGCGCTCGGGCCGGGCCCGCTACGCCGGGGTGGCGAATCTCGCGGCCTGGCAGACCGCCCTGGCCGCGTCGGGCGCCCCCGGCACCTGCCCGGCGGCCGTGCACACCGAGTACTCGCTGATGCAGCGGCAGGCCGAGCACGAGCTGCTGCCCGCCGCGCGGCATCTGGGCCTGGGCGTGCTGGCCTGGTCGCCGCTCGGGCGTGGGGTGCTCACCGGGAAGTACCGGCACGGCACCCCGGCCGACTCCCGGGCCGCGTCACCGCACCTGGCCCAGTTCGTGGAGCCCTACCTGGACCGGTCGTCGCGGCGGATCGTGGACGCCGTGATCGCCGCCGCCGACGGCCTCGGGTTCGCCCCGCTCGACATCGCGCTGGCCTGGGCCCGGGACCGCCCGGGCATCAGCGCCGTGCTGCTCGGGGCGCGCACCGCCTCACAGCTGCGGCAGGCGCTCGGCAGCGAGGACGTGGAGCTGCCGCCGGAGATCCTCGCCGTGCTCGACGAGGTCTCGCTGTCGGCCCTGTGATCGGCCCGGTGATCGAACCGGTGAGACCCGTTGCCGCGCGCCCGGTCTCGCGCGCACGGCAACGGGTCCGTGATCAGGCCCCGGCGGGCGGGCTGAACTCGCCGGACCGCGGGTCGAGCACGCGCACCTCGGCCTCGCCGATGTCGAAGAACATCCCGACCAGTTCCAGCTCGCCGTTGCCGACCCGCTGACGCACCAGGGGGTGCTCCATCAGGTGCCGCAGCTGCACGACGACGTTGACCTGGGCGAGGGCGCCGACGTCGGCGGAACCGCCCTGCTCACGGTAGGTCTCGACCGAGTCGGTGGCGTGCTCCAGCCAGCCCGGCAGGGCACCCACGGCCCCCACAGCCCCGTCGTCGGGTTCCAGCAGGGCGCGCATGGCGCCGCAGCCGGAGTGCCCGCAGACCGCGATGGTGGTCACCCCGAGCACCCCCACGGCGTACTCGACCGCGGCCAGGGTGGAGTCGCCGGCACCGGAATCCGGCAGTGGGACCAGGTTTCCGACATTGCGCACGGTGAACAGGTCGCCCGGGCCGGAGTGGGTGATCAGGTTCGGCACCACCCGCGAGTCGGCGCAGGTGATGAACAGCGTGCACGGGGACTGCTTCTCGCGCAGTCCGTGCAGCACGCCCCGGATCCGCGGGGCCAGCCGGTCGTGGAAGGTGCCCACGCCGTCGAGGACCGGCAGGCGCGAACGTGCCGGCTCGGCCCCCATCTCCAGCCGGCCGTGGTTCCACGGCGCCACCGAGGCCGGTGGGCCGTCGGCGAGAACCCGCTGCCGCGGCAGCTTTCCGCCGCCGAGCAGCTCACTGAGCACGGGGGCGCCCTGCTCCCGCAGGTCCACGGTGCCGCCGCCGCGGCGGTGCCCGGCCACCCAGTCCAGCAGGTGCTCCGAGGCCGCCTGGTCGAGGTAGTCCACCTCCAGCTCCAGCCGCACCGGGGCGCCGGCCGGCACAGCGCCCAGGCGCCGGGCCAGTTTCGGCACGGCGACGAACGTGAGGGTGCCGGCCAGCACGACGCGCCAGGAACGGGGCTCCTCGTCGTCCTCGGTTCCGCGCCGGGGCGGGGCGATGACCTGCACGTGGGCGCGGATCGAGCGGCGGGCGGCGAAGCCGAGCGCCACCACCAGGCCGAGCAGCACCCCTTCGAGCAGGTTGAGCAGCAGCACACCGGCCAGGGTGACCACCCAGACCGCACCCTCGCCGTGCCGGTGCGCCGAGCGCAGATGGCCGAGATTGACCAGCCCGAGCCCGATCACGACCAGCAGGCCGGCCAGCACCGACAGCGGGATCTGCTTGACCACCGAGACCAGGACCACGGAGAACAGCGCCACCCAGACCGAGTGCAGCACGGCCGACCACTTGGTCCTGGCACCGGCCCGCACGTTGGTGGCGCTGCGCACGATCACGCCGGTCACCGGCAGGCCGCCGGCCAGGCCGGAGAGGATGTTCGCCGAGCCCTGGCCGATCAGCTCCCGGTCCAGGTCGGCGCGCCTGCCGCCGTGCATCTTGTCCACCGCGACCGACGAGAGCAGCGTCTCGACGCTGGCCACGAGGGCCACGGTGATCACCCCGACGGCCACCGGGAACCACGACGTAGCGGGCAGTTCCGGCAGCTGGACGGCGGTCAGCAGGTTGCCCGGCAGGTCGACGCGCTCGACGGTGAACGGCAGCGAGGCGAGCGTCATCAGGGTGACGGAGGCCAGCGGTGCCGGGACCGTGCGCAGCGGGCCGAGGAACCGGGTGACCCGTGGCCAGAGCAGGTTGAGTGCGATGGTGCCCAGGCCGAGCAGCGCCGAGGCGGTGTGCAGGGTGAGGATCTGGCCGGGCAGGTGCAGCATGCTCTCCAGCGCCGAGCTGCGGGAGTCGCCCCCGAGCAGCACGTGCAGCTGGCCGACCACGATGGTCAGGCCGATGCCGGCGAGCATGCCGTGCACGACGGCGGGTGAGATGGCCAGGGCGGCGCGGGCCACCCGGGTCAGGCCGAAGCCGATCTGGACGATTCCGGCCAGCACGGTGATCAGGCAGGTGACCCGCCAGCCGTGTTCGGAGACCAGGCCGGCCACGACCGCGGTGAGACCCGCGGCGGGACCGGTGACCTGGAGCGGGGCACCACCGATCAGGCCGGTGACGATGCCACCGACGACGGCGGCGATGATGCCGGCCACCACCGGGGCGCCGGAGGCGACGGCGATGCCGAGCGACAGCGGCAGGGCGACCAGGAAGACGACCAGGGACGCCTCGATGTCGGCTCGCCAATGCGGCTGTGGTGCAGGATTTTCCGGGTTGATCTGAAGACCGTCGAGCCGGGTCCCGCCGGGTGGCGTGACGGTGGCGGTGGACGTTGAATCCTCGCTCATGAGCTTCTCTCCTGGCGTCGTAGGGCGGCGTCGGGGAGGTGCGATTGCTGGATCGGGCGTCCATGCCCGGAGACTCCGAGCCGGGGCGGTCGAGGAGGTGACAAGAGAGGTCACGGCGACCGAGCGCAATCGGCTGGGGACTGACAGTGAAATGGTGCTGGCGGGAACGGGGTGCGGTCAATCCGAGACGCGTGAATTTTCATCCACCGTCGGCCGTCCTGGCCACTCCGCCCGGCCGAAGTCGTTGCGGCGCAGCGGTTTACCAGTTGGCCAAAAGTTTTTTCGGGGACGACGCGAGGACGCGCGATTTTGCCGAATTCCGTATCACCAGGAACTGGGGACGCCGGTGGCACGTTGGTTATGGGGTGCCGCGACTACCTGGGGGTAGTCCAGTTCTCAGGCGGCGCCGGTTCCGGGCAGATTCCGGGCAGATTCCGGACAACACGAAGAGCCGGTCCGCCCCGGGGGCATGACCGGCGGTCCGGGCGGAACTACCTAGGGACGCTGCGCCGGCGCGGGGGTGTCCGCGTCGTCGTCCGCCCCGTCGGTGCCGTCGTCGGTGTCGTCCTCGTCGTCGTCCTCGTAGTCGTCGAGGTCGTCGTCGAGGTCCTCCAGGTCGTCGTCCTCGTCCTCGCCGGCGTCCTCCGCGTCGTCGTACAGCACGAACGGAGTCACCTCGTCGAACGCGTCGTAGAGCGACTCGTCGTAGGTCTCGAAGGCATCGGCCAGGGTCTGGTAGGCCGCGACCACCGCCGGGTCGGCCTCACCCGTCCGCGCGGAGGCGGCGTTCAGGTGCGCCTCGAGAGCAGCGATCAGGCGGTCAAGAGCAGCTCGGGGCTCCGTCGTCATGGCATGACCGTATCGGTTCGTGATGACATGGAGAGACCTGGCTCTCGCCGGTGGGCCGTGAGGCCGTGTCGGCCGGCGGCAGAAGGAACGATCAGGAATACCGACGAAGAGAGCTGCCTTGAGCGACAACGTGCGTGATCTCGTCCCCAGGGTGCGTCCGGCCGATGCCGGAGCAGTGCCGTTCTCGGCCGACTACGAATACCGAATCATCAACCTACCTCGCGGAACCGGCAGGTCAGAGGCCCGGCAGCTGCTCACCGAGCAGGCTGAGTACGGCCGCTGGGAGCTGGCCCGGGTCCAGCTCTCGTTCGGTGGTGGGCGCCGGGTCTGGCTGCGCCGCCGGATCATGCGCGTCGAGCGCACGTTCTGAGAACGATCGTGGTCCGTGCCCCGCCCGGGGCACGGACCACGACGGATTCAGGCCGGCTACGGATTCAGGCCAGCTGAAGGAACCGGTCGAACGTGCGCACGCCGAACCGCAGCGACTCCAGCGGCACCCGCTCGTCGACACTGTGGAACATGCCGGCGAAGTCCAGGTCGGCGGGCAGCTTCAGCGGCGCGAACCCGTAGCCGCGGATGCCCAGCTGGCTGAACGCCTTGTTGTCGGTGCCGCCGGACAGGCAGTACGGCAGCACCGCGGCGCCCGGGTCGAGCTCCAGCAGCGACTGCTTCATGGCGTCGACCAGGCCGCCCTCGAACCCGGCCTCCAGCGCCACGTCACCGTGCAGCACCTCGACCTCGACGTGCTCGCCGGCCAGCTCGGCCAGGGTGCGCATCAGCTCGTCCTTCTGCCCGGGCAGGTAACGGCAGTCGACCAGGGCCGACGCCGAGCCGGGGATGACGTTGTGCTTGTAGCCGGCCTCGAGCACCGTGGGGTTGGCGGTGTTCTGCACGGTGGCCTCGAGCCAGCGGGCGGTGGTGCCGAACATCTCGCGCAGCTTGTCGACGTCCACCTCCTCGCCGCTGAGCAGTTCCACGCCGGTCTGCTCGCGCACACCCTCGAAGAACGCCCGCACCGTGGCCGGGATCACCGTGGGCCAGCGGTGGGCGCCGATCCGGCCGATCGCCTCGGCCAGGTGCGTGATCGCGTTGTCGGTGTTGACCTGCGAACCGTGACCGGCCCGGCCCTTCGCCACCAGACGCACCCAGGCGATGCCCTTCTCGGCGCTCTGGAGCAGGTAGGTGCGCCGGCCCTGGAGCTCCACCGAGAAGCCACCGACCTCGCTGACCGCCTCGTCGACGCCCTCGAACAGGCCCGGGTGGTTGCGCACCAGCCAGTGCGAGCCCTTGACCCCACCGGCCTCCTCGTCGGCCATGAAGGCCAGCACGATGTCGCGCGGGGGCTTGCGGCCCTCACGGCGCATCTGCCGCACCGTGGACAGGATGATCGCGTCCATGTCCTTCATGTCGACGGCGCCGCGACCCCACAGGCAGTCGTCGGCGATCTCGCCGGAGAACGGGTCGATCCGCCAGTCGTCCTTCTGCGCGGGCACCACGTCGAGATGGCCGTGCACGAGCAGGGCGGGACGGGACGAGTCGGCGCCCGGGAACCGCGCGATCACGCTGGTGCGGCCCGGCTCGCTCTCGAACACCTGCGGCTCGAGCTGCACCTCGGCCAGCAGCCCGGCCACGTACTCGGCGGCCTGGCGCTCGCCCGGGCCGCTGCTGTCGCCGTAGTTGCTGGTGTCCATGCGCAACAGGTCCCGGCAGACGGTGACGACCTCGTCGGTGGCCGGCGGGTGGCCGGCGGCGAGCGTCGGGTCGGCTCCGGCCGGCACGGGTGCCGATGGCCTTCTCATGTCGTGACCTCCGCAAGTCTTCTGGTGCGGCCACCGTACACAGGCGGCCCGGCGAAATCCTGGCCGATCACGGCACCCGGCGGAGTGACCCGGCCCACCCGTTCCCGGCCCGCCCGACCGCTTCACACCGGCTTCACCTGGCTGGTCAGGTGCGGTGCGGGGGTGGTGCCCGCTTCAAGTTCCGCCCGCTCTCCGCCGATCCGTCACAGGTGCCGATCTCGGCCCTCCGCCGGCCCGGCGGCGAGGACGACGCGACCGCGGGGACGCCGGTCGTGCACGCCGTGCTGCTCTTCGGCGCCTGCCTGGCCGCGGCCCTGGCCCTGTCGATGCTCGGCCTGCGGCTGCTGCGCGACCCGTCGGTGCACGTGTCGCTGTGGTGGCCGCTGTCCGGGTTCGGGGTGGCCCTGCTGGCCCGGCTGCGGGCGCGGCTGTGGCCGGTGGTGCTGCTGGCGCTGGCCTGCGGGCAGTTCCTGGCGAACGTCAGCACCTACTACGGGCCCCTCACCGCGGCCGGCATCCAGGTGGCCACGGTCGGCGAGGTGCTGCTGATCAGCGTGCTGCTGCGGCGGGCCCTGCCGGGCGGGGTGGTGCTCGACTCACCCCGGGCGGCGTTCCGGTTCACGCTCTGCGCGGTGACCGGCGTGGCCTTCGGCGCCGCGGTGTTCGCCCTGGTGCAGAGCGTCCCCGCGGAGACCTCCAGCTTCGCCCTGTGGCACGGCTACCTGCGTAGCCACGCGCTCGGCCTGCTGATGGTCTCGCCGCTGTTCCTCGGCTCCCCCGACGCCCGCGGCCTGCTCACCGGAATCCGCCGGCACCGGCTGAACCTGGAGTGGGCCGCCCAGTTCACCGTGGTCGGGCTGGTCACCGCCGGGGTGTTCTCCTCCGACCAGCGGGTGGTGCCGGCCTTCATCTGTGCCCTGCCGCTGATCTGGGGCGGGCTGCGGCTGGGGCCGCTGCGGGCGATGGCCTCGCTGATCCTGATGGCCCTGATCGCCACCACCTGCACCCTGCACGGCTTCGGGCCGGTGGTGCAGGACCCACCCGCCGCGCAGACCCTGGCGATGCAGGTGGTCCTGGCCTCGGCCACGCTCTGCACGCTGTTCGTGGTGCTCGCCGCCGAGCAGAAGAGCGCCCTGCTGGAGCTGACCCGGGCGGGCAGCGCCGACCTGGTGGAGGCCGAGCGGATCGCCGGGCTCGGCTCGTCGGCCATCGACCTGGCCACCGGCGAGACCCGGTGGAGCGCGGGTCTGTACGCCCAGCTCGGCCGGGACCCGGGGGCGGTGCCGCCGGACCCCGCGACCTATCTGGCAGCCATCCACCCGGACGACCGCGACGTGGTGGCGGCCGGCCTGGCCCGGGTGCACGAGAGCGGCCAGATGCCGCACATGCAGTTCCGGCTGATCCGCCCGGACGGCACCGAGCGCACCGTGCTGGTGCGCAACCGGGTGGACCGGGACACCGCCGGGCGCGCGGCCCAGCTGCGCTCGACGGTGCTGGACGTGACCGCGATCCGGGAGGCGGAGTCGGCGCTGGACCAGGAGCGCAAGCGGCTGGCCGGGGTGCTCGACGCGGTGCAGGACGTGGCGATCGTCGGGGCGGACGCGCGCAGCATGCTGATCACCTTCTTCAACCGCGGTGCCGAGCAGATGCTGGGGTGGCGGGCGGACGAGGTGGTCGGCGTCCACACGCCCTCGATCTACCACGCCCCCGGCGATCTGGAGCGGGCGATGAGCGACACCGGCATCGAGGACCCGCTGCTGGCGATCGGCGACGAGCTGACCCGCACCGGGCACGACAGCCGGCGCTGGACCTGTCTGCGCCAGGACGGCTCCCTCTTCCAGGCGCAGGGCAGCCTCACCCAGATCCTCGGGCCGGACGGCGCCGTGGAGACCTACATCGCGGTGATCGTCGACCTGACCCGGGTGCTGCGCGCCGAGGCCGAGCTCCAGGAGAGCGAGGACCGGTTCCGGCTGGCCTTCGACTTCGCCCCGATGGCGATGGCGATCGTGGCGCTCGACGAGGGCGACCCGGGCCGGATCGTGCGGGCCAACCCGGCGCTGTGCCGGTTCGCGAACACCACCGAACCGGCCCTGGTGGGCCGCCGGCTGGCCGACCTGATGACGCCGGCCCACGCCGACGGCGCGGCCGCCGACCTGCGCGAGCTGCTCGGGACCGGCGGCGACTCGATCACCAGCGAGCGGGCCTTCCACCGCGGTGACGGCGGCGAGCTGTGGGGGCTGCTGTCCACCTCGGTGGTGCGCCCGGCCGGCCGGGAGCCCTACCTGATCACGATGATCGAGGACATCACCGCCCGGATGCAGCTGACCGAGCGGCTGCGGCACGAGGCCTCGCACGACCCGCTGACCGGGCTGCCGAACCGGCAGGTGCTGCGGCGGCGGCTGGAGGACGCGCTGAGCCAGCCGCCCCCGCACGACGCCGCGGTCGCCGTGCTCTACGTCGACCTGGACGGGTTCAAGGGCGTGAACGACAGCCTGGGCCACGCGGTGGGTGACGAGCTGCTGGTGCAGGTGGCCGACCGGATCGCCGCCTGTGTGCGCTCCAGCGACGTGGTGGCCCGGCTGGGCGGTGACGAGTTCGCCGTGCTGCTGCCCCGGGTCGGCTACCTGGAGACGGCCACGGCGATCGGCGAGCGCATCGTCGAGGCGCTGGCCGAGCCGTTCGAGATCGACGGGAGCTTCTGCCGGATCGGCGCCAGCATCGGGGTGGCGATGTCGGCGACCGACGATTCCGGCAGCACCGTGCCGCAGCTGCTGAACGCCGCCGACGAGGCGATGTACGAGGCCAAGCGCGCTGGCAAGGGGCGGGTGGAGGTGAGTGGGCGGTGAGTCGGCGGTGAGTCGGCGGTGACCGGCTGCACCGCGCGGTCCGGGGATACGGCAGGCTTGGCCCTCGTGTACTACGTCGGAGTGGATCTCGCCTGGGGCGACCGCAAGCCCACCGGACTGGCCGTGCTCGACGAGGACGGCGGACTGGTCCACGTCAGCTGCGCGCAGACCGACGAGGAGATCCTGACCGCGCTCGGGCCGTACACGGCCGGGGACTGCGTGGTCGCGCTGGACGCCCCGCTGATCGTGCGCAACGAGACCGGCAACCGGCCCGCCGAGGCCGCCCTGAACAAGGACTTCGCCCGGTTCCACGCCGGGGCGCACCCGGTGAACACGACCAAGCCGGAGTTCTCCGGCGTGCCCCGCGGCGCCCGCATCGCCTCGGCGCTGAAGCTCGACATGAACCCGCGCTCGGGCCGCAGCCGGCGGGCCGTCGAGGTGTACCCGCACGCCGCCACCGTGTCGCTGTTCCGGCTCGGCCGCACGCTGAAGTACAAGGCCAAGCCGGGCCGCGGCCGGGAGCTGCTCCAGGCCGAGCTGCTGCGGCTGATGGGCCTGGTCGGCGGGCTGGCCGGGGCCGAGCCGGCCCTGCACCTGGACCGGCCGGGCTCGCGCTGGCCGGAGCTGATCGAGGCCGCCGGCACGGCCGTGCGCAAGAGCGAGCTGCGCGTGGTCGAGGACCAGGTGGACGCCGTGATCTGCGCCTACGTGGCGCTGCTGGCCGCCCGGCACCCGCAGATGATGACCACCTACGGCGACGCCGAGCACGGCTACATCGTCACCCCCACGCTGCCCGAGGGCCTGGAGCCGGGCACCGGCGACGACGCGCAGGAAGACCCGGTCTCGGTCGCCGTGCGCGAGTACGCGCTGCGCCAGCCCGCCCTGTCCGACGGCGCCGACCGGTTCGTCGCGCTGGTCACCTCGATCCTCGACGAAGCGGGGATGAACTACCTGAGCGTCACCGGCCGGGCCAAGACGGTGGCCTCGTTCGCCGGCAAGGCCTCGCGCCGCACGCCGGAGGGCGAGCTGGTGTACACCGACCCGCTGCACGAGATCAACGACCAGATCGGCGTGCGGGTGATCACCTACGTGCAGGGCGACGTGGACGTGGTGGCCGACCTGATGCACGACCAGCTGCTGGTGAAGAAGGACCGCGACATGGGCGAGATGGTCGCCCAGCAGGGCCGTTTCGGCTACCGCAGCCGGCACATGCTGATCGCGCTGGACGCGGCCCGGGAGGGTCACTCGGGCTACGAGCCGCTGCGCGGCAAGCACGCGTCGTTGCAGGTGCGCACCGTGCTCCAGCACGCCTGGGCCGAGTTCGAGCACGACATCCGTTACAAGGGAACGGTTCCCGCCGAGCAGGCACCGGAGCTGGACCGCCGCTTCACACTCGCCGCGGGCCTGCTGGAGCTGGCCGACCAGGAGTTCTCGATCATCCGCGACCGGCTGGCCGAGACCCGGGCGCTGGCCGGCGACGAGCACCCCGGGCACACCGAGACCTCCGGCCGCGACACCGCCGACGACGACTCCCGGATCGGCGCGCGCGAGCTGGCGGCGTTCCTGGCCGGGCAGTACCCGGAGGCCGGCTGGTCGCGCACCGAGCACTACACCTGGATCGCCGGGCTGCTGGCCGAGCTGGCGATCACCTCGCTGCCGGAGCTCACCGAGGTGCTGGTGCCGGTGAACGAGCTCGACCTGAACACCCGGATGGACTACAAGTACCCGCCGGGCGCCGTCCGCCGTCTGGACGACGCGCTGCTGGCGGCCTTCGGCGAGAAGTACGTGGGCCTGCCGGGCAATGCTGATCGTCGTCCACTGCTCAAATCCCGCCTGGACAAGCTGACCCCGGCCGCCGCGGAACCGCCGGAGGATTCCGCCCAGTGAAAGCCCCGCCGCGCGGCCCGGCCACGGGTGCGGTGCACTGACGCCCATGCGCACCCGAGTTGCCGTCGTCGGCGCCGGCCCGGCCGGTCTCCTGCTCTCGCACCTCCTCGACGCCGAGGGGGTGGACTCGGTGGTGGTCGAGACCCGCACCCGGGACCACGTGGAGTCGCGGATCCGGGCGGGCATCCTCGAGCAGTCCACCGTCGACGTGCTCACCGCGGCCGGGCTCGGCGGACGGCTGGCCGCGCAGGGCGACCGGCATCGCGGCATCCATCTCCAATGGCCGCACGAACGGCACCATCTCGACTTCGAGACACTGATCGGCCGCTCGGTCACCGTGTACGGGCAGACCGAGGTGCAGAAGGACCTGGGCGCCGCCGTACGGCAGCCGGTGCTGTACGGCGTCCGGGACACCGCCGTGCACGATGCCGAATCGGAGCGGCCCTACCTCACTTTCGAGGACGCCGAGGGCCACCGGCAGCGCCTGGACGCCGAGGTGGTGGTCGGGTGCGACGGCTCGTTCGGGCCCAGCCGGGGCAGCGTGCCGCAGGCCGTGCGGCAGACCTGGGAGCGCACCTACCCGTACTCCTGGCTGGGGATCCTGGCCGACGTCGCACCGTCCACCGACGAGCTGATCTACGCCTGGCACCCGGACGGTTTCGCGCTGCACTCGATGCGCTCGGCCACGGTCAGCCGGCTCTACCTCCAGGTGCCGAACGGCACCCCGGTGCGGGACTGGCCCGACGACCGGATCTGGGAGGCGCTGGCGACCCGGCTGGGCCACGGGCAGGACGGTTGGCAGCTGACGCCGGGGCCGATCACCGACAGGAGCGTGCTGCCGATGCGCAGTTTCGTGCAGCAGCCGATGCGCCACGGCCGCCTGTTCCTGGCCGGCGACGCCGCCCACATCGTGCCGCCGACCGGTGCCAAGGGCCTGAACCTGGCGGTCGCCGACGTCGCCCTGCTGGCCCCGGCCCTGGCCTCCTGGCTGCTGCGCGGCGACCCCGCCCTGGCGGACGCCTACCCGGGCACCGCGCTGCGCCGGGTCTGGCGGTGCACGCACTTCTCCTGGTGGATGACCACGATGCTGCACACCGGCGGCGACCCGTTCGACGCCCAGCTCCAGCTGTCGCAGCTGCGCCGGGTCACCACCAGCGAGGCGGCCGCGCGGGAACTGGCCGAGAACTACGCCGGTCTGCCGATCGGCTTCTGAGGCGATCCGCCGCACCAGGTGGCCACGCCGGGCGTCCCCCGTTCGACGTGTTCACCGAGCGTCGAGCGCCCGGCGTGGCGGCTGGCCCGGCCGGGTGGCCCGCCGCCCGGCGGCTACATCCCCTCGTGCGGGACACCGAACGCTGGTCCATGCGCCACGACGCCGGACGGCGTTACCTCCTGGTCGCCGCCGTCCTCATCGGCGGCTACTGGCTGGTGCCCGGGGGCGCACCGCGCAGCGTGGCCCAGGTGGCCGTCAGCCTCTCCAGCGCGCTCGCCGTGCTCGTCGCGGCCTGGCTGGACCGGCCCCGGCGCGGCACCTGGCTGGTGTTCTCGCTCGGCTCCGGCCTGAGCGCCCTGGCCGACGGGCACGCCGCCTGGCAGGCCTGGCACGACGTCCCGATGTCGTACCCGAGCTGGGCCGACGCCGGATGGCTCGGCGGCAACGTGGCGGCGGCCCTGGCCCTGGTGCTGCTCCAGCGCGGGCGGCGGATCGACGCGGCCGGGCTGCTCGACACGGCGGTGGTCACCTGCGGCGGCGGGCTGGTGCTGTGGGTGGCCCTGTTCCAGCCGCTCCAGGACGGCCTGGACCTGGCCGAGACGGTGGGCCTGCTCTACCCGGTCACCACGATCGGCATGCTGGCCGCCGCGGTGTGGCTGATCACCAGCACGCCCGCGCCGGTCGAGGGCTGGGCCACGGCCGCGCTGACCTGCGGGGTGCTGAGCGGTCTGGTGGGCAACGTGGTCTACGGCGCCAGCGCCGGCACGCTGAGCCCGCAGCACCGCTGGTTCGAGACGTTCTACCTGCTGATGTACGTGGGCTGGGGCTACGGGGCGCTGCGCGCGGCCTCCGTGGCGGCCCGGCGCGACACCGCCCCGAGCTGGGTGGTGTCGCCGTTGCGCCTGGTCGCCATGTACGGCGCCCTGCTGGTGGTGCCCGGCGTGCTGATGTTCGACTACGTCCGCGACCTGAACCTGAACCACCTGCCGATCGCGATCGCCTCCACCCTGCTGTCGGTACTGGTGCCGGCCCGGATGTGGCTGTCGATGCGCCAGCTCCAGGTGTCCACCCGGCAGCGCGACGCCTACCGCGACGACCTGGAGCACCAGGCCGCGCACGACTCGCTGACCGACCTGCCGAACCGGGCCTACATCCGCGAGCTGCTGGGCGCCCTGATGCACCGGTCGCGGCGCAGCGGCAGCGAGGTCGCCCTGCTGTTCGTCGACCTGGACTTCTTCAAACGCGTCAACGACCAGCTCGGCCACGCCGCCGGCGACGAGGTGCTGCGGGTGACCGCCGAGCGGATGAAGAGCGTGCTGCGTGCCGGGGACGTGATCGGACGGCAGGGCGGCGACGAGTTCGTGGTGCTGATCGACCCGGTGCCGTCACCGGCGGAGCTGATGGACATCGCCGAACGGCTGGTGACGGCGGTCAGCGCGCCGATCATGACGGTGGCCGGCAAGGCCTCGGTGGGCGCCAGCGTCGGTGTCGCGCTGGCCCGCGACGGCGAGGTGGACCCGGAGAAACTGCTCCAGGACGCCGATCTGGCCGCCTACCGGGCCAAGAGCAACGGCCGGGGCCGGGTGGAGATCTTCGACGCCGCGCTGCGGGCCGAGCTGGACGCCCGGGCCAGGCTGGAGGCCGAGATCCGGGCCGGGCTGGCCGGCGGTCAGTTCGAGCTGCACTACCAGCCGGTGATGAGCGTGGCCACCGGCCGGCTGCGTTCCTACGAGGCGCTGATCCGCTGGCGGCACCCCGAGCGCGGCATGGTGCCGCCGAACGACTTCATCCCGACCGCCGAGGAGAGCCTGCTGATCTGCGAGATCGGCCGGTGGGTGCTGGACACGGCGACCCGGCAGCTGGCCGCCTGGACCCGGCAGGACCCGCAGGGGCACGGCGACGTGACGATGGCGGTGAACATCTCGGCGCGGCACCTGGCCTCCCGCACCCTGGTCGACGAGGTGCGCCAGGCCCTGCACGAGAGCGGCGTGCCGGCGTCCCGGCTGGTGCTGGAGATCACCGAGACCGTGCTGCTCGACGAGCCCACCGCGGACGCGCACCTGGGCGACCTGCGGGCTCTGGGGGTGGCGGTCAGCCTGGACGACTTCGGCACCGGCTACACCAGCATCGGCCAGCTCCAGAAGCTCCAGGTGGACACCCTGAAGATCGACCAGAGCTTCCTGCGCTCGCAGGAACCGGCCACCCAGGCCCTGGTTCAGCTGATGGTGACGGCCGCCCACGCGTTCGGCCTGGACGTGGTGGCCGAGGGGGTGGAGACGCAGGAACAGCTCGACCGGCTCGTCGCCATCGGCTGCGAGCTGGCCCAGGGCTACTACCTGGGGCGGCCGAGACCGGCCCGGGACATCGAGATCTCGCCGTCCGCCGGGCCGCAGGTCAACGCAGCGAACGGCTGATCCCCTCGGCCGCCACCGTGAGTGCGGCCACCAGCCGGGGCTTGTCGCGTCTCAGATGCGGGACGACGAGACCGACCGCGGCCACCACCTGCACCGTGCCCCGCACCCGCTGACGCACCGGGACCGCCACGGAGCAGCCGCCCAGGCTCATCTCCTCCACGGTCTGCGCGTAACCGTCCCGGCGCACCCGGTCGAGCTGCGCCGCCAGCCGCCCGGGCTGGGTGATCGTGTACGGGGTGATGCGGCGTGGTGCGGCCAGCACCCGCCGCCGCACGTCGGCCGGGGCGTGGGCGAGCAGCACCTTGCCCACGCCGGTGGAGTGCAGCGGCAGCCGGGAGCCGATCTCGCTGACCACCGGCACCGACTGGCGGCCGGAGAGCCGGTCGACGTAGAGCACCTCGTCGCCGTCGCGCACGGCCAGGTGCACGGTGGCGAGCGTGGCGGCGTACACGTCGTGCAGAAAGGGTGAGGCCACGTGCCGCAGCCCGGTCTGCACCGGGGCGAGCAGGCCGAGGTCCCAGAGCCGGCGCCCGACCACGTAGTGCGCCGACCCGGGCGAGGCGCGGTCCAGGGCGCCCCAGGCGAGCAGTTCGCCGGCCAGCCGGTGCGCCGTGGGCACCGGCAGCCCGGCGCGGTGGGCCAGCTCGGTGAGGGTGAGCTGCCGGTGGTGCTCGTCGAAGGCGCTGAGCAGGGCCAGGGCCCGGGAGGTCACGGTGGCGCCCACGGCCGCCCTCCTCGTCCTTTCGTCGTCACTCGTCGTCGAGTTCCGTCCAGCGGAAGTCTGACCTGTCCGGAAGCGGAAGTAAACGCCTAGCTTCGGCACATGCAGATCGCCACCCAGGCGGGGATCAGCGCCGAGATCGGCGCGATCGAGAGTGCCCACCGTGGTTCGGGTCTCGAGCATCCGCAGCCGAGCCTGGACTACGCCCCGTACCGCAGCAGCCTGCTGCGGCACCCGACGAAGGACCTGCACCACGCCGATCCGGAGCGGATCGAGCTGTGGGCGCCGTGTTTCGGGCCGCAGGACGTGGACCCGCTGGAGGCGGACCTGACCGTCCAGCACTCCGGCCAGCCGCTGGGCGAGCGCATCGTGGTCACGGGAAGAATCATGGACGGCGAGGGCCGGCCGGTGCGCAACCAGCTCGTGGAGATCTGGCAGGCGAACGCCTCCGGCCGCTACATCCACCAGCGCGACCAGCACCCGGCCCCGATCGACCCGAACTTCACCGGGGTGGGCCGCTGCCTGACCGGCGACGACGGCTCCTACCGCTTCGTCACCATCCGGCCCGGCCCGTACCCGTGGCGCAACCACCGCAACGCCTGGCGCCCGGCTCACATCCACTTCTCGCTGTTCGGAACGGATTTCACCCAGCGCATGGTCACCCAGATGTACTTCCCGGGCGACCCGCTGTCCGCGCTGGACCCGATCTACCAGTCGATCACCGACCCGCGGGACCGGGCGCTGCTGGTGGCGGCCTACGACCACGACGTGACGCTGCCGGAGTGGTGCACCGGCTACCGCTGGGACGTCGTGCTCACCGGATCGCACCGCAGCCCGTTCGGCCAGGAGGAGGCATGACCCTGGTGCCGACACCGGGCCAGACCGTGGGCCCGTTCTACGGTTTCGCCCTGCCCTACCCGGACGGCCCGTACCTGGTGCCGCCCGGTTCCCCCGGCGCCGTCCGGTTCCACGGCAGGGTGCTCGACGGCGCCGGGCAGCCGGTGCCGGACGCGCTGATCGAGATCTGGCAGCCCTCGCCGCGCGGTGATCCGGTGCGGGAAACCGGCTCGCTGCATCGGGATCCGTTCGTGTTCACCGGCTGGGGCCGGGCGGCCACCGACAACGCGGGGCACTACACCTTCAGCACGCTGCGGCCCGGCGGCGAACGGCCGTTCCTGGCCGTCACGGTGTTCGCGCGGGGACTGCTGGACCGGCTGTTCACCCGCGCCTACCTGCCCGGGCCCGGCCTGGCGGACGACCCGTTCCTGGCCGGGGTGGAACCCGGGCGGCGCGAGACCCTGATCGCGGTGGACGAGCCGGGCGGGCTGCGGTTCGACATCCGGCTCCAGGGCCCGGGCGAGACGGTGTTCCTGCACTTCCCGGGGCAGCGGCCGGGCACGGCCCGGCCGGCCGGGCGGTGAGCGGCCCGATTCCCGCCTGGGACGACCTCTTTCGGCCCGGGATGGAGCGTGCCGGTGACCTGATGACGCCCGCGGCCCTGGTGCGGGCGATGGTCGAGGTGGAGCGGGCCTGGCTGGACGGGCTGGTCGCCGTCGGCATCGCACCGCCGCAGGCCGCACCGGCCGGGCAGCACCCGCTCGCCCCACCCGGTCCGCACGACGCCGCGGCGATCGCGGCCGAGCTGGCCGCCGGGGCCGAGGGCGGGGGCAACCCGGTGATCGGGCTGGTCGGGCTGCTGCGGGGGCGGCTCGGGCCCGGGCCCGCGGCCACCTGGCTGCACCGGGGCCTGACCAGCCAGGACGTCCTGGACACCGCGATGATGCTGTGCCTGCGCGACGTGCTCGACCGGGTGCGCACCGAAATCGACTCGCAGACGGCGGCTCTGGCCGTCCTGGCCGACCGGCACCGGCGCACCCCGATGGCCGGGCGCACCCTCGGCCAGCACGCCGTGCCGACCACGTTCGGGCTCAAGGCCGCGCAGTGGCTGACCGCCCTGCTCGATGCCCGCGACACCCTGGACCGGCTCCCCGCGCCCCGGGCACAGCTCGGCGGCGCCGCCGGAAACCTCTCCGCCGTGCTGGAACTCGCTCGCCTGGCCGGCACCCCCGACCCGGTGGGCAGCGTGCGCGAACTGCTGGAGGGCGTCCCCACGCACCTGGGCCTGACCCGATCGGCGCCGTGGCACACGGCGCGGGCACCGGTCACCGCCGTCGGTGACGCGCTGACCGGCTGCTGCGACGCCTGGGGCCGGATCGCCCGGGACGTGATCGAGCTGGGGCGGCCGGAGATCGGCGAGCTGTCCGAGCCGGCCCGGGCCGGGCGGGGCGGGTCGTCGACCATGGCGCAGAAGCGGAACCCGGTGCTGAGCATCCTGATCCGGCGCACCGCGCTGAGCGCGCCGCAGTGGGCGGCGACGCTGCACCTGGCCGCCGCGGAGAACGTGGACGAGCGCCCGGACGGCGCCTGGCACGCGGAATGGCCCGCGCTGGAGTCACTCTCCCGGGCCGCCGGGTCGGCGGCCGGGCAGGCCACCGAGCTGCTGGCCGGGCTGCGGGTGCATCCGGAGCGGATGCGGGCCGGGCTGGAGACGACCGGACCCGGGATCCGGGCCGAACAGCGCAGCATGGCAAGGATCTTCGGGGTGGAGGCCGACGGGGAGTATCTGGGTCCGGTGGATCTGGTCGTGGACGACGTCCTCAATCGAGCAGGGAGCAACGATGGACCCCGAGCAGACCGTGGGTGAGCGCACCGACGCCGGGACGGCCGTGCGCCGCGAGGTGCTGGGCGACGCGCACGTCGACCGCGCGATCGCCGGAACCACCCCGCTGACCGCCGAGTTCCAGCGATTCATCACGGATTACGCGTGGGGCGGCATCTGGACCCGGCCCGGCCTGGACCGGCGCAGCCGCTCGATGATCACCCTGACCGCGCTGATCGCCGGCGGCCACCACGAGGAGCTGGCCCTGCACCTGCGCGCGGCCCGCCGGAACGGGCTGAGCGACGCCGAGATCCGGGAAGTCCTTCTCCAGAGCGCGGTCTACTGCGGCGTGCCGGCCGCGAACACCGCTTTCCGGATCGCCCGGCAGGTGCTAGAGACCGAGGGCGATCCGGATGCCCAGGGTGAGCATCACCAGCGCGACGAAGGCGTCCAGCACCCGCCAGGCGACCGGCCGGGCGAACACCGGCCGTAGCAGCCGCGCACCGAAACCCAGTGCGCTGAACCAGATCACGCTGGCCGCCATCGCCCCGGCCACCCACCACCAGCGCTGCGCGCCCTGACCGTTGGCGATCGACCCGAGCAGGATCACGGTGTCCAGGTAGACATGCGGGTTCAGCCAGGTCAGGGCCGCCGTGGTGACCACCACGCGGCGCGCTCCGGGACCCGCGGCGGGCCCGGACGCCTCCAGCACCTCGCCGGAGGGCCGCACCACGCGACGGGCGGCCACCACCGCGTACCAGAGCAGGAACGCCGCGCCGAGCACCCGGATCACGGTCAGCGCCGTCGGCGTGTTCCGCACCACCGCACCGACTCCCAGCACCCCGGCCAGGATCAGCAGGGCGTCGGAGGCGGCGCACACCAGCACGGCCGGCAGCACCACCGTCGTGCGCCCGGCGATGCCCAGGCGCAACAGGTACGCGTTCTGCGCCCCGATGGCGACGATCAGGCTCATTCCGGTCAGCAGGCCTGTCGCCAGGGCCAGGGTCGCGTTCACGTCCCCGACGCTAGGACCGCCGACGACATCAAGTACAGCTAATCTTTCTGAAGGTGCGTAAGCTCAGCTCATGCAGTTCCAGCGGGATCATCTGGAGACCCTGCTCACCGTGGTCGACGAGGGCACCTTCGACGCGGCCGCGGCCCGGCTCGGCGTCACCCCGTCGGCGGTGTCGCAGCGGGTCAAGGCGATGGAGCAGGCCGCGGGGCGGGTGCTGGTGCGGCGCACCACGCCGGTACGCCCGACCGCGGACGGCGAGGTGCTGGTGCGGCACGCCCGGCAGGCCCGGCTGCTGGAGCAGGAGACCGCCCGGGCCCTGGAACCGGCTGGGGAGGGCCGGGTTCCGTCGATCCCGGTGGCGGTGAACGCCGACTCGCTGGCCACCTGGTTCCTCGGGGCGCTGGGCGAGGTGCTGGACGAGGTGACCGTGGTGTTCGACCTGTACCGCGAGGACCAGGACCGCACCTCCGACCTGCTGCGCTCGGGCACCGTGATGGCCGCGGTCACCGCGGATTCGGTTCCGGTGCAAGGCTGTTCGTCGGTACGACTGGGCACGATGCGCTACCACGCGGTGGCCTCGCCGTCGTTCGTCGGCCGGTTCCTCGGCGGCCGGGCGGGCACGGCGGGGCTGGACGGGGTGCCGCTGGTCGACTTCGACCGCCAGGACGGCCTCCAGCAGACGTTCCTGAAAACCGCGCTGGGGCACGCGCCCCGCTCACCGCGGCACTACGTGCCCACGTCGGAAGACTTCGCCCGGGCCGTGCGGGCCGGATTCGGCTGGGGCATGCTGCCGCAGCAGCAGTGCCTGGCCGACCTGGCCGCCGGGCGGCTGGTCGAGCTGGCGCCGCGACGCCCGGCCGACGTCGAACTGCACTGGCAGCGCTGGAAACTCGCCTCACCGCTGCTGGACCGGCTGACCGCCGCCGTGCGCGCGGTGGCGGGCCGGGAACTGCTGTGAGGTGCGTCAGGAGATGGCGTCGAGGCGGGAGACCAGGGGGCGCGGCGGCGCGTCGCCGATCAGCGCCCACACCAGCTTGCGGCCGCGCTCCACGCACCAGCCGGCCTCGGCCGACATGGTGAGCACCAGCCGCAGTCCGAGCCCGCCGGCCACGCTCAGGTCGGAGCCCGGCGCGGACGGGACCCGGTCGGTGGCGGCGTCGGACACCACCAGCAACCAGCCCCGGGTGCCGCGCGAGAGCGACGCCGCCACCGGCGGCTCACCGTGCCGCAGGCCGTTGACGGTGAGCTCACCCATCGTCATCGCGACCCGCTCGCTGGCCGCCGCGAACAGATGCCCGGAGGCGTGCGCCGCGTGGTGCGCCTCACCGGCCGCCACCGCGTCCCGGGCCTGGGTGCGCGCCCGGACCGAGCCGTCGACGGTGTCGATGTCCCAGTCCAGCCGCTGGGCCCAGAACCCGACCGGCGGCCGGCCCCGGGTCAGCACGGCGCCGGTCATGCCTGCTCCGCGGACACGTCGGCCTCCAGCGGCAGCTCCGGCAGCCATCGGGCCAGCTCGCCGGCGCCGACCAGAGTGATCAGCTCGGCCACACGCCGTGACGGCCCCTGGAGTTCCAGCTCGGTGCCGGCCGAGCGCAGACCGGCCGCCAGCCGCACCACGAACGAGACCCCGACGGAATCCATCATCGTGACATGACGCACGTCCATCACCGTGCGGCGGGCCGCGTCGATGGAGAACCGCCCGGCGTGCTCCAGCTCCTCGCTGACCCGCACGTCCACGTCGCCGTAGAGGATGACCAGCGTGTGGTCACCCTGTGAGAGAACGACCACGTCACCGGCGGTTCCGTCGTGCTGCGACGAGGCCTGGTGGTCCCTGGACACCTTCGCCTCCTGAGTCTTCGGCAGGCTCCCCGCGGTCGCCCCCACCTGCCCTGTCGGTTCTGCCGGGGGTCACGGGCGCACCGTTCACTGGATGCGCACCGGCCCTGGCAGCTTGTCTCGTTATGCTAGCCCACCAGGGATTTCCCGCCCGGCGCGAGCGTGGCCTCACGTCGTGTCGAGTGGCAGGCACACCGATTCACACCGAAACTAGGAGGGTTTGGTGACCGACGAACCTGGTGGCCGGAAGCCCGGCCAGGGCGTCGAGACGCTCCGGGCAGCCACCCGGGAGGCCCACGGACGGCTCGACCGGCTCGTCGACCTGCGCACCTGGGACGCGACCAGGCACCGGTGGTGGCTGCAACGCATGCTCGGCCTGCACGAGCCGCTGGAGCACGACCTGGCCGGCCTGCCCGCGGGGCAGGCCCCCGATCTCGCCGCGCGCCGGCGCTCCCCCGCCATCGCCGCCGACCTGCGGCAGCTCGGCCTGACCGAGGCCGAGGTGCGTTCCCTGCCCCGCAGCCCGCTGCCGCCCCGGGCCCGCGAGCGGGGCCGGGCGCTGGGCCAGCTGTACGTGCTCGACGGCTCCGCGCTGGGCGGGGCGGTCATCGCCACCCACGCCATCGCCAACGGTGTGCCGGCGCAGGCCTGCACCAGCCTCGCGCACTCCCGGCAGCGGATCACGGTGTGGCACGAAACCCGGCGCCTGATCGACGATCTCGGCCCGGGCGAGCTGGACGAGGCGGTGCGGGCGGCGGTCGAGCTGTTCGCCGTCTTCGAGGCCTGGCTGCACACCCCCGCGCCGGCCGGAGCGGTGCGATGAGCCTGCCCGACCTCGGCGACTGCGCCCGCGAGCCGATCCAGTACCCCGGCTCGGTGCAGCCGCACGGCGTGATGGTGGTGCTGCACGCGCACCGGCACACCCTGCTGACCGCCTCGGAGAACCTGCCGCTGATGCTGCCCGGGGCGGTCACCGCGCCGGGCACCCCGGCCGGCCGGGTGCTCGGCGGGGAGCTGTGGCAGGAGGTGGCCGAGCGGGTGGCGGACGACGACCTGCTGGAGCCGATCCGCTGGCAGGGCCCCGATCCGGGGGCCTGGGCCGGGCGGGCCGTCGACGTGCTGGTGCACCACTCCGGCCCGGACCGGCTGGTGGTCGAGCTGGAGGCGGTCAGCGACGCCTCGCTCGGCCGGTCGGTGTCGCTGTCGGCCACCCGTACCCAGATCACCCGGCTGCGGGCGGCGTCGCTCTCCGGCGGCACCCCGGAGATGCTGGACCGGCTGACCACCGCCGTGCAGCGGGTCACCGGCTTCGACCGGGTGATGGTGTACCGGTTCGACCGGGAGTGGAACGGCGAGGTGATCGCCGAGCGGCGCCGGGCCGAGCTGGAGCCGTTCCTCGGGCTGCGCTACCCGGAGTCCGACATCCCGGCGCAGGCCCGCCGGCTGTACACCCTGAACCGGTTGCGGTTCATCGTGGACTCGCACGCCACGGCGGCCCGGCTCGTCCCCCGGGTGCCGGAGGACGGCGCGGGTGATCTGGACCTGTCGTTCGCCCCGCTGCGCAGCGTGTCACCGGTGCACCTGGAATACCTGCGGGGCATGGGCGTGCGCGCGTCGATGTCCATCTCGATGATCCGCGGCGGCGTGCTGTGGGGGCTGATCGCCTGCCACCACTACGCCGGGCCGCTCCAGCCCTCGCACGACGAGCGGGCCGCGGCCGACTTCCTCACCCAGGCCGCGATGGAACTGGTCACCACCGCCGAGACCACGGCCGACGCGGCCCGCCTGGCCGCCGGGCAGCAGCTGCTCGAGCGTGTGCTGCCGGTGCTGGAGCAGCCCCAGCTCTCCCCCGCCCAGGCCCTGGCCTCGGGCGACCTGCCGCTGCTGGCCGGGCTGGCCGACGCCGCCGGGGTGGTGGTGCGGGCGCCCGGAACCCGGGTGCGATGGGGCCGGGTGCCGGAGCCCGGGGTGGCGGACGAGATCGTGGCCGCGCTGGCCCGGGCGGACGGCGTCCCCGGTTTCACCGATCACCTCGACGGGCTGCGCCCGGGGCTGGGCACCCCGGAGGTGGCCGGTGCGCTGGTGCTGCCGCTGGGCCCCGGGCAGTGGGTGCTGTGGCTGAACCCGGCCGTGGACCGCACGGTGCGCTGGGCCGGAGACCCGCACGACAAGACCATCACGATCCGCGCCGACGGCTCGGCCCGGATCGGGCCGCGTCGCTCGTTCGAGGCGGCCGAGCAGAAACTGCGCGGCCGCAGCGCCCCCTGGGACTCCTGGCAGGTGCAGTCCGTGACCCGGCTCGGCACGGCCGCCCTGGACCGGCTGCGCCGCTACGAGCACGAAGCCGCCAGCATCACCGAGGACCTGCACGGCTCGCTGCTGCCGACCAGCCTGCCCCGGATCCCCGGCCTCGATCTGGAGGTGCGCTACGCGCCCGCCCCCGACGGCCGGTTCGCCGGCGACTGGTGGGACTGCTTCGAGCTGCCGGGCGGCAAGCTCGCCCTGGTGGTGGGCGACGTGACCGGGCACGGCAGCACGGTCACCGCCACGATGACCCAGATGCGCACCGCGCTGCGCGCCTACCTGCTGGAGGGCGCGCCCGGCGCGGAGACCCTGGCCCGGCTCGACGCGCTGGCCGGGCTGCTCTTCCGGCCCACCCTGGCCACCGTCGTGCTGGCCCTGTACGACCCGGCCGACGGCTCGCTGGAGATCACCCGGGCGGGCCATCCGCACCCGATCCTCGACGGCCCGCTGGTGTTCGGCGCGCGGCCACCGATCGGGCTGGGCGTGGAGGTCCCGGCCACCGGCTGGTCCGGCACGCTGGAGCCGGGTGCGACGCTGGTGCTCTACTCCGACGGGCTCAGCGAGGACCGCACGGTCTCGCCGGAGGAGGGCATCCGGCGGCTCGCGGACGTCGTGGCCGGGGCCGCCGGGCAGCCGCTGAAGGTGATGGCCGACATCCTGATCGACGCCGCGCCCTCACCCCGCACCGACGACACCACGCTGCTCATCGCCCGGCGGGTGTGAGTTCCCCTACGACCAGACGCACCAGAGCGCGGCGAACGCCAGCAGCACGGTCAGCCCGGTGCCGACGGCCACGGCCCGGGGGCCGTGCACCGGGTCGGAGTGGTTGAAGTCGGTCACCCGGCCACGGTGCCGGGCCCGCTGCACCAGCCCGAGGCCCAGACTGGCGGCCAGGCCGGCCAGCGCGAGAACGACCGCCACCACCACGGTCTCGGGCCGGCTCGCCCGGATCAGCAGCAGCGACACCACGGCGAACGACATGGCGGTGCGGATCCAGGCCAGCGTGGTGCGTTCCACCTGGAGGCCGGGGTCGTCGGAGCGGGCCATGCCGGTCAGCCGGTCGATCGGTCAGTTGGTCAGCAGGACGACGCCGGCCAGCACCAGGGCGGCGATGCCGACGCCGTAGCCGATCAGCCCGACCGCGCCGAGCAGGGGCAGCGGCCGGCCCGAGCGCATCGCCCGCTCACCGGCGTACCAGCGCCGGTAGGCGGCGACGGCCAGCGCACCGCCCATCATCAGCAGCAGCGAGCTGAGCAGCTCGCGTTGCAGATCGGGGACGTCGGTCAGGAAGGCGTCCGCACCGATGCCGCCGGCGATCAGGCCCAGCGACGTGCGGATCCAGGCCAGGAACGTGCGCTCGTTGGCCAGGGTGAACCGCGGGTCCGGAGCCTCCCCCTCGGACAGCAGCTTGCGCTCCCAGGAAGGCACCATGACGGCATCGTCGGTGATTAACCGTCCCTTCACAAGACGATGCGTCAATAGTGAGATGTAACTAATTTCAGACTGTTTCGACCTTCTCAGCAGGCGGGGTAGAGAAAAGGGCGGGGCGCGTCCGCGCCGGTCGCGCGGGTCTGAAAGGGTGAGCCCATGCGTCTGGTCATCTTCACGGAGCCCCAGCAGGGGGCGACTTACCACGATCTCCTCAAGGTCGCGCAGTGCGCGGAAAGTGCCGGTTACGACGGCTTCTTCCGCTCCGACCACTACCTCACGATGGGCGGTGACGGCCTGCCCGGCCCCACTGACGCCTGGGTGACCCTGGCCGGTCTGGCCCTCCAGACGTCCACCATCCGCCTCGGCACGCTGGTCACGTCCGGCACCTTCCGGCACCCGGGCCCGCTCGCGGTCAGCGTGGCCCAGGTCGACCAGATGAGCGGCGGCCGGGTCGAGTTCGGGCTCGGGGCGGGCTGGTTCGAGGCCGAGCACTCCGCCTACGGCATCCCGTTCCCGTCGGTGGGCGAGCGCTTCGACCGGCTCACCGAGCAGCTGGAGATCTTCGAGGGCCTGTTCACCACGCCGGTCGGCGAGACCTACAACTTCGCCGGGAAGCACTACCAGATCGTGGACTCGCCGGCGCTGCCCAAGCCGGCCCAGTCCCGTCTGCCGGTCATCGTCGGTGGTGGGGGCCCGAAGCGCACGCCGGCGCTGGCCGCCCGGTTCGCCACCGAGTTCAACACCCCGTTCAAGAAGCAGTCCGAGGTGGCGCCGCTGTTCGACCGGGTGCGCCAGGTGTGCGCCGAGGCCGGGCGCACCGACCTGCCGGTGTTCTCCTCCGCCGCCGTGCTCTGCGTGGGCCGGGACGACGCCGAGGTGAAGCGCCGGGCCGCGGCGATCGGCCGGGAGGTCGAGGAGATGCGCGGGAACGGCGGCATCGTCGGCACGCCGGAGCAGGCCGTCGAGGCGATCGGGAAGTACGCCGAGGCCGGTGCCGAGCGGCTGTTCCTCCAGGTGCTCGACCTGTCCGACCTGGACCACGTGGAACTCGTCGCCTCCGAGGTGGCCCCGCGGCTGGCCTGACCGCCGACCCGTGACCGTGCCCGGCCCGCCCCGCACGGTCACGGGTTGGTCAACCCGCCCCGCGGGCCCGCCCTCGTCGTCCTAAGGTTGTCGGGTTCGACGACGGCGACGGGAGAACGCGACGATGAGGTCGGTCCGGCTGGAGAAGGACGGCCCGGTGCGGCACATCGTGCTGGACGCCCCGAAACGGCGTAACGCGCTGAGCGCCCCGATGCTCGACGAGCTGGCCGAGGCGGTGGCCCGGGTGGCCGGCGACGAGCAGGCCCGGGCCCTGGTGATCCGGGCGGAGGGCAAGGCGTTCTGCGCGGGCGCCGACCTGCACGGGCTGTTCGGCGACCTGAACCGGCCCACCTCGCTGATCCGTGACGACCTCAAGCGCATCTACGCCAGCTTTCTCGGGGTGGCCGACCTGAGCATCCCGACCATCGCCGCGGTGCACGGCGTGGCCGTCGGGGCGGGCATGAACATCGCGCTGGCCTGTGACATCGTGATCGCCGGGAAGAACGCCCGGTTCGCCATCTCGTTCGCCGACATCGGCCTGCACCCCGGTGGTGGGGCCAGCTGGTTCCTGACCCGGCGGATGGGGGCCGACCGGGCGCTGGCCGCGATCATCGCGGCGGAGACCATCGAGGCCGAGGACGGGCTGCGGCACGGCCTGGTCACCCGGCTCGCCGACGACCCGGTGCGGGCCGCCACCGAGCTCGCCCACCAGGCCGCGGCCCGCGACCCGGGCCTGCTGCGCGACGCCAAGCGGGCCGTGCAGATCGCCGAGACCTCCGAGCTGCCAGAGGTTCTGGAGTTCGAGTCGTGGGCGCAGGCCGCCACCGTGGGGCGGCCGGACTTCGCCGAGTACGTGGAGCGTTTCACCCGGCGCTGACGAGGACTGCGGCTAGGACCTGATGACCCGGGCCCGGCCCTTGGTGCGAAACCCGAGCGCGTGCCGGTAGATCTCCGGCATCCGGAAGAGGCCGTCGGGGTCTCGGGCCAGCGCTCCCCACTGGGTCAGGGCCTCGACGTCATCGGTCGTGAGATCGAGATCCTCCGCCTCGAAGGGCATCCGGACGGTGTCGGATCGTGTTCCCATGTGCCGGAGCAACTTCCCGAGCCGGGGATTCTCCTGATCGATCTCGTCCACCTTGGCCTGGCTGCACTCGACCAGTGCCCGGCGCATCGCGGACGGGGTCAGCACGCGGTCGGGCCACCGTTCGTCACCGATGGACGCCTTGGCCGCCTCGCAGACGAACCGGACTACGTCACGGGCCTGGATCTGGGTGTTGAAGTCGGCGAGCGCGGCGGGAACCCAGCGTTCCGTCGACGCTTCACGGGAGCGGTCGCTCCCGAGTTTCGCCCCCCAGAGCGGGAGTAGGGAATGCACGATCTGGTCATAGCCAAGATCGCTGACAGGAGTGGGCAGATGGGGCACGGCGCTGCCCTTGAGCGCGAGCCACAACGCCAGCCGGAGAGCGTCTTCCGTATCCCAGCGCAGTTCGTAGGGAGCATAGCGGTCGAAGAACTGTCCCTGGTTCTGCCGGATGGCGGCCCGGGCCAGGTCTCGACGCACGAAGACGACCAGGCCGACCCCGCGGCTTCGGAGCCTACGAAGCCACGCCGGCACCTCGATGAGCAGAGTCCGCAGTGCCACCCTCTTCGGCTCGTCGTCAACGGCCTCGAGCCAGTCCTCCAGACCGTCCAGGACGAAGATGCAGGCCGCCGACGGATCCAGCGAGCGTCTCAGCAGGAAGTCCTCCGCCGGCTCGTCCTTCGACGCACCTGCGGCCCACGCCAGGCACTCCAGCCAGGTCGACCGCCAGAACTCGGGGTCGTCGGAGCGCTCGCCGCGCAGGGCACCGTTGAGGTGGTCCCGGATCGTGTCGGCCGTGACGCCGACTCCGTTCGTCATCCGGTCACGAAGTTCTTGCGGCGACGACAGGCCCGCCTGGGGCTCGGCGATGTTGGCCGGGTCGAGGACCGGGACCACCACCGCGGACCGTTCGGCACGCTGGTCATTGGTCTCCGCGAACGCCTGCCAGGAACCGGCGGTGCACATACGGGCGAAGGTGAACGTCTTACCGGCTCCCTTGGCCCCGACGACGACCGCGACCGGGAGATCCGTGCTGTGGTCGGCGATCAGACGGCGCACCGGTTCGGTGGTCAGGAATCCGAGACCGGAGTCCATGCCGCGCCGTTCGGCGAAGACGAGAGGTCTGGAGGTCTCCTCCAGACGCCGGCGCCGGTCGTCCAGTGTGATGACTGGGGCCAGGGGCGCGGCATCGATCCGCACGGACGGCAGCTCGATCGGCGGCGGAGGTAGCACCGTGGCCGGTTCGAACTCCTCCAGCAGGCCGGGCAACCCGCAGCGCCGGATCACCTCGGTCACCGCGTCCCAGCCCTGCGGAAGGGCGAGCAGCTCTTCCCGGCAAGGGCTCAGCAGTGGTTGGGTCAGGACCTGCTCGTCGATCCCCAGTTCCTCGTCTTCCCCCGTGTCGGGGCCGATCAGGGCGATGGCAGAGGAGAGCGCGGTGGACAGCGTGTTCTGCGCCCGCGTGGCCTGGGCATGATGGACGTCCAGCCGGTACTGCGTGATGATCGCACCAGGGGTGGGGTCGGTTCCGGCAGCGGCCGGGGCCATGGCTCCGAGCTGACGGATCATGGCGTCGGTCCCCTGGAGGGACTGGCTGCTCACCGTGGTGACGAAGATCCGCACCACCCTCGGGTCGAGTAGTACGGGTGCCGCCAGCTCGGAGGCGCCGGCACGCAGGTCCACGATCACCATATCGGCGCCCGCCGCGACCGCGAGCGCGGCGAGCGCCTCGGTGAGGAAGTACGGGGAGCGGTCCTCGGTGAGCAGATCCGACGGGCCGATGCGGGGTGGCCCCAGACGCGTCCGCCGGGTGGCCGGCAGAACGGTGACCCGGCCGCTGCCCGGGTAGTGCGAAACACTCTGGTTCGGAAGGTATCCGGCAACGATCCCGACGGCCTCCGCCGGATCACCCCGCTGCGTGGAGTGAAGGAGCGCCAGAACGTCTTCGTAGGCGATGTCGCAGGGATGCCCCTCGGCCTGGTACATCCAGGTGATGCCCGGGGCCTCCAGGTCTGCGTCCACCAGGAGAACGTGCTGACCTTTCGAAGCCATCAGATCGGCCAGCGCCACAGCGTGGAGCGTGCGCCCGACGCCGCCCTTGAACGAGTGGAAGGCCATCACCTGGGTGTCGCCGTCGAACTGGGCGTCGGCGGGACGGATGAGGTGTTCCGCCAGCGCGGAGGTCACTCGTCTCTCGGTCAGACTGGGACGGCGCTGCGACGCCACGGCCCGAGCTCCGGCCTCGCTCTCGGCCGTCTCCACCAACCGCACCGGCAGCATCTGGGACGCATACCCCCGCGGTCGGTCCAGGACGAGTTCGAGACCGTCCCCACCCGTGACGACCGATCCCAGGCCGAACTGGCCGTCCAGCCAGTCACGGACCTCGTTCTGCGGGGTGCCGGGAAGAACGCTCAGATCCACACCGTCCCACCAGGCGTCCACCTCGGACAGCCAGTGCGGCCAGGCCTGCTCGCCGGCCGCGTCCGCCAGGCGCGCATCCACGTCGACCCAGGTGAAGAGCTTGCCGACCATGGCGTTCAGAGTAGCCTCCGGGCCTCGAGCAGCAGCTCTTTCAGGGCTTCGGTAGCTGCCTTCTGGTCGTCGTTCTCCAGTTCAGCGCCATAGCGCCAGGCCTCGTGCAACTCGTGACTCTCCACCCAGGAGCTGTCTTTCCGCCTACGGCAACGCAGCGGATCCGGCCCGGGTGCGGGCGGTTTGAGCCGAAGGGCCTTGGCGAGACGACGCAGGTGATGGGTGCGCAGGTCGGCGGGCAGTGCTGACGTGTCCCAGCGGTTCATCACCGACCGCAGCACAGCCGCTTTCAGGCCGCATTCGACCGCATAGAACAGCATCAGCCCGCCGGTGGGCCCGTCTCCCGCCGTCTCCGCCACGGCCCCCTGTGCAGCGAGCCGGTCCCGCTGACGGCGCAGCTCGCTGACCCCCACGTCGACCATTGCCCCAGATTGGCCTGGACGGACCGGGCCGTTCGGGCATTTCATTCCTTCAGTCAACCTTCATCGCCTCCCCTCACTCTCCTTCTCATCAGCACCACCGAGAAGGAGGCACACCGTGCAGCTGACCACCCGGGCCGGGCAGACGACCAGCCGGCTCCCCCACGTCGAAGCCCCGGCCGGGCGCGTCAGCACCGGCCACGGCGACCTCACCCCGCAGCTCGTCGACACCGACGTCTGGTCGGACGACCTGCTCGCCCGCGCCGGGATCCCGGTGGTGGACGTCCCGTTCGTCACCGTGGGCGGCGGCATCGGCTCGTTCGTGCTCGCCGACTACCTGCGCGTGATGGGGGTGCCGGCCGAGAGCATCCGGGTGCTGTCCAACCTGGACCGGCCCTGGCAGACCTACGAGCACCTGACCCGGGTGTCGCAGATCCCGGGCCCGGAGCGGATCCGCTCGGACTCCCAGTCGATGCCCGACAACCTCTGGGGCTTCCCGAGTTACGCGATGCGTGAGGCGGTGGCCGAGCGCAGCCTCAAGCCGGTCTGGAACGTGCTGAGCGAGCCGGTCCTGTCCAACTACTACACCCCGCGGGTGAGCCAGGTGTTCCGCGGCATGCAGCGCGAGCACGACCGCATCGGCTTCGGCGACATGCTGGTGAAGGGCACGGTGCGGATGGTGCGCCGGCGCCACGGCGGCGGATACTTCACGATCCTCACCCCGCCGGCCGGCACCACGGCCACGAAGCGGGTGGCCTACCGCAGCCGGTTCGTGCACCTGGCGGTCGGTTACGCGGGCCTGAAATTCCTGCCGGACCTCCAGCGCTACCGTTCCGACACCGGCGACCACCACCGGGTGGTGAACGCCTACGAGGGACACGAGCACGTGTACCGCGAGGTGGCGGCCCGCCCGTGCACGGTGGTGATCCGGGGCAGTGGCATCGTCGCCTCCCGGGTGCTCCAGCGGCTGATCGACGACCGCGACCGGCTCGGCACCGACGTCCGCATCGTGCACCTGTTCCGCACCTACGTGGCCGGGGCGCACGGGCGCAGCATCTTCATGCGGCGCCCGGGCGGGCACGGCTGGGCGCACCAGGGTTTCAACTACCCGAAGTCGGCCTGGGGCGGCCAGCTCAAGGCCCGGATGCGGCGGCTGGAGGGCGAGAAGCGGGCCGACCTGTACGAGCAGATCGGCGGCACCCAGACGCCGATCCGCAAGAACTGGCAGGAGCAGCTGCGGCGCGGCCGCAAAGCGGGCTGGTACCAGGCGATCAGCGGTGAGGCCCAGCTGGTGCGGGCCCACGGCAACCGGCTGTCGATGACGCTGACGCCCAAACCCTCCGGCGGCTCCGGCGGCCCGGACCGGTTCGCGATCGGCGGCAACCCGGTCGAGGTGGGCTGCGACTTCGTCATCGACTGCACCGGGCTGGAGGCGGACATCGCCGAGCACCGGGTGATCGGCGACCTGCTGGGTCACAGCGGGGCGGGCCGCAACCCGGTGAACCGGCTCGACGTGGAGCGGACTTTCGAGGTGCGGGGCACCCGCACCGACGGTAGCCGGCTGTACGCCAGCGGCGCCGCCACACTGGGCGGCTACTTCCCCGGCGTCGACACCTTCCTGGGGCTCCAGATCGCCGCCCAGGAGATCGCCGACGACCTGGCCCGGCAGGGCTTCTGCAAGCGCCTGGGACCGGTGCGCTCGATCCGGCAGTGGTGGCGCTGGGTCGGTGGCCGCAGGCCCTGACCTGCGGGTGATCAAGACTGTCGGTGGTCCGGTGCAGACTGGGCCGCGTTCGGTTCGGTGTTGGCCAAACCAGCTTCATTGAATACTTTTTCAGGAGATCATCATGCTTCCCACCCTGTTCGGGCGGCTCCAGACCCGGATCGCCGTCATCACCGTGATCGGCGGGCTGGTCACGCTCGCCGTCGCTCCCCTGGCGTCCGCCGGTTACCCGGCCGCCTACTCCGTCCTGGCCGCGGTCGTCGTGATCGGGCTGGGCTGGGAGCTCGTCTACCACCTGCTCCAGCAGTTCCGCTGGGAGAAGGACTGGCCCACCCCGTTCGCCCTGCTCAACGGCCTCAACGAAGGGCTGCTCCTGTGGTTCCTGGTGCGGGCCGGGCTGATTCCGAACACCGAGGGGGTTCGCCCGGGCCAGTTCGTGACGCTGTTCGCCACCGTCTGGGTGGCCACCTGGCTCTGGAACAACGGCCCCATGCGGGTTCCCTTCGTCCACTGGCGGTTCCGCGGCGGAAGGCTGATCTGAGATGAGCACCCACCTGATCGAGACCGGCACCACCACACTTGTTCCCGGCGACGGGCTGGTCCATCGCGGGCCCGGCGTCGTCCTGGTCCTCCCGGCCCTCTCGCCGGCCCAGATCCCGCAGGCCCAGGCCCTTCTCGGGGCGTGCGGCACGGCGGCCGCCGATCCCAGCGGGCGCACCACGGTCCTGGCGGTGGCCGGGTTGCTCACCCGTTCCGGCGAATCCGGGCTGCCGGCCTTCGGGCTCGGTCTCGACACCGACCGCGGCCTGGTGGTGCTGCTGCACGACGAGGCCCAGGCCGAGGTCTCGCCCAGCGGCTGCGTGCCGGTGCGGTTGCGGGGCACCGATTCACTGGCCTGGGTCGAGCGGCGCTTCGCGGGCCCCGTCGACGGTCTCCAACTGTGGACGACGAGGAGCCCGCACCCGATCCACCCCGGGACAGGATCCGCGGCAACGGAGGGGATTCCGCTCGGCCTGTCCCGGGGTACGCTCCACGGTTCCGGGGTGCTCGTCACCCCGGCCGATCACGGTGAAACAGCCCGGCCGGCGATGGTTCCCGACCCGGCCGACGTCACCGACCCGGCCGACCTGACCGTGACCGCCGAACGCCGCCTGGTCGTGCCTCCGCGCGAGCGGGAGGCCGTGCCCGGCGACGAGAGGCCCACCCAGGCCGGGTCCGAGCCGGCCCACCCGACCCGGACCATGAGCCACGGGCTGCTCCGGCACCAGGCCCACGGGTCGTCGCTGCCGGCCACGCCCCACCTCGGGCAGCCGGTGCACGAGCCCCCGGAGGTCCAGCAGGTTCAGCAGGCCCAGGAGGTGCAGCGGGCCCGGGTGGACGGGTTCCCGATCCAGCCGCACCTGTGGCCCTACGCCGAGCCCGGCGGCGAGCCTGTTGGCGACGAAAAGAAGCACTCGGCAGCATCTTTCGAAGACGATCCGGAGACCGGCGTGATGGCGCCGCAGCCGCTGCGCACGCCCGGCGGAGGTATCGCGGTGCCCCGCCCCAACCAGGCGCCGATCGAGGGCGTGCTGTGCGCCCGGGGTCACTTCACCGACCCGCAGGCGGCGTACTGCGCGATCTGCGGCATCTCGATGCAGCAGGTGTCGCGGCAGATCACCCGGCGGCCGCGACCGCCGCTGGGGGTGCTGGTGCTCGACGACGGCTCCTCGATGACGGTCGACGGTGACCTGATCATCGGCCGTGACCCGGCGTCCCACCCGGCCGTGGTCGCGGGCGACGCGAAGCCGATGTTCCTCAACGACGAGGTGGACGGCGTCTCCCGGGTGCACGCCCGGATCACGCTGGTCGACTGGACGGTCTGCCTCACCGACGAGGACTCGGCCAACGGCACCTACGTCACCGACCCGCGCGTCGACCCGCAGGGCCGGCAGCCGGTGCGCGGTGAGGTGCCGGTGGCACTGGCCAGCGGTTCGGTGATCCGGATCGGTCGCCGCACCATCACCTTCGACGCGTTCCACAGCGCGGGCGAATAGCAGATGCCGGGCGGCGGGTCATGGGCCCACGGGCCCAGGGTCCGCCGGCCCTGGCGTGGAAAGCTTCCAGGGGGTATGTCGTGATCGTCCATACGGCCGATACTGTCCGGAAAGGAACCGAGGAGGCCGGGATGACCGAGCGCAGGGGCAGGGGTGCGCGTCCGTCGCCGTCCGTCATGGAACCGCAGGTCAAGGGGGCGCGCGCGACACGTCGTGGGACGGGCACCCGTCTTCTTGCCGTCCTCACCCTGACGCTGGCGCTGCTGCCGGCGGCCTGGTTCTCCCAGGCGCCCCGGGCGGGCGCGGCCGTCGCTGCCGTCGCACCGCACCCGGCCCGGCCGGTCACCGACATCCCGGACCACGAGCACGGGGGCTCCACGAGCGACCCGTCGCCGTCCACCGGTGGTTCGGACGGCTCGGGCGGCACCGAGCACGACGCCGACAGTCATGTCGACCTGCCGGAGAGCGGGCAGCGGTGGACCACCCCCGACCTGGTGGCGCAGGGCGCCCTGGTGCGGATCGAGACGGTGGCCGACGTCTACGTGGCGCTGCACCACTACCACGTGGAGAAGTACAGCTACACCGACGTCAGCGACCCGCAGGCGGTCGCCTCGGGCGCCTTCGTGAACTCCCGCGGCCTGGTGATCACCGGCAAGGGCGCGCTGCACGACGACGAGGAGCAGGAGGAGCGGTTCGGCACCTGGGGCGTCAACCAGGCGTTCGTGCAGGCCAAGTTCCTCAAGGAGCTGCCCGACGACCCGTTCGGCCGCACCACCATCACCAGCAAGAACAAGGGCGAGCTGGCCGACAGCCCGCCCACCGACCCGGAGATCAACGACCGGCTCCAGAGCTGCTACGACTGGGAGACCTCGCACCACTGCGCGGTTTTCGTGGTGATGCACCAGCGGGTCATGCCGAGCGTGCAGAACAGCGACAGCGGAACGCTCGAAGGGCTGCCGCAGTCGGACTCCCGGGTCGCCGTGCTGTCCACGCAGCCGCGGGGCATCGCCCCGCTCACGCTCCAGCTGGCCAACCCGGAGCCCGGCGCCAAGTACTGGGTGGTGAGCTCGCGCGGCGTGAACGAGGAGCCGCTGGTCGGCACCGGCACGCTGACCGACGACGAGAGCGCGCCGATCTCGGACGACGACCTGGCCAAGTGGTCCGAGGAGTTCGGGGTGCTGGCCGAGGGGGCGCCGGTGGTCTCCGACCGCGGCGACCTGGTGGCTTTCCTGGGCACGGCGGAGGGCAGTGACGAGCTGGCCGCGGTGTCGGCCTCGCACATGTCCAACGACCTGCGCACGTTCGGCCTGACCCGGGACTCCAGTCCGGTCGACGCCCAGTTCCAGGACGGGCTGGAACTCTTCGAGGCGTCGCAGTTCGCCGCGGCCGTGCCCAAGCTGAAGGCCGCCGCGGAGGCGACCGGGGGCCAGCGGGTGGCGCGTGAGCTGCTGGGCCAGGCCGAAGACAGGTCCGGCACGGCGGAGGACCTCTCCGACGAGGCCGACGCGCTGACCGGCACGGACTCCGAGCAGGACGGCTGGAGCCCGCTCGCCATCGGCATTTTCGCGGCGCTGATCGTGCTGGTGCTGATCGGCGCGGTGGTAGCGGTGGCCGTCACCCGGCGGCGCAGCTGGCCGAACGACGACGCCTCCCCTGCTGTCGGGCCGCAGCCCGGCGAGGCGAACTCCACGGGCCCGGCTCCTGCTTCTTCACCTCCGGCTTCGTCCGGTGGAGGGCCGGGGCCGGCCGGCGCGGACTCGGCGGAACCGGTCCCCGCAGCGACACCGCACGGCCATGGCGGCCGCCCCACCACGCTTTTCGCCACGGGCACCACCGATCCGAAGGTGCCGGCCGCGGTCCGCGGGCCGAGGCCTGCCTCCGACCTGGACCCGCAGCACACCCCCGACGACGATCCCGGCGAGGCTCCCACGATGAAGCGGGCGGCCACCCCCGGGTCGCGGCCGGGCGCCGAGGCCCGGGCCACCCCCTCGACGCCGGAAGCCTCTCCCGGCCCGGATCCCACCGCCCCGACCGTTTCCAGGCCGACGATGCCCGGCCCCACTCCCCTGTCCGAAACCCCCGCCCCGCCCAGAACCCCCGCCCTGTACAACATGCCCGCCCCGTCCAGCGCCTCCGCCCCGTCCATCCCGTCCATCCCGTCCAGCGCCTCGGCCGCGCCCGGCGTCTCAGCTGCGCCCGGCGCCTCGGCCGCGCCCAGTACCTCCACCGCCACGTCCGGTGCCTCCAGCATGTCCGGTGCCTCCACCACGTCCGGCTCCTCCGCACCGGCCGCGCCTTCGCGACCGTCCGGCAGCTTCTGCCGCCAGTGCGGTGCGCAGTTGTCCCCGGGTGACCGGTTCTGTTTCTCGTGCGGCACCCCGTCGGGCCCGACGGGCAGCAGGGGCTGAGGTCATGGACGCACGGGGACGGATGATGCTCGCCGCCGGCGACGTGATCGCCGGCTACGAGATCGAGGGATACATCGCCCGGGGCGGTATGGCCGTGGTCTACCGGGCCCGGGAGGAGTCGCTCGGGCGCCGGGTCGCCCTGAAGCTGATCGCCCCGGAACTGGCCGGGAACGACAAGTTCCGGCAGCGGTTCATCCGGGAGTCGGAGCTGGCCGCCAGCATCGACCACCCGAACGTGCTGCCGATCTACGCGGCGGGCGAGGCCGACGGCACGCTCTTCATCGCGATGCGCTACGTCGACGGGCAGGACCTGGGCCGGGTGATCGCGGGGGCCGGTCGGCTCGACCCGGCCGAGGTGCTGCCGATGTTCACCCAGGTCGCGGCCGCGCTCGACACCGCGCACGCGCACGGGCTGATCCACCGCGACGTGAAGCCGGGCAACATCCTGATCGCGCGCATGCCGGGCGGTTTCGACAGCCCGGGCGAGAGCCACGTGTACCTCACCGACTTCGGCCTGACCAAGCGTTCCACCAGCCTGTCCGGTTTCACCACGGCCGGGCACTTCATCGGCACCATCGCCTACGTCGCGCCGGAGCAGATCGCCGGCCAGGAGGTGACCCACGCGGCAGACGTCTACGCCATGGGTTGTGTTCTGTACGAGGCGCTCTCGGGCACCCCGCCGTTCCAGCGCGACGACGACGCGGCCATGCTCTGGGCCCACATGTCGGGAACCCCCGAGCCGCTGGCCGGTTTCGTCCCGGGCGTGCCGGAAGCCGTCGACGAGGTGATCGCCCGCGCGATGGCGAAGGACCCGGCCGAGCGCACGGCGTCGTGCCGCGCCGTGGTCTCGCAGTTGCGGGAGGCGTTCCGCACCGGCTACGCCCCGCCACCCACCCCGCGAGGCCCCGAACCCGGGCGCACGGCCAGGGACGACGCGGCGGGTGCTGGTTCGCCGGGCACCAGACCGGATTCAGGGCCGGATTCAGGGCCGGACTCAGGGCCGGACTCAGGGCCGGTTCCCGGCGAGGCTGACGCTTTCCCGCTGGGGCAACGTCGCGCGCCGGTGCATTCCATGGACGATCAGCCGGGTATCGACGAGCCCCTGGTCACGCCTCCGCTGCCGGGGGCCGTCCTCGCCGCGCTGTCTGCGCGTGACGACGAGCCCGCGGCCGGTCCCGGCCAGGGTGACCGGGCCGGAAACCCCGACGAGGAAGGTCTCGCCGGGGCGGCCGACGAGCCGGACGGCACGAGTCACCCGGCCGACACCGGTGTGGCGCCCGATGTGCACGCCGCCGACCTGACCTCTACAGCTCCTGCCCACCCCGCCGCCCCGGCCCGGGCCGGGCATCCCGCGAACGCCTTCGATCCGACCGACCCGGCCCACCCCGGCTATCCCGTCAGCCCCGCCCACTCGGCCCACCCTGCCCACCCCAGGCATCCCGTCAGCGCCGCCGACCCGACCCACCCTGCCCGCCCCGGGCATCCCGTCAGCGCCGCCGACCCGACCCACCCTGCCCGCCCCGGGCATCCCGTCAGCGCCGCCGACCCGGCCAACCCGACCGACCGGGCCCACGCCGGCACCAGCGCCGGCCACTCCGCCGACCCGGCCCACCCGACCGACCCGACCGACCCGGCCCCGGCCCCGGCCCCGGTCCCGGCCAGCGCCCCCGCCAACCGCTCCAACCCAGCGAGCGCCCGAACCCGCCCACCCCGCACCACCCCGGGTCCCGGGCCTCGGCGGATGCCCTGGATCGTCGCGGGCATGGCCGTGATCGTGCTGCTGGCAACGGCTTTCGTGGCCCTACCGCGCTGGCTGCGCACCGACTTCGTGCGGTACGAGGGCACCGACGAGGCGACGTCGTGGCTGGCGTTCGACCGTCCGTCGGAGTGGTCGCCGCACTCGAACCTGAGCAAGACCTGCTTCTGCACCAACCAGTACGGCGGAGTGCTGGAGACCGGCGACTGGGCCAACGTGATCGCCGCCATCCGGAGTGGCACCAGCGTGGAAGGGCTCTACGCCGAGCAGACGCCGCGGCTCGACCTGGAAGACGCGTCCGCGGTCACCGACCACCTCGACGCCTTCCTGGCCGAGAACAAGAAGGAGCTGGGGGCCCCGCGCCGCACCACCGTCGACGACCGTTCGGCCTGGATCGTCGAGGGCACCCTGATCGCCAGCAAGGACCCGACGCTGAAACTGTCCATCCGCTACCTGATGGTGATGTCGGCGTCCGGGCAGAGGACCGACCACATCGTCCTGTTCACCCGCGACCAGGACGCCGACCGGCTGTCCGGTCGCCTGGACCGGGTGGAGGGCTCGATCGAGTTCCTGGAGAACGGCTGATCCGGCACGTTCCGGCTGATGACGTCCAGGCCGGGCGAACCCACCGGTTTTTCACCCGCGCCACTGGGCTGCTAACGTCTGGGACGCAGCGACGGGCCGCAAGGCACCGGGCAGCCGAGGGTCATTAGCTCAATTGGCAGAGCAGCTGACTCTTAATCAGCGGGTTCGGGGTTCAAGTCCCTGATGGCCCACCTCTGGCGCACCGCCGCCCCCAGCGAGACATCACTCCTGGGGCGGCGGTTCGGACTTCGATCCAGGCAACGACTCAGGCTCCGGCAGCGCCGCGGTGACCGTGTGCTGCCGCGACCCCACCCGGCTCGACGGCGCCCGCAGAAACAGCACGGTGTCTCCGATCTGGAGCGTGCCGCGGGGGCGGATCGGGGCGACGTCGGTGACCCGGGCGCCGTCGACCAGCACGCCGTTGGTGGACCCCAGGTCGCGCACCTCGAAACCGTCGGCGGTGCGCACGATGACGGCATGCCGCCGGGAGACGAGCGGGTCCCAGTCGATGCGGACGTCACAGTCGGCGGACCGGCCGATCACCACGGGCGCCCGGTCGAGCATCGGGCGGGCCTTCAGGGTGCCGGAGGCGTCCAGCCAGACCAGCGTGGGCGCGGTGCTGGCGGGCAGCACCGGCGCGAGAAGCCCCACCCCGCCCACCGAATCGGCCTGCCGCAGGATCATCGCCTCGAGTTCGCGCAGCGCCGGACCGGGATCGAGACCGCCCTCGTCGGCCAGCACCTCACGGGCCCGGCGGTAGGCGGCGAGCGCCTCGCTCTGCCGTCCGGCCACGTTCAGGGCCAGCATCAGCTGCCCCCACAGCCGTTCCCGCAGCGGTGCCCCCGCGAGCAGGTGCTCGATCCGCTCCGGCAGGTCGGCGGCCCCGCCGGCCTGGAGCTCGGCGTCGAACACCGTCTCGGACGCCGACAACCGCAGATCGGCGTGGTGCGCTCGGCGGCTCTCCAGCGCGGGCACCGGCACGTCGTCGCAGAAGTCGCCGCGCCAGGCGTCCAGGGCCCGGCGCAGCCGCGCCACCCCGTCGGGCGTGGGCCGGGTGCGCACCCCGGCCAGCGCCCGGTCCAGCTCGGCGGCGTCGGTGAACACCACCGCCGCGTCGAGCCGGTAGCCGGACCCGACCCGTTCCAGGGCGGGGCCGTGCGGGGCGAGCAGCGAGCGCAGCTGGGACACGTGCACGTGCAGGGTGTTCGGGGCCGGGTTCTCGACGTCGAAGAACGCCTCGCCGAGCAGCGTTCCGGTGGTGACGACCCGGCCCCCGGCCGCGGCCAGCAGCGCCAGGATGGCCCGGCGGCGCTTGCCCATCACCGGCACGGCCCGCTGCCGCACCCGCAGCTCCAGCGGCCCGAGCAGGCCGATCCGGACCGGGTGCTCCTCGTCGTCCATCATTTTCGGTCTACCCCAGGTGCGGGGCGAACTCGGCCAGGATCAGCTCGCGCGGCCTGATCCCCTTGATCCGCGCGACCTCCTGGCCACCGCGGAACAACACCAGCGTGGGCATCGAGGTGACCTGGTAAAGGTCTGCCACGACCGGGTTCTCGTCGACGTCGAGGGTGAGAACCCGCAACCGGGCCGCCTCGTCGGCGGCGATCTGCTCGAGCACCGGCTCGATCATCTGGCAGGGCGGGCACCAGCCGGCCGAGAAGTCGACCAGCACCGGCCGCGCGCTCGCCAGCACGTCGGCGGCGAACGCGGACTCGGTGGTGGTGGTCAGGGGCACCCACCCACGATATCGCCCACCCCCGACAGCAAGAATCAGTGGACGACGACCGCCCCGGACGGCGCCTCCCGCACGGCCACCGGTTCGGCCCGGCGCGGGGTGCCGTTGACCAGGTACGACCCGGCGAGCACGAGGGCGAGGCCGAGCAGGGTCCAGGCGGTGAGGTGCTCACCGAGGAACAGGGCGCCGCCGATCACCGCGATCACCGGGTTCACGTACACGATGGTGGTGGCGCGCACCGGCCCGAGCTCGCCGATCAGGGCGAACAGCAGCAGGAACGCGGCCGCGGTGCAGACCACGGCGAGCACGGCGACGGCCCCGAGCACCCGGGCCGAGGGCACCTCGGTGGGCAGGCCGGGCCCGAGCAGCACGATCGGCACGTAGATCAGGGCGGACAGGGCGATGCTGACGGCCACCACCGGCAGGCCCGGCAGGTCGCCGAGCGCCCGCGCCAGGATCACCGGGCCGATCGCGTAACCCAGCACCACGACGCCCATCTCGGCCACCGCCCCGAGGTCGGACCCGGACAGGTCCAGCCCGACCAGGGCCGCCACGCCGGCCGTGCCGAGCAGCAGGCCCAGTCCCCCGCGGGCGCCGAGGCCCTCGGCCCGGTGCGTGGCGAGGGCGATGAGGATGCCGGCCAGGGGAACCGCGGAGATCAGGATGGCGGCCGTCGAGCTGGGCAGGGTCTGCTCGGCGCGGTTCAGGAACAGCCACGGGAACACCACCTCGGTCACCGTGTAGCCGACCACGGCCGGCCAGCGGCGCAGCACCGCGGGCAGGGCGGCCCGGTCGCGCGGGCTGAGCAGGGTCATCGGCACCAGCAGCAGCGCGGCCGTCCCGGTGCGGGCGAGCACGAGCACGGACGGCGCCAGTTCCTCGCCCGCGACCTTGATCAGCATGTAGGGGATGCCCCAGGCCAGTCCCAGGCCGGCGAAGAGGAGCGTGGCTCGACGGTTCATACCGTCAGGATCCTCTGGACCTGATCGTTAAGTCCATCTAGATTTTCTTCATGTCAATCGACAGTCCAGGCTTCACGATCGACTTGCGCAAGCTGCGGCTGCTGCGGGAGATCGAGCGCTGCGGAACGGTCGTCGCGGCGGCCGCGGCGCTGCACCTGACCCCGTCCGCGGTCAGCCAGCAGGTCGCCGGCCTGGCCCGCGAGCTCAGCGTGCCGCTGCTGGAGAAGCAGGGTCGCGGCGTGCGGCTGACCGGGCACGCCCGGGTGCTGCTCGGCCACGCTCACCTGATCGAGGCCCAGCTCGAGCGGGCCCGTGCCGATCTGGCCTCGTTCGACGACGGCCTGGTCGGTGAGGTGCGGGTGGCCACGCTGCCGACCGCGGTGGCGGCGGTGCTCGGCCCGGCGATGGCCCGGCTCCGGGAGAGCCGGCCCGACCTGCGGGTGCGCTCGCGCGACGCCGACCCGGTCGCGGCGCTGCGGGCCCTGGACGCCGGCGAGGTCGACATCGCCGTCACCGTGGACCATCCCGGCGGCCCGCGCCCCGACGACCCGCGGTACGCCCGGGTGGACCTGATCACCGACGTGCTGGACGTGGTGGTGCGCGACGACCACCCCCTGGCCGGGCGGGAGCGGATCGACCTGGCCGATCTGGCGGGCGAGGAGTGGATCTCCGGCAACCCGGACGACGCCTGCGCCGCGATCGCCGATCATGCCTGCGCGGCAGCCGGTTTCCTGCCCGACGTGCGGCACTGGACGATCGAGTACGACGCCCTGGCGGCCCTGGTCGCCGCCGGCGCCGGGGTGGGGCTGCTGCCCCGCCTGGCGCAGCCGGTGCGGTTCGGCCGGGTGCGCACCGTCCCGGTGGCGGGCACCTCACCGGCCCGGCAGGTGTACGCCGTCACCCGGGCCGGGCGGGCCGCCGACGCGCCCACCGCGACGGTGCTGGCGGAACTGCGGGAGGTGGCGGCCGCCCGGCACGACGCGAGCACCCCGTCGTCCACCCCGTCGAGGTCCACCCCGCCAAGGTCCACCCCACCGACGCCGCCCGCACCGGCGTCCCCCGCACCGACGTCCACCCGTTCGTCGCCCGCCCGGTCGCCCTTGGCGGCGCCTCGTTACGATGGGGCAGGACCGACGACGGGTGCGTGACCGATGAAGCCGGAGGCAGCACGCACCGCACATCGCGACGTCACCGACCGGCTGCGTGAGGCCATCCTCACCGGCGCCCTCCAGGCCGGCACCCACCTGGTGCAGACCGAGCTCGCCTCAGGCCTGCGGGTGAGCGTCACCCCGGTGCGGGAGGCGTTGCGCGAGCTGGAGAGTCAGGGCCTGGTCGACTCCGACCCGTTCCGCGGTTCCAGCGTGCACCAGGTCAGCCTGGACGAGCTGGAGGAGATCAACGAGATGCGCCGCCTGCTCACGCCGATGGCGGTGCGCGAGCGGGTCACCACCATCACCGACGCCGAGATCGACCAGGCCCGTGCGCTTCTCGGGCGGATGACGCCCGACCTGCCGAACCGGGAGTGGGTCGGCACCGCGCGGGCGGTGCGCCGGGTGCTGGAGGGCGTCCCGGCGCGACGCAACCTGCGGGCGATTCTGCGCCGTCTGTCGGAGGTTTCGGAGCTGTACGCCGGGCTGGCCGGGCACACGCAGGCCGAGCGCGACGACGTGCTGGCCGAGCACCGCGCCCTGCTGGCGGCCTACGCCGACCGCGACACCGGCCGCATCGTGGAGATCTCGCTGCGCCGCCTGGACCGGGCCACCCGGCGCACCGCCGAGGCCATGACCACGCCCGGGAACTAACCCCGGGTGTCGCGGAAGCCCTCCGAGCGCAGCTCGTTGAAGCGGCGCCACTCGGTGTCGAGGGCGTGGGTGCGGCGGTGGTCCAGCCACAGCCGCGAGAGCCGGTACCAGACCAGGCCGATCAGGCCCGCCGCGAAGGTCAGGCCCAGTCCCAGGCCGAGGGTGTCGAGCCAGACGTTGAGGGTGGTCATCGGGGCCGAGACCATCTGGCCGCTGTCGGTGACCCAGATCGGTACCAGGTCACCGGTCTCGGTGGTCTGGGTGACGGCGATCTGGCCGGTGTGCCGCACCTGGTCGGGGTAGCTCCAGGAGAGCGTGGCCAGGTGGCTGCGGGCGAGCTTGGTCTCCGGGTCGCTGGTGGTCACCGTGGCGGAGACGAGATGCCGTGTGGCCTGCTCGTTCTCGGACACCGCGGAGTAGTGCCGCCAGGTGCCGACACTGAGGGCCACCGCCACCGGCACCACCGCCACCAGCAGCAGCACCGCCGCCAGGGCGGACATCGCCTGGGCACGATCGCTGCGGCGCCGCAGGGGATTGCGTTGCCGGCCGAAGCCCGGCCGCACGGCCATCGCGCAACGCTGCCACCAGCTCCGCACCTGAGACCTCATCGTCAGCCTCTCATCCCCGGGCAACCCGGACCGCTGTGTCTCCCCTCTATTCAGTCCCTCCGGCGCCGATTACGCCACCCGGCGTACGCACGAGGTGCGCGAGAGGTGACGACCGGCGGCCGACGGACGACGAACGTCCCGGCCGGTTCGGGACCCCTGGTTCACCGGGGTTCACCGGGTTCACCGGGTTCGGTAGGCCGGCCCGGCCGGGGTCGCGGCGGCCGCCGGCACGCTGACCACCGGGACCTGCTTGCCCACCGGGTCGCCGGTCTGCGCGCCCCGCTCGCCGAAGCCCAGGTCGCCGGTCGCCCCCAGCACCCGCTGATCGTCGTGCAGTCCCATCAGGTCGAAGGCCACCTGCGCCGCGTCGATCCGGGCGGCCCCGCCGTTCTGCACGATCTGGGCGACGGCGTCGGTGACCACGAGAACCGCGTCGTGGCCCTGCATCACGCTGCCGCTGGACAGCTCGGTGTCCGGGTGCCCGAGCGATTTCCAGAACCGCAGGAAGCTCGCGAACCCCTGCGGCTGGTCCCTGCCCTCCAGCCAGCCCGCCGGGTCGGTGCCGCTGGCGTAGACCAGGGTGATGCCGGCGTCACGCAGGGCGGGTTCCAGGTCGCCGATCGCGCTGATCAGGTTGTCGGAGCCGCCGGTCATGATGGTCAGGCGCCGGTCACGGCAGCGGTCGGCCAGCGCCCTGACCAGCTCGTCCAGGTCTTTGGACCGCCCGGCGTACAGCACCAGGTCCGGCGGGTTCTTCCCCTCGCACAGCGTCGTGGCGGCAGCCCGGAACTCGGTCGGGCTGGTGCCGCCCGGGTTCTGCGAGCCGCTGAACGGGATCGGCAGCCGGCCGCCGATCAGGTCCTCGAACTGGCCGGCGAAGTCGTCGGCCAGGTTCATCGTGAAGATGTCGTTCTTCGCCGGGCTGACGTCCTTGACCACCACCGCGGACCGCAGGTCGGGGCGATCCGCCAGGTAGTTCTTCAGGGCCTTCACGTATTCCCGGTTCGGCGGCGAGACCCGGTAGAACCCGTCGATCGCGGTCAGCTCGTCGGCCGTGGTGATCGTGCCGACCATCGGGATCCTGGCCGCCGAGAGGGTTTTCGCGGCGTCCCGGGTCTGGGTCAGGCTGGCGCCCAGGCCGGTGACCGCGACCAGCGGCGACTTCTCGTCGCCGGCCCGGCCGACCAGGTCGGCCACCACCGGTTCCCACTGGAGCTGGTGGCTGCCCCAGTTCGCCACCACGAGTTTCATCCGGCGGCTGTCCGCGTTGCGGCCCTGGTTGTAGCGCTGCTGGGCCACGTGGGCACCGAGCAGCTGCCCACGCTGCCGCTCGGCGAGGATCGGGCTGGTGCCGTCGGTGGTGAACGACCCGAGCACCGCCACCGTGAACGACGGGTCGTCACCGATCGCCTCGTTCGCCGCCCGGATCTGGCGCATCACGTCCTCGTACTCGTCCTCGAACGCGAAGGTGCCGCTGACGCCCACGCATTCGCCGTCGACGATGCTCAGGCCCGAGCGCAGCCCGCCGCACGAGGTGGTGAACTGCCGCACCGCCCAGAACGCCACCACGGCCAGGACGGCCAGCACCACCGCGATCGTGAGCCAGGCGATCGGGGTGCGGCGCGGCGCCTGCGGCAGGCCGAAAGGGTCGTCCAGGTGAGCCGTCACAGCCAGAACCCGCTCTCCATGCCGTAGACCTCGATCCGGCGCCGGAACGCCTGGTTGTCGCCGTGCGGTGAATGGGACAGCACGATCTGGAGACTGGTGACCATCTCGGCGTAGACGCTGCCGCGGTGGGCGTCCGCCAGCCGGTCGCCGGTGATCCAGCCGCCCAGCAGCAGCGCCGCCACCGCCTGGCGCAGATGCGGCCTGCGCTCGGGGAACTCGCGCAGCCGGGCGGCGAACTCCTCGGACGCCAGGCGGTTCGCGCGGTCGGGCGGGTGCGGGGCCGCGGCCACCAGGTCGAGAGACTCCAGCCACTGCGGCGGCGGGATCTCCGGCAGGGCCCGGGCCAGGTACTCGGCGGCGGGCCGCACCTCCCCCGCGGCCAGACCGTAGCCGAGCCGGGTCAGGCGCATCCGGCGCAGGTCCGCGATGTGCTGCGGGTCGGCCTCGTCGGCGGCCTGGAGCTCGGCGTCGAGCTGCTGCTCGGAGCCGTGCCCGAAGCGGCGCAACGCCCCGAAGACACTCTCCCAGCCGTCCGGGCGGTCCGGGTCGCGGGCGGCCAGGCGCTCCAGCAGCAGACGCCGCAGCAGCCGGGTCATCGCGGTGGGCCGGGCCGGCCACAGCAGCGACTCCACGGCCAGGCTCTGCTCGGTGCTGTCGGCGACGAACCCGAGAGCGGCCGCGTCGGAACGGTTCCCGGCCGCACACCAGGTGACCAGGTCGTCCAGCCGGCCGGGCGGCACGTCGCCGAGCGGGCGGCCGGTCAGCAGGTAGCCGAGCATCCAGTCACCGAGCCGGCTCTCCGCCCCGGTGGTGTTGCCGGCCCGGGGCCGGTCGAGCAGGCGGCGCGGGAAGTCACGGTGGTCGGTGGGCGCGCCGGCCCGGTCCCGGGAGGTGGAGTCGAGCACGGCCACCAGCCAGCCGGTGCAGGCGGGCTGGCCGTCGGTGACCTCGTGCACCAGCCGGCGGGTGGTGCGGGGACGCCCGCCGCTGATGTCGAGCTGCGCCATCAGTTCGCCGGTGTGGGCCTGGGTGAGGTCGAGCAGCCGGTGCCGCCCGGTCCACGGCGGGCCGCCCTGCCCGGCCCCCGGATCCGTGTCGAAGTCCAGGATCTCCACGTCGGAGCGGCCTTTCAGCAGCCCGCCGCGGCTGGTCATCACCACGGTCAGTGGGTCGGGACGGGCGCCGGGACGCTCCCGGGCCTGTTCCAGCGCGGCCACCAGCGCCCGGCCCACCGGGTGGTCGGCGTCGTCGATCAGCAGCGCGCAGCCGAACTTCAGGTACTGGCGCGCCGGGTGCCCGGCGAAGTGGTCGGTCAGGTCGGCGAGCAGGGCGGACAGCAGCAGTTCGTCCACCCACTGGCCGTGCTGCTCGTACTCGCCGGGCCGGCAGAACCGGAACAGGTCGAGCAGCACCTCGCTCGGCCTGCGCCGCCGGCCGCCGCCCTGCTCGCCGAACCAGGCGTGGGACGGCCCGAGCACGACCCGGCGGCCGGTCGGGAAGGCGCGCAGCGTGGCCATCATCCAGAACGGGAGCTGCCGGGCCAGGTCGGCGAGGCGGCCGGTGAGCACGCCCGGGATGCCGAACTGCTTCAGCGCCGACTCGGCGAGGGTGCCGGCCGCGCCGGACAGCGCCCGCTGCACGGCCTCCCCACCGAACCGGCCCTTCTGCACCAGCAGGTCGATGGCCCGCAGGTCCTGCTCGCGGGAGGCCAGGTCGCCCCCGAGCCCGGCCTGCACCACCTGGGCCGCCAGCAGCACCCGGCCCAGGCCGATGCTCCCGCAGGGCGGTCCCCAGTCCCGGCTGAACTGGTAGGCCACCGCGAAGATCACCTCGCGCAGGGTGGCCGGGTCCTGCTCCTGCATGTCGAGGATGGCGAACGGGATGCCGTGCCCCACGAAGGTCTCGCGCAGCGACGAGACCAGGGTGCTCTTGCCACCGCCGCGCGGGTCTTCGACCACCACCACCGGCCGGGCCTGCGGCCGCTGCATCAGCCCGCTGATCAGGTTGCGCGAGTCACCCCGGCCGACCAGCGAAAAGCGTTCCCCCACAATCCGCCCCCCGACGGTCGAGTTGGAGGGATCCTAACCACCACCGGTCACGTCGCGCAGCCGAACGAGCACACCGCGTTGCCTCATGGGGCCGAGTCCTTCACCCCGGTGGCCAGCGCGTAGGCCCGCACCGGCGACATCGAGACCCCGTTGTAGGTGACGGTGTTCTGCGTGCTGACCGGCACGCACCCGGACTTGTCCGCCCGGGAGGCGTGCGACTCGGCGAGCGCCTCGTCGCGTTCCTCGCCGGTGAGCTCGGGGTAGGTGTCGCCGGTGGTCCAGTCCTCGCCGACCACCAGGGTCACCGCGTCCACCGCTCTGGTCTGCTTGAACAGGGACGACGGAACACCCAGCGCGTCGCCCAGCTGCTGCGCCTGGGCCAGCTGCGTGGCACCGTCGTAGAGGATCTGGGTGCGCTCCTGCTCGCCCGATCCCTGGGTGTCGACGGCGGCGATGTACCCGTCCTCCCGGAGCACGCCGGCCAGCGCCCTGGCCCGGCTGCCGACGCCGCTGCGGTTGCGCACCTGCACCGAGAAGAACGTGCCCGCCGTGGCATTCGTACTCGGCGAGGCGCTGGTGGTGGGCGTCGCGGTGGCGGCGGTGCTCAGCGAGCGGTCGTCGATGATCGTGCTGAACAGCTTCTGCGCGGACGCCGCCGGCACCACCCGGTTGCTGTCGGAGGGGTCCGGGCTGGTCTGCATCGTGGTGAAGGTGATCCGGTCGGTGTCCACGGCGTTGAACTCGCCGGCCAGGTCGACCAGGGCGGGGATGCTGTCGAGGTCCTCGTCCACGGTGAGGGCCTGGGTGGCGGCGTCGGCCACCGCGTAGAGCCTGGCCGGGTTCAGCAGGGTGCCCCGGTCCTTGATCGCGCGGATCGCGGCGGCCAGGAAGGCGTGCTGCCCGTAGGTGCGGCCGAGGTCGCTGCCGTCGCCGAAACCGTGCCGGGTGCGCACGAACTGGAGCGCGGCCTCGCCCTTGAGCGTGTGCTTGCCCTTGGACAGTTTCAGGTGCGAGTAGGTGTCGTAGACGTCGTCGCTGACGCACACCCGCACGCCGCCGGTGGCGTCGGACATCTTGATCACGCCGGTGAAGTCGACCAGCACGAAGTGGTCGACCGTGATGCCGGTGAGCTGGTGCACGGCGGCCACCGTGCAGCCCGGGCCGTAGGTCAGGCTGCTGTTGATCTGGCCGTAGCGTTCCGCCACCGTCTCGCCGGTGTCGGCGTCCTTGCAGCCGGGCAGGTCGGTCATGGTGTCGCGCGGGATGCTCATCGCGGTGATGTTGCTGCGGTCGGCCGACAGGTGCACGAGCAGCTCGACGTCGGCGTTGGAGTGGGTCTCGTCGCAGCCGCCGCCGAGTTTGCAGTTCTCCGTGGAGTCCCGCGAGTCGGTGCCGATCACCAGCACGTTCACCGGAAACCGGCCCTGGTCGTCCGCGGTCTGCACGCCGGCGCTGCCGGTGGTGCCGCTGTACAGGGCGGACGAGGAGATGTTCGCGTTCAGCCGCCGGTACACGTGGTAGCCGCCGCCGGCGCCGGCCAGCAGCACCAGCACGACCAGGTAGAGCGTGATCCGCAGCCGGCGCCGCCGCCCGGGCCGGGCGTGCCGCACCGGGGTCTCGTCGTCCACCGGCCCGCTCACGACGGACCCTTCCGAAACGACACGAATCCGGACACTAGCCGCGCATCGCCGGTGCTCGTGGGCGTTGTGCCGCACGTCATACCGGCCGCTCCGGAGGCGGCACGGACCGGGGACCCGTCACCCAGGACTTCTCGGCAGCCGGTGGCCGGTTCGTGAGCCCCTACCCTCGGGGGATGCGGATCCGGTGGACCACGATCTTTCTCGACCTGCCCGCGTCCGGCCACGAGGCCGGGCTGACCTTCTGGAGCACGGTCACCGCCACCACACCGTCGGCGCCTCGCGGCGCTCACGGCGAGTTCGTGACGCTGCTGCCCCGGCACGGGGACGCCTACCTGCGGGTGCAGCGGCTCGGGTCAGGACCGGCCCGCTGCCATCTCGACCTGCACCTGGACGCCACGGAACTCATCCCGCAGGCGGAGCGCGCCGAGGGCCTGGGCGCCGTCCGGGTGCACAGCGAGGAGGGTCTTGAGATTCTTTCCAGCCCGGGCGGTTTCAGCTTCTGCCTGGTTCCGTGGGACGGCGAGGACACCGTGCCGCCGGCACCCGCGCTGCCCGGCTCGGAGGGCACCGCCCGCCTCGATCAGCTCTGCCTCGACGTGCCGCCCGCCGCCTGGGAGCGCGAGTGCGCCTTCTGGCAGGCCCTGACCGGCTGGGAGCCGGTGCCGACGGGCAGCCCGGAGTTCACCCGGCTGCGCCGCCCGGAGGGGCAGCCGGTGCACCTGCTGCTCCAGCGCCTGGACGACCCGGCGCCGACGGTGACGGCACACCCGGACTTCGCCGCGCCGGAACGGTTCTCGCTCGCCCCGGCACACGCCGCCGCGGGTGCGACGGCGGGCCGGTCGACCGCGGACTGGACGGTGATGACCGCCCCGGCGGGCCTGGCCTACTGCCTGACCGGGCGCACTCCCTGAGCCCTCAGGCGCCGTCGGCGGCGGCCTCCAGGTCGGCGACGACCAGGCGCTTCATGCCCAGCATCGCCTGCATGGCCCGGTTGCGCCGGCCCTCGTCCGGATCGCCGAGCAGTTCCCCGAGCGCCTGCGGAACCACCTGCCAGGACAGGCCGAACCGGTCTTTCAGCCAGCCGCACTGCACCTCCTGGCCGCCGTCGGCGATCAGGCCGAACCAGTAGTGGTCGACCTCGGCCTGGTCGGCGCAGGGGATGGTGAACGACACCGCCTCGGTGAACGGGAACTGCGGGCCGCCGTTGATGGCGTTGAAGGGCCGGCCGTCGAGCACGAAGTCGAGGGCCATCACCTCGCCCTCGGGTCCGGGCGAGTCGGGCCCGTAGTGCGAGGTGCGGGTCACCGAGGAGTTCGGGAACAACTCGACGTAGGCCCGCACGGCCTCCTCGGCGTTGCCGTCGAACCAGAGGCTGGGCTGGATGGCGGGCATGACTGCCACCTTTCCGGAGTTCAGGGGTAACCGGTACGTCTTGGTGGACGACGCGGAAGCCGTGAACTCATCGGCCCGGCCCAGGCGATCTTCCGCCGGCGCCTCAGTCGATCCGGAGTTCGCCCATCGCGTCCCACCCGGTGCGCTCGGGCAGGTCGGAGAAGATGATCCGCGGGGTGGCGGCGAGCATCGGGCGCATCTTCTCCAGGCCCGGGCGGAAGTGGTCGGAGTTGACGTGGTCGGCGCCGGCCGCGGCGTCCACATAGCCCTCGGTCAGCAGGAACTCGTTCGGGTCGTCCGCGTTGCGCGCCCAGTCGTACCAGAGGCAACCTGGCTCGCTGCGGACCGCCTCGGTGGACTCGCGCAGCTCGCTGAGGAAGGTGTCGGAGAACTCGGGTTTCACCGGAAAACGCACCGTGATGACGATCATGCGCCCGATCCTAGTCCCCGGTCATCCGCTGGACATATCGAGAAACGATATCCATACTCCTGGCATCGCATATCGACAGTCGATATGCGGTCAACGGCCGAGCCGTTGCGACGACCTGGGGGCAACCATGGACAGAACCGATCCGGCCTCTCTCAGCGCCCGCGCGCTCCGGCTGGTCACCGGGCTCCTGCTGGTGGCCGGCGGGCTGGCGGTGACGTTCTCCGCGGTGCTGCTGGTGCGCTCGCTGGCCGGGGCCGGCGAGATCGACGTGGCGGTGCGGCTCGGCGAGGACAGCACCTACGAACAGGCCCAGTCCTACCTCTCGCGCACGAACGACAGCTACGCCACACCGGCCGCCCTGACCGCGGGCAACGACGGGTTCACCCTCACCGCCCCCGGCCCGCACCGGGTGGACCTGGTGCTGGAGAACGGCGGCGCGATCCTGACCGGGTCGGCCGTCGGCGTGGGCGCGCTGCTGCTGCGGCCGCTGCTGGTCTCGGTGGCCGCGGGCCGCCCGTTCGGCTCGGGCAACGCCCGGCGGCTCCAGCTGCTGGGCGCGGTCACCGCGGTCACCGCCTTCGCCGGGCCGCTGCTGCCGCAGCTCGCGACGATGCTGACCCTCGGGCGCCTGGACCGGATCGAGCCGGACAGCCCGTTCGTCGCCGGGATCACGTTCGACCTGCTGCCCCTGCTGCTGCCGCTGGTGTTCCTGGTGCTGGCCGAGGCGTTCCGGCAGGGCGACCGGCTGCACCGCGACACCGAGGGCCTGGTGTGAGCCCCTCCCGCCCGGCCCCGGAGGAACCGGACCACCGCGTCGTCTGTCACCTCGACGACCTGCTCGCCGCCCGGGGCATGACCCTGACCGAGCTGGCCGCCCGGGCCGGCGTCACCGTGGTCAACCTGTCGGTGCTGAAGAACAACCGGGCCCGCGCCATCCGGTTCTCCACGCTGACCGCGATCTGCGACGCGCTCGGCTGCACGCCCGGCGAACTGCTCGGGGTGCGCCGGGAGTAGCCCTCGTCGTCCCGACGTCCCCGGAACGGCCCTCAAGGGATGACGCCCGGATGCCGATGTACGGCGAAAGTCCCGCCCACCATCGCGAACCGGGAGGTCTTCATGTCGGTCGCGGACGTCATCCAGGCCTTCGGCTGGATTCCGGTGATCTGGCTGCTCACCGTGCACCTGCTGATCCGGTTCGGCCGCCTGCCCCGGCACGGCACCGCCGTGCGGGCCGCCGGGTTCGTGGCGGCGGTGACCATCGTCGCCGCCGCCCTGGCCACCCGGATGTGGCCGATCGCCGTCCTCGGCTTCCTGTTCATGCGCACCGAGTTGTTCGGCCACCGCCACCACGACGAGCGGGAGGCGCACCGGCTGCACGACCTGATGGAGCGCTTCCGCCACCACCAGGAGCAGGAGGCCGCCGCACCGGCCCGGATCCCCGGCGCCCGGGTGCCGCTGCACGAGAACGAGGAGGTGCTCGAGGACGTCCGGATCCACCACGGCCACGACGGCGTCGGCCCCTCCTCGGGGCGCCACCCGGAGTACACCGTGCCCGGCATGACCGCGGCCCCGGCCACCACCCTGCGTGCCCGCACCAAGGACGACCCGGACTTCGTGCCGGCCGCCGTCGGCCTGCGCCACCCGCACCACCGGCCCGAGCCGGAGCACCCCACCGGGGGGATGCGGTTCCTGAACTCGGCCAAGCGGTTCACCGACCTGCTGCTGAAGCTGGAGATCATCGCCGTGGTGGTGATCGCCCTGGTGCTGTTCGGCATCTGGGCCGAGGGTCAGCGCCGCGACTTCACCCGCAACTCCGACAGCACGATCTGCGAGATCAGCTTCTCCTGCTGAGACCCGCTCAGCCCTGCGGGCCGGCCGGGTCCAGGTAGGCGAAGGCCGGGTGCGGGTGCATGAGGAAGTCGTGGTGCGAGATGTTCCAGGCGTAGGCCCCGGCCATCCGGAACACCAGCAGGTCACCGATGCGCAGGTCGCGCACGGGCACCCCGGCGGCGAGCTGGTCCCTGGGGGTGCACAGCTGGCCGACCACGGTGAGCGCGTCGTCGTCGAGCGGGTCGCCCGAGCGGCCCGGCCCGGGCAGCACCGCCACCGGCTGGCTGTGCCCCTTCGTCGCCGGCGTGCGCAGGTGGTGGGTGCCGCCGCGGGCGATCGCGAAGGCCTGGCCCCGGGTGAGCTTCAGGTCGAGCACGTCGCTGACGTAGTACCCGGCGTGCACGCTGACCGACCGGCCCGGCTCGACCCGCAGCACCGCCCCGCCGGCTCCCGGCCCGCCGTCCAGCTCGGCCCTCAGCTCGCTGAGTCCCTTGGCGTAGGCGGGCCAGTCGAACACGCGCTCCGGCTGGGCGTAGTCCACGGTCATCCCCCCGCCCAGGTTGATCTCCGGCCGTTCCAGCCCGGGCGCCCGCTCGCGCAGCCAGCCGAGCGCCCAGGTGAGCACCCGGCGGTCGAGCGCGAGCTTCTGCTCGGCGTCCAGCCCGGAGGCCAGGTGCACGTGCAGGCCGCGCAGCCGCACCCCGCTGCCGGCCGCCCCGGCGTCCCGGGCGACCCGCGCCGCCACCGCCAGGTCGTCCTCGTCCATCCCGAACGGGCCGGTCATGGTCAGGGCGGCGCCGGCCACCCCGAACGGCAGGTTGGCCCGCAGCAGCACGTCCACCGGGCGCCGGCCGGCCAGCGCGATCACCCGGTTCAGCTCGCGCGGGCTCTCCACGTGCAGGCGCCACACGCCGCCGCGGATCGCGGTCATCAGCTCGCGGTCGGTCTTGCCCGGCCCGCCGAACGCCACCCGGGCCCCCGGCAGCGCCGCCACCACGTGCTCCAGCTCACCGCCCGAGGCCACCTCGACGCCGTCGGTCAGCGGGGCGATCACCCGCAGCAGCTCCGGGTCGGGATTCGCCTTGGCGGCGTAGAGAAACTCCACCCCGGCACCCGCGAGCGCGTCGCGGATCTGCCCGGCCCGGTCCCGCAGGGCGGGCAGGTCGTAGAGGTAGGCCGGGAGCCGGTTCTCCGCCGCGAGGGCGAGGGCCCGATCACGCACGGCCGCAGGGAGCACATCGTCACGCATTCGCCGATTGTCGCCGAAAGGCGGCCTGACCACGGGGAGGTTCACGCGGTGGGGCCCGGAAGGTGACGCGAACGACAGACCCGCTCACCCGGCCCGGGCAGGGGTGGGCGCTGGTGATCAGCGGCGGGAAAGGGATATCTTCGGAGATTGAGTTCGCATTTCCGGATTCGCAAAAGAATGCCACTCAACAGGGCAGATAGTAATTCGCGGAGGGGTAATTGTCAATTAACGACCTGGCTCTCGAGCAGGAATACCTCTCCATGCTCTACGACCACGTCGACGGGCTCCGCGAGCGGCTCGCCGGGCGGCGCACCCACGCGCTCGCGGGCAGCCCGGGCGAGGCGGCGGGCACCCGGCAGGCGCTGGTCGAGCGGGAGGCGGTGGTGCGCCTGTACGGCCGCCGCACCACCCAGCTGAACGCCGCCGAGAACGCGCTCTGCTTCGGGCGTCTCGACCTGGAGGAGGGCGAGCAGGGCCCGCGGTACATCGGGCGGATCGGCCTGCACCGCGAGCGTCCGGGGGCAACGGTGGACGACGAGGAGCCGCTGCTCATCGACTGGCGGGCGCCGGTGGCCCGGCCGTTCTACCTGGCCACGGCGATGCACCCGGACGGCGTGATCCGGCGGCGGCACATCCGCACGGTGGGCCGCCGGGTGGTGCAGCTGCACGACGAGAACCTGGCCGGCGGCACCGGTGCCGAACCGGGCTCCATCACCAGTGAATCGGCCCTGATGACCGCCCTGACCGCGGCCCGCACCGGCCGGATGACCGACATCGTCGAGACCGTGCAGGCCGAGCAGGACCGGATCATCCGCTCCGGGCCCGACGGCATCCTGGTGGTGCAGGGCGGGCCCGGCACCGGCAAGACCGCCGTGGCCCTGCACCGCGCGGCCTACCTGCTCTACCACCACCGGGAGCAGCTGGAACGGCGCGGTGTGCTGATCATCGGCCCGAACACCACGTTTCTGCGCTACATCGCCGAGGTGCTGCCCGCGCTCGGCGAGACCGGGGTGATGCTGGCGACCACCGGCGACCTGCACCCCGGCGTCTCCCCCACCCGCACCGACCCGGGCCCGGTCACGGCGCTCAAGGGGCGGCTGCTGATGGCGGGGGTGATGGCCGGGGCCGTCGCCGACCGGCAGTGGGTGCCGCAGGACGACGACGAGACCGTCGCCGTGCGCCACGACGGGCAGTTGCTGCGCCTGGACCGGCAGGCCTGCCTGGCGCTGCGGGACCGGGTGCGGGCCGCCCGCCTGCTGCACAACGAGGCCCGGCCGCTGGTGCACCGGCTGGTGGTGGAGGAGCTCACCCGGCAGTGGGCCCAGGCCGTCGGCGCCGACCCGCTGGGCGGCGAGAGCCTGCTCGGGCCGGAGGATCTCGCGATGCTGCGGCGTGAGCTGGAGGAGAACGGCGACGTGGACGGCGTGGTCGACTGGCTGTGGCCCGCGCTCACCCCCACCCGTCTGCTGCGCGAGCTGTTCGCCTCGCCCCGGCGCATCCGCGCCGCCTGCGCCCAGGTCGGCCTCACCCAGGCCGAGCAGGACCTGCTGGAGCGCGAGGGGAACGGCTGGTCCGAGGCCGACGTGCCGCTGCTCGACGAGGCCGCGGAACTGCTGGGCCGCGACGACTCGGCGGCCCGCCGGCTGGCCGAGGAGCTCCAGACCGCGAACCTGGAGTACGCGCAGGGCGTGCTCGACCTGCTGCGCGGCTCGGAGTCCGGCGACTTCGAGGACGAGGAGAGCGAGATCCTCGCGGCCTTCGACCTGGTCACCGCGCAGGACCTGGTGGAACGGCAGGAGGAGGCTGACCACCGCACCGCGGCCGAGCGCGCCGCCACCGACCGCACCTGGCGGTTCGGGCACATCGTGGTGGACGAGGCGCAGGAGCTGTCCCCGATGGCCTGGCGCATGCTGATGCGCCGCTCCCGCTCGATGACGCTGGTCGGCGACGTGGCCCAGACCGGTGATCCGGCCGGTGCCTCGTCGTGGCACCAGGCCCTGGCCCCGCACGTCGGCGACCGCTGGCGCCTGGAGCAGCTCACCGTCAACTACCGGATGCCCGCACCGGTCGCGAAAGTGACCGCCGGGCTGCTGGAGTCGCTGGCCCCCGGCCTGCCCGCGCCCGAGCCGGTGCGGCACGACGGCCCCACCCCCTGGCGCCGCCGGGTGGCCCCGGGCGCGCTCGCCGCCGAACTGGCGGGAGCGGTGCGGGCCGAGCTGGCCACGCTGGGGCAGGACCGGCGGCTGGCCGTGGTCGCGGCGCCGGGCCGGGCGGCCGGCCTGTTCGCCGTCCTCAAGCCGTTGATGACGGAAGGCGTTGCCCTGGGCCAGGACCCGGACGACGACGTGCCCGCCCGGGTGGTGGTGCTGGAGCCGCGCGAGACCAAGGGCCTGGAGTTCGACGCGGTGGTCGTGGTCGAGCCCGAGCGCATCGCCACCTCCTCGCCGCGTGGCCCGGGCGACCTGTACGTGGCCCTCACCCGGGCCACGCAGCGGCTGGGGGTGCTGCACTGCGCACAGTTGCCGCAGGGACTGGATGGCCCTTGGTGGTCGGAGTGAAAAACCTGTCAAGATAACCGGTTCCGGCTTCTTGCGCGGTTCGCCCGGCGCCGGTAGGGATGGATCGTGACCACCCGGACGGCGGCGATCAGTGGTGCGGTCAAAGCCGTCACCGCGGCCGCCGCCGGGCACGCCGCACAGGCCCGGCGGCTCGGGGAGGCCGCTCAGCAGGAGGCCGAGTCCGCGCTGTGGCACGGCTGGGACGGGGTCGCCGACGGGTACGAGAACGCCCGCGGCCGTCTCGACGAGGCTGCCGAGCGCCTCGACGGTGTCGAGGAGTGCACCCGGCGGGCGGTGGAGGTCGTTGACGGCATTCCCGAGGTTCCGTCGCTGACCGGGGTACGGGAGAGCCTGGAGGCGGCGGACGGCGTCTTGCACGATGCGGCAACCCTTCTCGACGAGGCGATGCTGCTCGCCGACGAGGCCCGCGCCCTGCTGGAGGCCACGGGAGGGGAGGACGGCACCGGCCTCGGCGGGGACCTGGTCGAACAGCTGCGGGCGACGGGCGAGGCCCTGGCCGTCGCCCGGGCCGGCATCGCCGACGAGACCGGGCGCTGCGCCGCCCCGGCCCCCACGCGCGGCGCGGACGCCCCGGTCGCCGAGGAGGTACGGATCGCCGAGCGCCTCGAGGAACTGCGGCGGGACGGGCACGGGCCGCAACGCCACGGCTCCGGGGTGACCGGACAGCAGCTCCTGGACCGGGCGCTGTACTGGATCGACCCGATGACCGGGACCACCACCGACGGGGATCACGGGGGTCAGCACCTGTGCGGCCGTGAGGCCACAAAGATCCTGACCGACGCCGACTACGTGTCGGCGGAGGAATTCGTGCGCGGCAGTGCCGCTTTCGAGCAGAAGAGGAATGAGGCCGAGACCGCGCACAACTCTCGGCTCCAGGTCCTGGTCCCACTCTCCGACATCTTCGGGCCCGCCTACCGACAGCATGTGAGCGGCATCCGTCGCACCGGCTCCAAGACGAAGCCCACCGGGGACCCGCAGGGAAGCAGCCCACCCGTACCGGTCGACTTCTCCGGTGGGTCGATGAAGGCGATATACACTCGCCGGGCCGACGGCATCTGGCGTCTGAAGACCATGTATCCCGTGCTGCCGAAGGAGTGACCGGTCATGCCCGACCCCGACGTCGAAACGTTCCTCGAATACTCGGGCGCTTACATGGACATCAACTCCCTCGACCGCGACTACGAGGCGACCTTCATCCGGGACATGTCCCGCCCCTCCCCCGCCCACACCCGTTTCCGACGGGGCTTCGCCAAGGCCGTGCTGGGCCAGGTCACCGCGCTCCAGTACGAGCGGGCGGCGGGCTGGGACTTCGACGACGACCAGGAGTTCCGCGAGCACCTGGCCGGCCTGTGGCGCAGGTTCTACGGTGACGCCGACCCGCACGAGCTGGCCGGGCTCGGGTAGAAGAACCAGGGGACGACGAAGAGCCGGGCTCCTCGTCGTCCCCCGGTGGAAGAGATCTACCCGGCGATGCGCACCGTGACCGGGGTGCCCGCCTCGATCGTGCGCGACACCGTGCAGGTGTGGTCGTGGGAGGCCTTGACCGCGCGGGGCAGCAGGGTGCGGGCGGCGTCGCCGGCCTCACCCTCGGGGAAGCGCACGTCGAAGGTCAGGACGATGTCCTTCAGCGTGTTCTCACCGCCCTCGCGCACCGCGGTGGCGTCGACGCGGGCGGAGAAGTGCTCGGCGGGCGAGCGCCGGCCGGTGACCACGTCGACGTCCACCGCGGAGCAGCCGGCGATCGCGGCCAGCAGCAGCTCCACCGGCGAGAACGCGTCCGTGGCCTTGCTGCCGAAGCGCAGCGTGTCGCCGCGCTTGTTGGTGGCCAGGTACACGCCCTCCTCGAGTCGTTCGATGCTCACCGAGCGGTTGTCGTCGTTCTGTTCAGCCATGCCGTGAATATCGCACGAGCTACCCGATCACCGCCGCCCGCCCCGCCTCCAGCCGGGCGATCGGCACCCGGAACGGCGAGCACGACACATAATCGATGCCGACCCGGTGGAAGAAGTGGATCGACTCCGGGTCGCCGCCGTGCTCGCCGCAGACCCCCAGTTTCAGTCCGGGCCGGGTGCGGCGGCCGTCCTCGGCGGCGATCCGGATCAGCCGGCCCACGCCGTCCACGTCGAGGCTCTCGAACGGCGACACCATGAACACCCCGCGGTCGAGGTAGGCGGCGAAGAAGCCGCCCTCCACGTCGTCGCGGGAGAAACCCCAGGTGGTCTGGGTGAGGTCGTTGGTGCCGAAGCTGAAGAACTCGGCGGCCTCGGCCACCCGGGTCGCGGTCAGGGCCGCCCGGGGCAGCTCGATCATGGTGCCGATCGGGATGTCCAGCCCGGCCTGCCGCACGATGGCGTCGGCCTCGTCGCGGATCAGGAACAGCTCCATCACCGAGCCGACCAGCGGGATCATGATCTCGACGTGCGGGTCGCCGCCGTCGCGCCGGGCCAGGGCCGCCGCCTCGCTGATCGCCCGCACCTGCAACGCGAACAGCCCGGGCAGCACCAGCCCCAGCCGCACGCCGCGCAGGCCCAGCATCGGGTTGGACTCGTGCAGCCGCTCCACCGCCGCGAGCAGCCTCTCCTCACCCGGATCGGCCGTTCCGGAAGCTTTTTCGAGCGCCACCTTGACCGAGAGCTCGGTCCGGTCGGGCAGGAACTCGTGCAGCGGCGGGTCGAGCAGGCGGATCGTCACCGGCAGCCCGTCCATCGCGGTGAGCAGCTCGGTGAAGTCCTGGCGCTGCAACGGCAGCAGCTCGTCGTACACGGCCTGGCGCGCGTCCGCCCCCGAGGCCAGGATCAGCCGCTCGATCAGCACCCGCCGCTCCCCCAGGAACATGTGCTCGGTGCGGCACAGCCCGATCCCCTGGGCACCGAGATCCCTGGCGCGCGAGGCGTCCTCGGCATTGTCGGCGTTGGCGCGCACCCGCAGCCGGCGGATCCGGTCGGCGTGCGAGAGCAGCCGGTCCACCGAGCGCACCAGATCGGCGGTGTCGGCGTCGGCGTCCTTGACCGCCTCGTCCAGCCCTCGCTCCAGGTAGGTCGCGACCGGCGAGGCGACCACCGGCACGGCCCCCGCGAACACCTCGCCGCTGCTGCCGTCGATACTGATGAGATCGCCCTCACGCAGCGTCTTTCCACCCACCCGGGCGGTGGACCCGTCGACGTCCAGCTCGGCGAGACCGCACACGCAGGTCTTGCCCATGCCCCGCGCGACCACGGCCGCGTGGCTGGTCCTGCCGCCCCGCGAGGTGAGCACCCCACGGGCCGCGATCATGCCGCCCAGGTCGTCCGGGCTGGTCTCGCGGCGCACCAGGATCACGTCCTTCCCCTCGGCCGCCGCCTTCTCGGCCGCGGCGGAGTCGAACACGATCTGCCCGGTGGCCGCGCCCGGCGAGGCCGCCATGCCGGTGCCCAGCGACTCCCGCGGGGCCGAGGCGTCGAACCGCGGGAACATCAGCTGGGCCAACTGCGAGCCGTCCACCCGCTGGAGCGCCTCGTCCATGGTGATCAGGTTCTCGTCGACCAGCTGGGTGGCGATCCGGAAGGCGGCGGCGGCCGTGCGTTTTCCCACCCGGGTCTGGAGCATCCAGAGCTTGCTGCGCTCGATCGTGAACTCGATGTCGCACAGGTCGCGGTAGTGCGTCTCCAGCCGCCGCATCACCTGGAGCAGTTGCTTGTACGACGACGCGTCGAGGTCCTTCAGGTCGGCCAGGCTCATCGTGTTACGGATGCCCGCCACCACGTCCTCGCCCTGCGCGTTCGGCAGGTAGTCGCCGTACACCCCACCGTGCCCGGACGCCGGGTCGCGGGTGAAGGCCACACCGGTGCCCGACGTCTCACCCGTGTTGCCGAACACCATCGTGCAGATGTTCACCGCCGTGCCGAGATCCTGCGGGATCCGCTCGCGCCGCCGGTACAGCCGGGCCCGCTCGGTGTTCCAGGAGTCGAAGACCGCCCGGATCGCCAGGTCGAGCTGTTCGCGCGGATGCTGCGGGAACTCGGTTCCGCTGTGCTCCAGGATCACCGACTTGAACTCGGACACCAGGCTTTTCAGGCTCTCAGCGGTGAGTTCCACGTCGGTCTCCACGCCCTGGCGGCGTTTCGCGTCGTCGAGGGCGCGGGAGAAGTTCTCCCCGTCGATCTCCAGCACGGTCTTGCCGAACATCTGGAGCAGCCGGCGGTAGGAGTCCCAGGCGAAGCGCTCGTCTCCGCCGGCCTCGGCCAGGCCCTTCACGCTCGCGTCGTTGAGGCCGACGTTGAGCACGGTCTCCATCATCCCCGGCATCGAGTGCATCGCCCCGGAGCGGACACTCACCAGCAGCGGGTCGTGCCGGTCGCCCAGCTGCCGCCCGAGGTCGTCCTCCAGCCGCCGCAGCGCCATGGTCACCTGCACCCGCAGCTCGCCCGGCTCGGACCCGGCGGTCAGGTAGGACCGGCAGGCCTGCGTGGTGATCGTGAACCCGGGCGGCACCGGCAGCCCGAGGTTGGTCATCTCGGCCAGGTTCGCACCCTTGCCGCCGAGCAGCTCCCGCTGCTCCTTGCTGCCCTCCGAGAACGCGTACACGTACTGGGTCATGAAGACACCACGCCTCTCCGCCACCGGTCCAGGTGCAGCGAGGGTAGGCACGCCAATTGCTGTCCGGACAGGCCTTGCCTCCCGGGCGCCGACCTGCTGCCCCCGGTCGACCTGCGACTTCGGCGGGATTCCGGGTGCTCACCGATGCGCCCGGCGGTCGCCGGGCGACCTGAGCCGCGCACCACGGCCCCGCCGGAACCAGGGCCGGGACTTGTCCATCATCACTCCGTACGCACTTGATCACGGTGCGGCCCGTTCCGGAGACTGGGCCCATGTCCGCCCCCGAACGTGTCGCCCATGTCGCCCCCCTGGCCTTCGACGGTGAGCGGTTCTGGCCGGACGGGGCCACCGTGCTCACCGAAGGGCCCCGCATCCTGGCCGTGATTCCCGGCACGGCAGCGGTTTCCGGTGACTTCACGGTGCGCCACCACGACGGCGGCACGCTGCTGCCCGGGCTGATCGACACCCATGTGCACCTGATCGCCGACGGCCGGGACGGGGCGCTGGGCCGCGATCCCGGCCGCACCCCGGCCGAGCGGGAGGAGGTGGTGCGGCAGTCGCTGCGGGGCCACACCCGGGCCGGCGTGACCACCGTGCGCGACCTCGGCGACCATCGCTGGTCGGTGCTCGAGCGCACCTCGTCGGCCGACGAGCCCACCGTGGTCGCCTCCGGCCCGCCGATCACCACGCCCGGCGGGCACTGCGCCGCGATGGGCGGCGAGGCGGCGGGGGCCGATCAGCTGGTGGCGGCGGTGGACGAGCGGGCCCGGCGGGGCGCGGCCCTGGTGAAGATCGTGGTCAGCGGCGGCGCGATGACGCCGGGCTCGGACCTGCTGTCGTTGCAGTACTCCCTCGACGACGTCACCCTGGTGGTGAGAAGGGCCACGGAGCACGGGCTTCCGGTGGTGGCGCACGCCCACTCGCTGGACGCCGTGCGGCTGTGCATCGACGCCGGGGTGCAGGGCATCGAGCACTGCACCTGCCTCACCACCCACGGCGTGCAGACCCCACCCGACCTGGCGGACCGGCTGCGCGAGGGCGGCATCCACGTCGGCCCGACGTTCGGCCGGATCCCCGGCAGCCCGATGTCGGCCCAGGCCCTGGAGGTCAACCGGCGCACCGGCCTGGTGCCCGAGCACCGCTTCGTGCAGGTCGAGATGCTGCACCGGCAGGGCGTTTCGGTGATCAGCGGCTCGGACGCCGGCATCCACGCGGCCAAACCGCACGGCATCGTGGCGCTGGCCGTGGCCGAGCTGGTGGCGGCCGGCATCGCCACCGGCGACGCGATCGCGACCGCCACCTCGGTGTCGGCCCGGGCCTGCGGCCTGGAGGGCGTCAAGGGAGGGCTGACGCCCGGCGCGGACGCCGACCTCCTGGTGGTGGACGGCGATCCGCGGGCCTCGGTCACCGCGCTGACCCGGGTGCGCGACGTGGTGATCCGGGGCGTGGACGTGATCAGGGGCGGCGCAGGACTATCACCGAATTGATGACGTCGTTGAGCGGGTGCAGCACCCCGAGTTGCTCCCAGCCGCCCAGGTCGCGCGTGCCCACGGCCGGGTAGAGCAGGCGCCGCAGCCCGGCCGCGCTGCGCACCAGCAGCACCGTGCCCGGGTCGAGCCGCTGCCACAGGGCCGCCAGGATGGCGTTCTTGGCGTCCGGCTCCAGCCCGGCCAGGGCCCCGAGCACCACCACGTCGGCACCGGCGACCTGCTCGAACCGCGCGGCGTCGGCCAGGTGGAACCGCACCCGGCCCCGGCCGAGCAGGGCGTTGACACAGGCCGAGCCGAGCACGACGGCCTCCTCGGAACGGTCCACCACGTCGACCGGCACCCCGAGTTCCTCGTACAGGCAGATCGCGGACAGCGGCAGCGGCCCGGCCCCGAGGAAGCAGATCCGCCGTGCCGTGGCCGGTTCCACGCCGAAGCAGCGCAGCAGGTTGATCTCCAGCCGGGTCAGCTCGCGGTAGTTGCCGAGGTAGGGGAAACCGGCCAGTTCCTCGCGCGGCTTGTCCGCCTCGGCGATCCGGCGCGCCCAGTGCGTCTCCATCAGGTACTCGCCCTCGGCGCAGATCTCGTGCAGGCCGGCCAGGCGGGAGGCCACCCGCTGGTCGCCGAGCACCCGCGCGGCCCGGGGCGACAGGTCGCCGCCGTCCTCGCCGCACAGCCCGACCAGCTCGGTGAACAGCCGGTCGACCATCGTGGACGGCGCCAGACCCGGCTGCTGCCGCAGGTTCTCGTAGATCGTGGCGACGCGCGCGGCGAGCTGCTCGGCGTAGGCTTGGTCGACCGAGGTGTCGTGCAGCAGCGCCAGGTCACCCACCTGGTCGACCACCCGGCCCGCGGCCGCGCCCGCCTCCAGCGGGGTCTCACCGGCCCTCACCGGAGTGCTTCCGGTTCCCCGTGCAGGGTAAGGAGTTTCGGCACCTCGAGCTCGAAGTGCACGGTGTTCCAAGGATCTGGCCGGGCGTCGAGCACCTCGACGGTGGGCATCGAGCGCCAGAACGCCTCCGCGCCGGGCACTCCGGTGTCGGTGTGCAGATACACCGTGCCGTAGCCTCCGGCCCCGGTGGCCCAGCGCGCGGCCTCGGCCACCAGCCGCCGGGCCAGCCCGCGGCGGCGGGCCCGCGGCCGCACCCAGACCCGCACCAGCTGGCACACGTCCGGCCGGTTGTACCGCCCGGCCAGCCAGGCCGGGTTCGGCGGCGACGCCAGCAGGCAGGGCCGGACCGCGGTGGTGGCCAGCACCACCTCCTCGCCGTCCCCACTCGTGCCGACCGCGACGAACAGAGCCGCACGCGGGGCTTGCAGGTAGGTCGCCTCCAGCTCGTCGAGGTCCTGGTGCCATCGCTCGGTATAGCCGCCCAGGTCGGTCTCCAGCACCTCGCGCATGCACGCCGCGGCACCCGCCAGGTCCGCCGCCGTGGCCGGCCGGATCTGCACCTCACCCATGGTCTTCCCTGTCCCCCGTGATCGTCGGTCGGGCCCGGGGCCCGGCCGGGCGGCTGCCCGGCGGGAGATGACGATAGCCGATGCTTTGATAATGACTCTCATTCACCAGCGGGTAGCCCGGAGTGTCGCGCGCGGCTTGACCCAGATCACAGCCGACTTGTCCTGAGATCGGGATCAGGCTGCACCGGAAGCACTTTGGTCATGATCGAGCACGGCGCGTAGTTCCCGCACCGGGATCGTGCCGTGCGCGTGCAGTGCCCGCCCGGCGCCGTCCTCCGTGCCGAGCAGCTCAGGCCACCCCGCTGCGGCGGTTCGCCGGTCGTGCCCACCCCTCGCGGGGCGGCTTCGAGGACGACGACAGACCGGCGCCACCCCTCGTCGTCCTCAGTTGGAGGGTTCGAGGGTCGCGACGCCGCCGGTGAACACGGCCGCGCACCGCTCACGCACGTGCCGGACGGCCGGGCTGGACGACATCGAGTCCCGCCAGATCATCTCCAGGACGCGGGTCGGCGCCGGCCCGGACACCGGGACCGCGACCACGTCGTGGGGCAGCCGGCCGCGACCGAGCCGGGGCACCAGGGCCACGGCCAGGCCCTCCTGCACCAGCCGGACCTGCGACGCGAACTCCGCCGACCAGTACCGCACCCGCGGCGGCCGGGCGAAGCCGGTGAACATGTACACGAACCAGCCGTGGCAGATCGTGCCGACCGGGGTGGAGGCCCAGGGCTCGTCGACCAGGTCGGCCGGGGTGACGTCGGTGCGGCCGGCCAGCCGGTGCTCCCGGTGCACCAGCAGGTCGGCGGTGTCGAACCCGATCAGCCGGCCGTCCAGGTAGTCGGGCCGGTGCAGCGGCACGCCCACCCAGTGGTGCACCAGGCCGATGTCGGCCTGCCCGGCGGCGACGATGTCGACGGCCTCGTGCGGGTCCCGCTCGAACACCTCCGGCACCACCGCCGGGCTGGTCCGGGCCAGGTCGGACAGCAGCGGCGCGACCAGCCCGCGCACCGCGGTGGAGAACGCCACGATCCGCAGCGGCCCGGCCGGCTCGCCCTGCTCACCGGCCAGCCCGGCGGTGGCCGCCTCGACCTGCCGCAGGATGCCCTGCCCGTGCAGCACCAGGGTGCGGCCGCGCTCGGTCAGCACCACCCCGCGCCCGACCCGTTCCAGCAGCAGCACACCGAGGTCCTTCTCCAGGCGCTTGATCTGCTGCGACACCGCGGAGGGCGTGTAGCCGGCGGCGTAGGCGGCCGCCGCGACGGTGCCGTGCACGTCGACCGCGATCAGGGAACGCAACGCCACCAGATCCATCATGAAGCGATGCTAACGATTCGGCGTCACCGATCGTCGATGGACGTACATGGTCCGCTCCTGGAGGCTGGCAGGGTGAGCACCCGTGACTCCCTGCTGGCCGTGATGGTGACCGTGATCTGGGGCATGAACTTCGTCGTCATCGACGAGGGCCTGTCCGGATTCCCGCCCCTGCTGTTCGTGGCGCTGAGATTCGTCGTGGTGCTCCTGCCCGCCGTGTTCCTGATCCCCCGCCCGGCCGTGCCGTGGAGCACCCTGTTGCTGGTCGGCACGTTCCTCAGCCTCGGCCAGTTCGCCTTCCTCTACACCTCGCTGCACGCCGGGATGCCCTCCGGCCTGGCCAGTCTCGTGCTCCAGGGGCAGGTGGTGGGCACCGTGGTGATCGCCGCCGTGGCCCTGCACGAACGGCCCGGCCGCCGGGCCTGCGCCGGCGTGGGGCTGGGGGCGCTGGGCCTGGCCGTGGTCGCGGTCGGCCGGTCGGCGCACACCCCGCTGCCCGCGCTCGGCCTGTGCGTCTGCGCGGCGCTGAGCTGGGCGGCCGGCAACGTGCTCAGCCGCCGGGCGGCCGTGGCGTCCGGCCTGTCGATGACGGTCTGGTCGGCGCTGGTCGTGCCGGTGCCGCTGGTCGCGCTGTCGCTGCTGGTCGACGGGCCGGCCGAGGTGCGGCACGCGCTGACCCACATCTCGCTCGGCAACATCGCGTCCACGCTCTACACGGCGGTGCTGGCCTCCCTGGTCGGCTACGGCATCTGGAACACCCTGCTGGCCCGCTACAACGCCGCTCAGGTGGTGCCGTTCACCCTGCTCGTGCCGGTGGTCGGGCTGGTCACCGCCTGGCTGGTGCAGCACGAGCGGCCGGGCCGGTTCGAGCTGCTCGGCGGCCTGATTCTGCTGGCCGGGGTGGCGGTGGTCGCGATCCGGCGGCCCACGCGGCAGGCGACCGCGCTACGCCGCACGGGTGGTTCCACACCCCCGGACGTCCGCCCGGAGGATGACTCCGGTGTCCGGGTGCCGCCGAATTCCGCCCACGGGCTGACGCTTTGAGAGTCGGTGCCGACGGAAGCCGGAACCCGGGCGGCGGTGCGGCACCGTCGCCCCGGGTCGGGGCAACGGCTTCCGGAGGAGACTGGCATGTTCGTCGAACTGATCGGGATCGCCGCCGTGGGCCTGGGTGCCCCGGTGATGACGGCCTGCGTGTTCGGGCGGGTGGTCGCGCGGCAGGGCCGCTCGGCCGCCGCGGAGGCGGCCCTGGAACCGGACGGACGGCCGGTTCTGGCGGCCGTCACCCCCGGGCTGGTGCACGACCTGCCACTGGTGGCCCCGGAGGGCGCCGGCTACGGCGTGGCCGGCCGGCTGCTGGTGCGGGCGGCGCTGGAGCGGGCGGCACTGGAGCGACAGGCTGCCGGCCGGACCGACACCGTCACCCCGCGTACCGGCCCGCACTCGCGGGCGGCGTGACTCCCCCACCGCACCGGATGTTTGAAAGGGCCGGATGAGCGACATCCGTTTCCGCCGTGCCACCCGGTCCGACGTCCCGGCGGTCGTGGGTCTGCTGGCCGACGACCGGCTCGGCGCCCAGCGCGAGAGCCCGGACGACCTCGCGCTGTACGAGCGGGCCTTCACCCGGGTGGAGCAGGACCCGAACCAGCTGCTCGTGGTCGGTGACCGGGACGGCCGGGTGCTGGCCACGGCGCACCTGACCTTCGTCCCGGGACTGTCCCGGCGCGGGGCCACCCGGGCGATCGTGGAGGCGGTGCGGGTGTCCGGCACCGAGCGCGGCAGTGGGCTGGGCACCGCGCTGATGCGCTGGGCGCTCGACGAATGCCGTTCGCGGGGCTGCGATCTGGTGCAGCTCACCTCGGACCTGTCCCGCGAGGACGCCCACCGGTTCTACCGCCGCCTGGGCTTCGTCCAGTCGCACGCCGGGTTCAAGTACCAGCTCTGAGGCCGCCGTCCTCCAGGCGCAGCACCCGGTCCATCGCGTCGAGCCCCTCGGAGCGGTGGGTGACCAGCAGCACCGAACAGCCGCCGGTGGTCTCCAGCAGGTCGCCGAGCACGGCCTGGGCGGTCTCGGTGTCGAGGCTCTCGGCGGGCTCGTCGAGCACCAGCACCGGGCGCCCGGCGAGCAGGGCGCGGGCCAGGGCCAGGCGGCGGCGCTCGCCGGCCGACATGGTGGCGCCGCGTTCTCCCAGCCGGGTGCCGAGACCCTGGGGCGTGCTGTTGAACCAGTGCCCCAGCCGGGCCCGGGTCAGCACCACGCGCAGTTCGGCGTCCGTGGCGGAAGGGCTTGCCAGCAGCAGGTTCTCGCGCAGGGTGCCGGCGAACACGTGGTCGTCGTCCGACACCAGGCTGACGCTGCCGCGCACCCGGTCGCCGGTCAGGTCGCGGTAGTCCCGGCCGTCCAGCCGGGCCGAGCCGGCCCGCGGGTCGAGGAACTTCAGCACGATCCCGGCCAGCGTCGACTTGCCGCACCCGGAGGGCCCCTGCACCGCGATCCGCTGTCCCGGGGCCAGTTCCAGGTCGAGCCCGTCGAGTACCGGTGGCCGCCGGGCGTCCCAGCCGGCCACGACCTGGTCCAGCGCGATGCCGGGGGTGGCGGGCCGGGGGACGCCGGTGGGACCCGGTCCGGCGGGCGCCGGTCCGGTGGTGGCCGGGCTGGTGGTGGCTGGGCTGGTGGTGGCCGGGCTGGTGGTGGCCGGGCTGGTGGTGGCCGGGCTGGTGGTGGCCGGGCTGGTGAGAGCCGTTTCGGCGCAAACCGTTTCAGCGCCAACCGTTTCAGCGTCCACCGGGTCGACGCTGGCCGGCGGCGTGTCGAGCACCTCGCTCAGACGGCGGTGGGCGATCCGGCCGCGGGTGCGGGCGTTGACGGCGTCGGGCAGGGTCGCGGTCACGTCGGCCAGGGCGAGGGTGCCGAGCACCAGCACGCCCACCTGCTCCAGGCCGAGAGTGGAATCCAGGGTGGTCGCCAGCATGACGCCGGCGACGGCCAGGCCCGCCCCCACGGTGCGCAGGAACTCGGCCAGGGCGTTGCGGCGGGCCTGCGCCAGGTCCGCGCGCACCGCCCGCTCACCGGCCTCGCGCACCGGCACGACACCGGAACGGGTGACGCCGAGGGCCCTCACGTCCTCGGCCCCGGCCAGCACCTCGACCACGGCCTGGGCGTACCCGGCCCGGGCGGCGGCGGTCCGGTGGGCCCGCAGCCCAGCCCCCGAACCCGCCACCAGCGGCGCGACCAGCCCGGCCAGCAGCAGACCGGGCAGCGCGGCCGCCGCGGCGAGCGGGTCGACGAGCGCGCCCGCGGCGACCGCGACCACCAGGGTCCCGGCGGCGACGATCACCGGACGGCGCCAGCGGAGCACGGTGTCGGCGACCGCGTCCACGTCGTCCACCAGGCGGGTGAGCAGATCGCCGCGCCGCGGCAGCGCCGGGCCGGGAACCCGGGGGATCAGATCCGCGTACACCCGTGCCCGCAGCCGGCCGAGGTCGGCGAGGGCGACGTCGTGGGCGACGAGCCGTTCCAGGTAACCGAACAGCGGACGGGCCACGGCGAACAACCGCACGCCGACCACCGCCACGGTCAGGGTGAGGATCGGCGGCTGCCCGGACGCCCGGGTCAGCAGCCACGCCGCGACCGCGGTCAGCGCCACCCCGGACAGCGACGACAGGGTGCCCAGCACCAGGGCCAGGTTCATCGAGGCCGTGCGCAGGGGTTTCGGGAGCCAGCTGCGGGCGGGCGCCGCCGCGGCCCAGGCCCGGCCGAATCCGGGGAGGACCGCGTCGTCCCGGTCCGGGGTGCGGGGTGCGGGGGCCGCGGATCCAGGGGCGGATCCAGGGGCGGGCGCGCGCGCCGCGCCGGATCCCTGCGGTTCGAATGTGCCGGCGGGCTCGTGTGGGGGCTTCTCCCCGGCGTCGGTGAGATCTTCGCCGGTCTTGGATCCACCCTTTTGCGGTAGCCTGTTATCGCCGTCGCCGAGCCATCCCTCCCAGCCGAAACCCCGCGCGCAGGCGTCGAGTTCGGCCTCGGACAGGTCCAGGTGGAAGGTCGGGTCGGGGCAGGATCCCAGGTCCAGGCAGGCGCCCAGGTCGAGGTGGCTGAGGTGCGACGGAGCGGCCCGGCCGGGGCGGGACGCCCGGGGCACGGTGCCGTACAGGTGGCTGACCTCGTCGGCGGCGGCGATCGCGGCCGGGCGGTGGGCCACCATCACGATCGCCGTCCCGTCCCCGGCCCGGCGGCGCAGGCCGTCGAGCACCCGGCGTTCGGTGTGCTCGTCGAGGTGGGCGGTGGGCTCGTCGAGAAGGACCACGGGAGAGCCCTTCTCACCCAGCCGGGCGGCATGCAGGAAGGTGCGGGCCAGGGCCAGGCGCTGACGCTGGCCGGCACTCAGGTCACGGCCGTCCTCGGCGAGCGGGGTGTCCGGGCCGGCCGGCAGCTGCCCGATCCAGTCGCAGCAGGCGTCGCGCAGGGCCTGGTCGAACGCGGCGGCCGGGGCCTGCGGCCAGCCCGCCCCCACGGCGTCGCGCAGGGTCCGGGCCAGCGGGAAGGTGGGGCGCTGGGGCAGGTAGGCGACGAGGTGCTCGCCGTCCACCGGGGCGCCCCGCCGCACCAGGCCGCTGCCGGGCGCCAGCTGACCGGCGAGAACCCTGACCAGCGTGGTCTTCCCGACACCGGAGGGGCCGGTGATCGCGGTGATCTGCCCGCCGAGCACCCACAGCCCGACACCGGCCAGCACCGGATCGGGCCGGCCCGGCAGGCTCACGGTGATCCCGTCGGCGAGCAGGGCCACCCCGGCGGGCAGCGGGGCGTCCGGGGCGACCGGCACCGCGTCTGTCCCTGCGTCGGTCCCTGCGTCGATCACCGCTGTCGCCTCGTCGAGAACGGCTGCCGCGTCGGCGCTCTCGTGGAACCGGGCGCCCAGCTCCCGCACCGGGCGGTACGCCTCGGGAGCGATCAGGATGGCCACCAGCGCGGTGCCCAGGCCGAGATCGCCCGCGGCCACCCGCAGCCCGGCCTCCACCGCCACCAGCCCCACCGACAGGGTCGCGACCAGGTCGAGGGCCGTGCCGGACAGGAAGGCCAGGCGCAGCACCCGCACGGTGGCGGCGCGGTGCTGCTCCCCCACCTCGGCGAGCACCTCGACCTGACGCCCGGCGCGGCGGTGGGCCCGCAGCGTCACCAGGCCCTGCACCACGTCGAGGAAGTGCGACGACAGCCGGGACATCAGCTGCCACTGCTGTTCCGAACGGCGCTGCGTGGCCCACCCGACCAGCGCCGCGAACAGCGGCACCAGGGGCAGCGTGACCACCACGATCACGGCCGAGCGGGGGTCCAGCACCGCCAGCACGACGACCACCGCGGGCGGCAGCACCACGGCGGGCACCACCGCCGGCAGGTACCGGGTGACGTACTTCTCCAGCGTGTCCACGCCGTTCGTGGCCAGCGCCGACACCGCGCCCGGCCCGGTCGCGGCGAGCCGGGCCGGCGGCATCCGCAGCGCCGCCCCGGCGATCGCGGCGCCGAACCGCACCCGGGCCCGGCCCGCGGCCCGGGCGGTCAGCGCGTGCTCGGCGCCGCGCAGCACACCGCGGGCCAGGGTCGCGAGCAGGAATCCGGTCAGCGGCGGCCAGGGCCCCTCACCGGTCGAGTAGGCGGTGACCGCCCAGGCCGCCGTCACCAGCTGGCCGAGCAGGGCGAGCGCGCCGAGCGCGGCCAGGCTCCCGAGCAGCACGGCGTCCCGGCGCATCGCCGGGACCAGCCGGAACACCCGGGCGTCCACCGGGCCCCGGGGACGGGGTGACGCCGGTGGGCCGGCGGCCGGTTCCCCGTCACCGCCCGCCGGTACGGGCGCGGTGGAGGGGACGTGCTGGAGAGTGCTCATGTCGGCTTCCTGCTCGATTCGGCCCGGGCGCTCAGGCCGTGACCACGCGCTCGCTGGTGATGCGGCGGCGGAAGACCCAGTACGAGAACGCCTGGTAGATCAGCACGGCGGGCATGATGAACAGGGCCGCCCAGCTGATCACCCCGAGGGAGAAGTCCGAGGTGATGGCGCCGTCCATGGTCACCGACCAGGCCGGGTCCAGCGTGCTCGGCAGCAGCGTCGGCGCGTGCCAGGCCAGGCCGAGCACGGTGGCCAGGGCGATGGTCAGGGCGCCGCCGGTGAAGGCCAGGCCCTCCCGGCCGAGGTGGGCCGCGACCGTGGCCAGCAGGGCCGGCACCGCGATCAGCGCGACCACCGGCTCGGTGGTCAGCGCGGCGGCCACCAGGGCCCCGGCCGTCACCACGCCGCCGACCCGGAAGGCCAGGCCCCGGGCCCAGTTCCGCAGCGGGCCGGTGGTGCGCAGCGACAGGAACAGCGCGCCCACCAGCAGGGCGGTCAGCACGCCCCCGGCCGCCCCGGCCGCGGCCTGCCAGGTCAGCAGCGGGTCGATGCTGCGGGTCCAGGACGAACCGACGACCTCGCCCTCCTGGTTGATCGCCAGGCCCCGGGCGAGCACCGCCACCACGGCGCCCCAGAGCGCGACGACGAGCAGCGACGCCAGGGCCATCACCGTGTCACAGCGCGACTTCCAGCGTTCCTCGCCCTCGCCGTGGTACTTGCCGCGGAACTCCAGGGCCACGCCGCGCGCGGCCAGGGCGAGCAGGATCAGCACCATCGGCAGGTACAGCGAGGAGAGCACGGACGCGTACCACTCCGGGAAGATCGCGAACATCAGGCCGATCGCACCGACCAGCCACACCTCGTTGCCGTCCCAGGTGGGGGCGATGGTGCGCACCGCGGCGTCCCGCTCGTGCAGGGGGCGCCGGGCCAGGCCGGCGATCATGCCGACCCCGAAGTCGAAACCCTCCAGCACGAAGAACAGCACCCAGGCGGCGACGATCACGCCGAACCAGATCTCGGGCAGACCCATGGCGGTTCCTGGCCTTTCAGTACGTGAGGGCGAGCCGGTCGGCCGCCCCGGGGTCGGGGGAGGACGCGTGCGGGTCACCGTGGCCGTCAGCGTGATCGTCACCGTGGTCGCCACCGTGGCCGGCATGCTCCGCGCCGGGGCCCGAGCGCACGAGACGGCACAGCAACCGCACCCAGACCACGGCGAGCACGCCGTAGACCAGCGTGAACCCGACCAGCGAGATGACGACCTCGGCCGCGGTCAGTCCGGAGCTCACGCCGTCCCCGGTCTTGAAGAGGCCGAACGCGAGCCACGGCTGACGGGCGGTCTCGGTGAAGATCCAGCCGATCGCGTTGGCGGCGAGCGGCATCAGGCCGATGACGACGGGCACGAGCACCGCCACCGGGCGCAGCCGCGGCGTGTGCAGGAAGGCGGGCAGGTCACGGTCCTTGCGGGTGACGAGCAGATACAGGGCGGCGAGCGCGGCGGCGGTCATGCCGACGCCGATCATCAGCCGGAACGACCAGAACGCGACCGGCACCCAGGGCACGTAGTTGCCGTCGCCGTACTGCTGCACGTACTGCGCCTGGAGGTCGTTGATGCCCTGCACGGTGCCGTGGAAGTTGTGGGTGGCCAGGAACGACAGCAGGCCGGGGATGTCGATCTTGATCGACGGCTCGGCCTCGCCCGGCCCGGCGTAGGAGAACAGCGAGAAGGGCGCGCCGGTGGTGGTGCTGTAGAGCGCTTCCGCGGCGGCCATCTTCATCGGCTGCACCTCGGTGATGACGACGCCGAGGCGGTCGCCGGTGATCGCGGTGCCGGCCCCGGCGACCACCATCACCCAGGCCCCGACCCGGCCCATCACCCGGACGGCGGCCCGGTCGGAGCCGATCGACGAGGGACGCCGCAGCTGGTTCCAGACCGAGACGGCCAGCAGCAGCGCGCCGCCGGTCATCAGGGCGCCGGTGGCGGCGTGCGGGTAGGCGGCCAGGTTGAGCTTGTTGAACAGCAGGGTGGAGAAGTCGTTCAGCTCGGCCCGGCCGGTCTCGGCGTCGATCGAGTAGCCGATCGGGTTCTGCATGAACGAGTTGGCCGACAGGATGATGAACGCCGACAGCTGGGTGCCGATCGCCACGATCCAGATGGTGGCCAGGTGGACGCCACGCGGCAGCCGGTCCCAGCCGAAGAACCACAGGCCGAGGAAGGTGGCCTCGAGGAAGAAGGCGAGCATGCCCTCGATCGCCAGGGTGGGGCCGAACACGTCGCCGTAGAAGCGCGCGAAACTGCTCCACGACAGGCCGAACTGGAACTCCTGCACGAGCCCGGTGACCACGCCGACGGCGAAGGTGATCAGCAGCAGCTGCCCGCACAGCACGGTGACCTGCTTGAGATGCTCGTGCCGGGTGCGTAGCCAGGCGGTGTGGAACCCGGCGGTGAGCAGCGACAGGCTCATCGACAGGGGCACGAACAGGTAGTGGTAGACGGTCGTCACCGCGAACTGGAGTCTCGCGAGATCCGTGACGTCCATGAGCTGGACCCTCCTGAATGCCGATGTCCGCGCCGGACGGGGCGTGAGGACCAGCGGCGCTGTGGACCGGGACGATGAACCCTTCCGGTCCACCTACGACAGAGTGTAGTACGACCGATCGTCGTACGACGGAGGGACGTACGACACAGCCTCGTACGAGACGGTCACCGGCGGTAGGATGGCCGGGTGAGTCTGGGTCATCTCGAACGCGACGTCATGGACTGCCTGTGGGCCGCACCTGCACCGATGACGGTGCGGGACGTGCACGCGGCCCTGGGTGAACAGCGCGAGGTGGCCTACACCACCGTGATGACGGTGCTCCAGCGGCTGGCGAAAAAGGGCCTGGCGCAGCAGACGAAACTCGGCAAGGCGCACCTGTACTCGGCCTCGGAGTCGCGGGAGCAGATGGCCGCGGAACTGATGATGGACGCCCTGGGCGACGTCGGTGGGGCCCAGGCCCGGCAGGCCGCGCTGCTGCACTTCGTCGGCCGGATGACCGCCAACGAGACCGAGCTGCTCAAGGCCGCGCTGAGTGCGAGCACCACCCCGGAACGCGCTCCGTGACCACCGCGGCCTGGCTCTGGCTGCTCGCGATCACGCTGATCTGGCCGGTTCCGGCCGCACTGGCGCGGGCCCGCCGGCTCGCGACCGTGCCCCGCGCCGCCGTGGTGCTGTGGCAGGCCGTGGCCGTCGCCGCGCTGCTCGCGGTGTTCGGCGCGTCGCTCGCCACCGTCCAGGCCCTGGCCTTCGGGCTGTTCGTGCCCGGCGCCGGGCAGGGCGTGCGGCGCCTCGACCTGCTCGGCCTGGTGCACCTCGGCCTGGCCGGTGTGCTGCTGGTGCTCACCGTGGTCGCCCTGGTCAAGCTGAACTACGTGGGCATCCAGGTGGCCCGGCGGCTGCGCCGTCACCGCAGCCGGCACCGCGACCTGGTCGACCTGCTGGCGAAGTCGGGTCTCACGGACGACGCGGGCCCGGCCTCCGCCGACGCCGGCCACGACGTGCGCGTGCTCTCCCACGGTGAGGCCGCCTACGCCTACTGCCTTCCGGGCCGCCACGCCCGCGTGGTGATCAGCGACGCGGCCCTGCGCGACCTCACCCCGGAGCAGGTCGCGGCCGTGATCGAGCACGAGCGCGCGCACCTGCGGGCCCGGCACGACCTGCTGCTGGAGTTCTTCACCGTGCTCTACGAGGCGGCCGGGCGCCGGGCCGGCACCCAGGCCGCGCTGGAGCAGACCGCCGTGCTGGTCGAGCTGCTCGCCGACGACGCCGCCCGCCGCCTGCACGGCCCCGCCCCGCTGATCGCCGCCCTGGCCACGATGGGCAGCACCACCGCCCTGAGCAGTCCGGCCAGCCCCATCGCCCCACCGGCCTCCGCGTCGCCCCCGTCCCGTTCGCCACGTTCACCAGCGCCCGGCACCAGTGACACAACAGTGGACGACGAAAACCTTTCCGAGGTCACCGCACTCGGGGTACTCCCCCGGCTGCGCCGCCTGGCCGACGCCCCGGTCTCGATCGCCCCACCCGGCCTGGCCGCCGCGGTCTACACGGGGGCACTCGCCCTCATCGCCGTGCCCACCGTCGCCATCGCCCTGCCCTGGCTCACCAGCACCTGGGCCGCCGTCCGCTGACCCGGCCCGGCCGGTCCGGTGAACAGCCGGTCGACGCTCAGGCACGTACCGGGTGCTCCGCGTACGCCCCCCGCGCCGACCCGTCCTCCCCCGCCGTGATGCCCTCCCACTGTGATGCCTTGCCACACCGCATCACGCCTCCCCCACCGCGTCTCCACCCCGCCGCGCCTCACCCCACCTCGCCACACCCCACCTCGCCTCCACCTCACCTCGCCTCCACCTCACCTCACCCCACCTCACCTCTGCCTCCCTTCACATCACCTACCGCACCCCACGACCGACCGTGGCGGGCGCCGAGGGCAGGGGCCTTTCTCCAGTTTTGACACCAGCCAGACGGCCATGCCGGTGTCAAAACGCAGAAGACAACCGGCCACGCCCCGGCAGACGACACGGCAGACAGGCCGGCAGGCAGGCCAGCAGACAGGCAGGCAGGCAGACAGACAGGTTGGCAGGCCGGCAGGCAGACAGGCCGGCAGGCTCCGGATGGTTCGCGGGCGGGCGCATCCGGGACGCCACCACCGGGGCACCGCCTGATGCCCACGCGTTCCCGGCCCGCCTATGCCGAAAGGCATATCCCCGGCGGGCCACCGGTGCCGGGAGTCCCTCTCGCGGCCTATCGTCGTCCATCGGCAGCCCTACGCACCGCGCCGCGGGTCGAGCCGTCGGGCAGATTCGCGCCGGGCCCCGGATTCCTAGGCTCGTCACCATGATCGAAGTCGAGAACCTGCGCAAGGAGTACGGCGACAAGGTCGCCGTGGCCGATCTGACCTTCACCGTCGAACCGGGCACCGTGACCGGGTTCCTCGGCCCGAACGGCGCCGGCAAGTCCACCACGATGCGGATGATCGCCGGCCTCGACGAGCCCACCTCCGGCCGGGTGCGGGTCAACGGCGCCGACTACCGCCGGGCCGCCGCGCCGATGTCCGAGCTCGGCATCCTGCTGGAGGCCAAGGCCGTGCACACCGGTCGCTCGGCCCGTCACCACCTGCTGGCGCTGGCCGCCACCAACGGCATCCCGGCCCGCCGCGTCGACCAGGTGATCGAGATGGTCGGCCTGGGCCAGGTCGCGTCCAGGCGGGTGGGCGGGTTCTCGCTCGGCATGGGCCAGCGCCTCGGCGTGGCCTCCGCCCTACTCGGCGACCCGCGCGTCGTCATCCTGGACGAGCCGGTGAACGGCCTCGACCCGGAGGGCGTGCTGTGGATCCGGAACCTGCTCAAGGCGCTGGCCGCGCAGGGCCGCACGGTGTTCGTGTCCTCGCACCTGATGAGCGAGATGGCGCAGACCGCGTCCCGTCTGGTGGTGGTCGGGCGCGGGCAGCTGATCGCCGACACCACCGTGGACGAGTTCGTGTCCCGGGCCGCCGGCAACGGCGTGCTGGTGCGCTCGCCGGAGGCCGCCCGGCTGCGTGACGTGCTGCTGCGTCCTGGCGTCACCGTGACCAGCGACGCCGAGGGTGTGCTGGAGGTGAGCGGGCTGACCGCCGAGGAGATCGGCCTGGCGGCCTGGCGGGCCGGCCTGCCGCTGTCCGAGCTGACCCGCCGCGCCGCCTCGCTGGAGGAGGCGTTCATGCAGCTCACCCACGACGCGGTGGAGTACCGCGACACCGGCGTCACCGGTCTGGACCAGCAGGACGCGCAGAAGCAGGAGATCCCGGCATGACCGCCACGCCCCTCGTCCGCACCGCCCCCACCGGTACCACCGGGATCCGGGTCACCCAGGCCCGGGTGATCCACTCGGAGTGGATCAAGTTCCGCTCGGTCCGCTCCAGCCTGTGGACGCTGGCCGCCGGCGTCGTGCTGCTGGTCGGGCTCAGCGCGCTGATCGGCTCGGTCACGATGAGCCAGTGGGACAGCCTCGACGAGGCCACCCGGGCGAGCCTCGACCCGGTCGCGCTGGCCACCTCCGGCAGCACCTTCGCCCAGCTCGCCACGGGCGTCCTGGCGGTGCTGATGATCACCGGCGAGTACACCACCGGGATGATCCGGGCCAGCCTGACCGTCGTCCCCCGGCGGCTGCCGGTGCTCTGGGCGAAGCTGGCGGTGTTCTCGGCGGTGACGTTCGTGGTCACCCTGATCTCCTCGTTCGCCGCCTTCTTCGTCTCCCAGGCCGTCGTCTCCGGCCACGGGCTCAGCGTGCCGATCACCGACGGCGACGCCCTGCGGGCGGTGTTCGGCCTGGCCTTCTACCTCACCGTGGCCGGCATCGTGGCCATGGCCCTGGGCGCCCTGCTGCGCACCACCGCGGCCGGCATCTCCACCCTGGTCGCGGTGTTCCTGGTGATCCCGCCGCTGGTCTCGCTGCTGCCGGCGTCGGTCTCCGGCGACCTGGTGAAGTACCTGCCGAGCTCGGCCGGGCAGGCGATGTTCGGCACCGGCGGCGGGGACGGCTCCCTCTCGCCGGGCACCGGCGCGCTGGTGTTCTGCGCCTACGCCGTGGTGCTGGTCGCGGTGGCGGCCTGGCGGCTGCGGCGCACGGACGTCTGAGCGCCGGTCTCTGATGGGATGGCCACCATGACCCGGCCCGCCGAACACCCACGGTCGCTCACCCGGCGGCAGTGGGCGTTCGACGCGCTCATCACCGTGTTCTCGATGTCGACGGTGGTGCTGCGCGCCGACGCGCCACCGATCAGCGGCCGGGCCGCGGCGGTGGAGATGCTGGTCTGCCTGCCGCTGGTCCTGCGCCGGCGCTACCCGGGACCGGTCTTCCTGGTGCTGGTGCTGCTTTTCGGCTCGCTGCCGGTGTGGAGCGAGGTGAACAACCCGAACATCGCCCTGCTGATCGCGCTGTACACGGTGGCGGCCCAGGAGTCCCGGGTGCGGGCCGCGTTCGCGGCGGTGGCCCTGGACGCGGTGTACATCCTCGCGCTGACGGCCGGCGCCGCCGCCCCGGTGGCCGGATCGCTGGTGTTCAGCACCGCGGCCACGGCCGGCGCCCTCGGGCTGGGGCTGTGGACCGGCACCCGGCGCAGCTACCTGGCCGAGCTGCGCGACCGGGCCGCCCGCGCCGAGCGCGAGCGCGACCAGCAACACGAACTGGCGGTGGCCACCGAGCGGGCCCGGATGACCCGCGAGCTGCACGACATCGTCGCCCACCACCTGACCGTGGTGGTGACGCTGTCGGACGCGGCGGCACGGACCGCGGTACGCTCCCCCGAGCAGGCCGCCGAGGTGATGCGCCAGGTGTCGGCGACCGGACGACAGGCACTGGCCGAGACCCGGCGGGTGCTGAACGGCACCGCCCCCACGGGTGAGCCGGCCGGGGGCAGCGGCGGGGGCGGCGGGGTGGGCGCCGGCCGGCCCGACGACGCCGACCGGGAACCGATGCCTGACCTGCACGGTCTCGACACCCTGGTGGAACGGGTGCGGGCGGCCGGGCTGCCGGTGACGTTCCAGGTCACCGGTTCGTCGGCCGGCCCGGGCCAGGACGTGGACGAGTACGGGGCTCTCGGGCCCGGGTTGCAGCTGACCGTGTACCGACTGGTGCAGGAGGCCCTCACCAACACGATGAAGCACGCCGGGCCGGGCGCGACCGCGAGCGTGCGGATGGCCCTGGCACCGGAGGGGATCACGGTCACGATCGAGGACGACGGTGGCGGGCGGCGCGCGACGCCGGCTCCCGAGCGCGGCGGTGGGCGGGGCCTGACCGGCATGCGCGAACGGGTGCTGTCATATCACGGTGAGGTAGAGTCGGGGCCGAGAAGCCCGGCCGGATGGCGGGTTTCGGCATTCATCGGGCTCGGCACGGCCCGGGGCGAGCCGTGAGCGGAAGGGTGGCGCCGTGATCAGCGTGCTCCTCGTCGACGATCAGCAGCTGCTGCGCATGGGGTTCCGGATGATCCTCGACGCCGAGGACGACATGACCGTGGTCGGTGAGGCCGGCGACGGCCGCACCGGCGTCACCATGGCCGCCCGCCTGCATCCCGACATCGTTCTGATGGACGTGAGAATGCCCGGCATGGACGGCATCTCGGCGACCGAGGCGATCATCGCGGCCGACCCCCGGGCCCGGGTGCTGATCCTCACCACCTTCGACGTGGACGAGTACGTGTACGCCGGGCTGCGCGCCGGGGCGAGCGGCTTCCTGCTGAAGGACGCGCCGACCGACGAGCTGATCGCGGCCATCCGCACGGTGGCGGGCGGTGAGTCGGTACTGGCGCCCAGCACCACCACCCGGCTGATCAGCCGCCTGGTCACCCTGCTCCCGCACGGCGACCCGGCGGCCGAGCGCCCCCGGCCGGCCGACACCGTGTTGGCCGGGCTGACCGAGCGCGAGCGGGAGGTGTTCCTGCTGGTGGCCGCGGCCCGCTCGAACCGGGAGATCGCCGGGGAGCTCCACCTGAGCGAGGGCACGGTGAAGATCCACGTGGGGCGCATCCTGTCCAAGCTGAACCTGCGCGACCGGGTGCAGGCGGTCGTGCTGGCCTACGAGTCCGGCCTGGTCGTTCCCGACCGGCCCTGACCACACCCGGACGGCAGCAACCGGACGTCCACGGGGCGTCCTTTTGTTTTCACACCGGCCTGGCGCCCGAAGTGGCGTCAGAACCGGAACCCCTCCCGGACCCTGCCCCACCATCCCCCGCCCGCACCACCCGGCGCGTGTTGCCTCCGTCACCCACAGTCGCGGTGGCCTCGCCCCCGGGCCGGCCGATAACGAACCGCCCACCCCGTTCGGCAATTTCCGAAAAAGCGTCGTTCGGATTTTGACCGAGAGTTGCGGTCGACTTTTCCCGCAACTAACACCAGTCACATCCGACAACACGCGTTGCACCGTCGTCGCATCGCGCGTTTCCGACGATTTTCGAATGACCGAAATCTACCCCGGTGAAATCCGCAATTAATGACGACGGGATCAGCGTCATTGAACTTTCCACCCAGTCGAAACATGAGGTTATCCAAGGCGTCACGAATCCCCCCAGCCCCGGTCGACCACCCGGAGCGCTACCAGAATCGCGTTCTGTCAACGAATTCCGCCATTTCACTGTTCACCGGCGCGAAGGACTGGTTAAGTACATCCAGCCGCGACTGCTCCCTTACGCACAGCTACGAACCAGAGGCGGATTCTCTGGTACATTCCCGGCCCAGGCCGGGCGGCCAGACGAAACTCTCGTACGCGCGGCCCGTATCCGGGAAACCGGTTGACGGGTCTTCACTCGCCACCGGAGGAACCGTTGACAGCGGTGCAGCACGAGCCGGCGCAACTGGGCTCCGGCCGACCGGGCCGCGATCCGGCGGCCCCGGCCTTCCCCGAGCCACGTCACCCGGCCCGGGGACCTGCCCGGGGCTCGCTCCGGCGGCCCGGGGGCAGCACCGTCGGACGCCGGGTGGCCCGCATCCTGGCCCTGCCCGCCGTGGTGATTCTGCTTCTGCTGGGCCTGCTCTCGGCGCAGCAGATCGGCTACTACCGCGACTCGGCCGCCACCTCCGACGCCGTCACCCTGTCGATGGAGATGCAGCGGCTTGTCACCTCCCTCCAGACCGAACGTGGTGTGACCGCCGCGGTGCAGGGCGGCAACAGCAGTTTCACCCCCGAGCTGGCCCCCGCCCGCACGCAGGTCGACGCCCAGCGCCGGGTGGTGCAGGGCCTGGTCGGCGGCGGCTCCGGGGAGCAGGCCCGGGTGGACGCGGCGCTCGGCCAGCTCGACGGCCTGCCCGCCATCCGGTCCGCCACCGACACCGGCAAGGACGTCGACAATGCCCAGCGCGCGGCCACTTTCGAGTACTACACCGAGCGGATCGCGGCGCTGGCCGACATCGACCTGGGCCTGGGCAACAACAGCGACCCGCAGCTGCGCCAGGGCCTGACCGCCTTCCGCGCGCTCCAGCACGCGATCGAGGGCCTGTCCCAGGAACGCGCCTTCCTCAACGGCGTCTACTCGGCCGGTGGTTTCAGCGGTGACGAGTTCGTGCGGCTGGCCGACATGCGCGCCCGCTACCAGTACTCGCTGGACCAGTTCGGCGAGTACGCCACCGGCCCGCAGAAGCAGTCGCTGGCGTTCATCTTCTCCACCGGTGCCGCGCAGGTGGTGCAGTCGTTCGAGCAGACCGCGCTGGAGGCCGGCGACGGCCGCCACCTGACCGTGAACCCGCAGTCCTGGTGGTCCGGCATGGGCACCCTGCTGGCCGACGCCAACCAGCTGGAACAGCACGTCGGGTCGCAGATCCAGGTGCGCGCGCACGACCTGCAACAGGGCTCCGCCCAGCGGATCGGGCTGCTGCTGGTGGCCGTGCTGATCTGTTTCGCCGGCTCGGTGTACCTGTCCGCCCTGGCGTCGCTGTCGATCACCCGGCCGCTGGCCGCGCTGGCCGCCGAGGCCGACGACCTGGCCGCCAACCGGCTGCCCGAGGCGGTGCGCCGGGCCCAGACCACCGATCCGGCCAACCCGCCGCAGCGTCCCGAGCCGGTCCGGGTGCCCGACCGGGCGACCGACGAGATCCGTTCCGTGGCAGGCGCTCTGGACCACCTCCAGACCGCCGCCTACGACCTGGCCACCGAGCAGGCGGTCCAGCGGCGCGACACCATCGAGTCGCTGGCCAACCTGGGCCGCCGCAACCAGAACCTGATCCGGCGCCAGCTCGGCTTCATCACCTCGCTGGAGCGTGAGGAGGTCGACCCGAACGCCCTGGCCAACCTGTTCGAGCTGGACCACCTGGCCACCCGCATGCGGCGCAACGCCTCCAGCCTGCTGGTGCTGGTCGACGCGGCCAGCCCGCGCACCTGGTCGCAGTCCGTGCCGGTGGCCGACGTGATCCGGGCCGCGGTGTCCGAGGTGGAGGAGTACCGCCGGGTGGCGCTGCGCCGGGTGGACGACGCCAACGTGCTGGGCAGCGCCATCGGGTCGGTCGCGCACCTGCTGTCCGAGCTGATCGAGAACGGCCTGACCTTCTCCCCGCCGGACAGCGAGGTCGAGGTGCAGGGCCGCCGGGTGTCCGACGGCTACCTGATCGCCGTCACCGACCAGGGCGTCGGGATGAACCCCGAGGAGCTGCGCGTCGCCAACAGCCGGCTGCGCGGTGAGGGCGACTTCATCGCCGCGCCGACCCGGTTCCTCGGGCACTTCGTGGTCGGGAAGCTGGCCCGGGACACCGGTGTTCACGTCGAGCTGCTGCCCTCCCCGGTCACCGGGGTGACCGCCCGGGTCACGCTGCCCGCCTCGCTCCTGGCCACGTCGCTGTCGGTGGAGGTGCAGTCGCTCGGCGGCCCGGCGGACGGCGCACGGCAGGCCGGCCTGCTCGCCCTGCCCCGGCTGACCGGGGTCGACGACCTGCACGACCTGCACCACCTGGGTGACGGGGTGCCCGACGACCCACGCGAACTGGTGGACGACGAGCACGCGGCCGGGCTCCGCGGCGTGCCACAGACCCGAACCGCCGGACGACGGGCCCCCGAACCGGGCACCCTGCCGGGCGGTTTCGGCCCGATGGACGATCTCCAGGACATCCACGACGCGCAGGTGCGCGACGTCGGGCCCGCCGCCGGGCCGAGAACGGGCCCGGCCTCGGGCGGGCTGCCGGTGATCGAGCCCGAGTTCGAGAGCACGTCCGGCCCGATCGACTCGGTGACCTCGTCGCGGCCCTCGCCGGCGCACCGGGTGGACACCGACCCGAACGGCCTGCCCACCGGCCTGGGGACGACGGGCACCACGGCCGGGCTCACCGCGCCGGACCAGATCGCCGGCACCCCGCGCTGGGCCAAGCCGGGTGACCTGTTCGCCCACCAGTTCGGGCAGCGTCCCGACGGCGCACCGGGCGACGCCCCGAGCCACCTGCCGGGTGAGGCACCGGGTGACGCCCCGAGTGACCTGCCGGGCGGCGTTCCGGGTGCCGTGCCAGGTGACACGGTGAGCGACGTACCCGGTGACGTGTCGCATGACTCACCGGGCGACCTGACCACACCGGCCGCGGGAATCGGCCCACTGCGCCCGGTTTCGTGGAGCAGGGACCGGCCCGCCCGGCCGGGCACCGGAGCGGGCGACGCGCCGGCCGGAGCCGCCCCCCGGATCCCCCGCGGTGTCGATCACGTGTTCCCGCCGGCGGGCCCGGCCACCCCACCGGCCGGCTCGGCCCGTCCGGGCGGATCGTTGCGTCCCGGACAGGCTCCCCACCACCGCCCCGGCCAGACCTCCGACCAGCCCAACGGCCCAGCCGATCTCAACGGCCAAACCGGCCTCAATGGCCCGGCCGATCTCGGCGGTCCGGTCGATCTCGGCGGTCCGGCCGGCCTCGGCTCACCGGCCGGACTGACCCGGCGCGACGCCCGGCCCGGCACCACCGACCGGCCCGGCACCACCGACCGGCCTGGCACCACCGACCCGTTCGGTACCGCCGGCCGGCCCGGCACCGCCGGCGCTTCCGGCGGCGGCCCGGCCACCGAGCGCACCCAGAACGGGCTGCGCAAGCGGGTTCCCCGCACCCAGCGGCAGAGCGGTCCGGGTGGCGGGCGCACCAACCGGCGGGTCATCGACCTGGACGCGGCGGCCCGGGGGCAGCAGCCGGTCCCGCAGCGGGCCATGGCCGACTCCCCCGCCGACGTCAGCGCCCGGCTGACCGCCCTGCGCGCAGGGATGCGCCGTGGGCAGGCCGATCGGCCGGGCCGCGCAAGCTCCGACCACCCGTCAGAGGAGTCAGCAGGAATGAGCGAGGGATGAGCGTCCACACGCATACCGACAGGCACCAGTTCGGCTGGCTTCTGGGCAATTTCGTGCACCAGACCGACGGCGTCCGGGAGGCCGTGGCGGTGTCGTCGGACGGGCTGCTGATCGCCAGCTCCGACGGCCTGACCCGCACCGAGGCCGACCACCTGGCCGCGATCGTCTCCAGCCTGTCGAGTCTGGGGCGCTCCGCCGCCCGGCGGTACGACTTCGACGGGCTGAAGCTGGTGATGATCGAGATGAACCGGGGCTTCCTGCTGGTCTCGGCGATCGCCGGCGGCAGCTGCCTCGGGGTGGTCGCCGAGGGCGACTGCGACCTGGGCCTGATCGGCTACGAGATCGCCTCGCTGGCCGAGCGTTTCGGCCCGCTGCTGACGCCGTCCCTGATCTCCGAGTCGCGGCAGCATCTGCCCCGATGAACGAGCGACCGGGGCAGACGGGCAGGCGGGCGGCGGGCCCGCCACCGGTCGCCGCTCCGGTGCCCTCACGGGCGCCGGAGCACGATCCGGACGGCACGAACGACGGCACGGACGCCGCCGACGACATGGTGATCCGGCCGTTCCTGCTCACCGGCGGGCGCACCCGCCCGGCGCAGGACGGCCTGCGGGTCGAGACGCTGATCCACGCCCGCACCCGGTTCGCCTCGGGCGCCCTGCGTTTCGAGCACCGGCAGATCGTGCAGCTGTGCCGGGAACCCACCTCGCTGGCCGAGATCTCGGCGGCGCTGCGGGTGCCCTTCGGGGTGGCCCGGGTGCTGGTGTCCGATCTCGTCGCCGACGGGTCGGTGGTCGTCACCGAACGCGAAGAGCTGTCGATACAGCTGATCGAGAGGATCCGGGATCGTGTCCGCGCTCTATGACCGGCCCGTGGGCGGCAGCGGCGGTGCCGTCGCGCCGATCTCCGTCAAGATCGTCATCAGTGGCGGTTTCGGCGTCGGCAAGACCACTTTCGTCGGGTCGATCTCGGAGATCGAGCCGCTGCTCACCGAGGCCGACATGACCGACGAGTCGGTCGGCATCGACAACCGCGACCCGGTCCCCGGCAAGGTGACCACCACGGTCGCCCTCGACTTCGGCCGGATCAGCCTGGACGAGGCGCTGCGCCTGTACCTGTTCGGCACGCCCGGGCAGGACCGCTACGCCTTTCTCTGGGACGACCTGGTGGAGGGGGCCCTCGGCGCGGTGGTGCTGCTCGACACCAACCGGATCGAGGACTGCTTCCCGGCCATCGACTACTTCGAGGAACACCGGGTGCCGTTCCTGGTGGCCGTCAACCAGTTCCAGGGCACCCGGCAGTTCGAGCTGGAGGAGGTGCGCGAGGCGCTGGGCGTCGACGGCCTGGTGCCGCTGGTGCCCTGCGACGCGCGGCGCCGGGAGTCGGTGAAGGGCGTGCTGGTCGCGCTCACCGAGGAGGTCCTCGCCCGCCGCCTGGCCGAGCAGGCCGCGGCGTACTGACGCCGAGCGCGAGCCGGGCAGTTCGTCGTCCCCCATTGTCTGTTCAGCACGAGGAGAGACCGTGACCACCGTGAACACCGTGACCGGCCGGGCCCGGCGGGCCCTGCTGCTGGCCGGGGCCGGGCTGCTGGCCCTGAGTGCCTGCGGCTCGCCCGCGCCGGAGGTGGTCGCGGCGCCGGGGGTGCGGCCGCAGGCGTGCGGCACCGTCACCCTGGCCGAGAACCCCTGGGTCGGCTACCAGGCCAACCTCGCCGTGATCCGGTACCTGGCCCGCACCGAGCTGGGCTGCGACGTGCGGGTGAGGACCGAGGCCGAATCGGACTCGTGGCAGCACCTGGCCGACGGCAGCGTCGACGCGATCCTGGAGAACTGGGGGCACGACGAGGAGAAGAAGAAGTACATCGACAACGAGAAGGTCGCCGTGGAGGCCGGTCTGACCGGGAACAAGGGCGTGATCGGCTGGTACGTGCCGCCGTGGATGGCCCGGGAGTACCCGGACATCACCAGCTGGCGCAACCTGAAGAAGTACACGGACCTCTTCCGCACCTCCGAGAGCGGCGACCAGGGACAGTTCCTGGACGGCGACCCGACCTACGTCACCAACGACAAGGCGCTGATCAAGAACCTCGGCCTGGACTACAAGGTGGTCTACACCGGTAGCGAGGACGCGCTGATCGAGGCGTTCCGCGACGCCGAGGCCGACCGGGAGCCGATGCTCGGCTACTTCTACTCGCCGCAGTGGCTGCTCTCGGAGATCGACCTGGTCAACATCAGGCTGCCGGCCTACACCCCGGGCTGCGACGCCGACCCGGAGGCGGTGCGCTGCGACTACCAGCCCTACGACCTGGACAAGATCCAGAACCGGGACTTCGCCTACTCCGGCAGCCCGGCCGCCGAGCTGATCCAGCGGTTCCGGTGGACCAACGACGACCAGAACCAGGTGGCCCGCGACCTGCACGCCGGGACGGAACCGGACGAGGCCGCGCGGAAGTGGCTGGACGCGCACGAGGACACCTGGCGGGAATGGATGCCCGCCGACGCCTGAGGTGTCACGACCGGTGACGCAGACGGTGCCCCGATCGCCCGTTCGTACCTTCCGACTTGCCGCACAGGCCTGTGGATTTGACTGTGAATTGCCTCTGACCTGCAATGACGTTACCGGAAGGTGGCGTGGGCCTGGTCACACGCCGTGCGGTGGATGTGCGTGATCGGCTGACCCGCCCGACTTTCAGTGAGTAGGGTGCAGGGGCGCTCGCTGATGCCGGGCCCAGGAACGCCCACCGAACGACGAAGCCTGTTGACGGCCGAGCGAAGGCAGAGAGGTCTAGCGGCGACATGCCACATCCGAGCGTGCCGGACCAGGATCAGCACCCCCGCAGCCGAAGAGAGCTGCGGGAGCTGGAGCGCCGCAAGGCGTCCGCTCCGGAGACGCCGGTGCCCGGCACGCCCGAAGACGCCGCGGACGGCCGGGGTCACGGCCGCCGGGCTGCCACCTCTCCCGCCCCTCCGTCACCCTCCGCCGCACCGCAGGCCGCTCCGGCATCACCCGCATCATCGCCCGTCGCAGACGCTTTCGGACGACGAGACGCAACATCCGGCTCCGCACAGCCCGTTTCGGGCCACGCACCGTCCGTCACCTCCGTCACGCGGGAGGAGCAGCGGTCCCGCGACCGGCACAGTGATCTCGCCTGGAGCCGGCACCACGGTGACCAGGGACCCCCGCAGGAATGGGTGCAGGACCGGCCGCCGGCCCGCGTCGCCCCGGACTCCCCCGCGGCCCCGGGCCTTCCCGGCTTCCCCGGCACCCCTCCGGCGCCGGGCGGCGGCCCGCGCCGTCCGCAGAATCCGCAGGGTCGCGGCCGGGGTGGCGAACCGCGGGACGACGACGCGAGCGCCGCCGGCCCGGCGGACGCCTGGGCGCCCCCGCGTCCCGCCGCCCCGCCGTCACCGGTCCCTCCGGTCCCGCAGGTCTCGGCCCCGTCGGCTCCGTCGGCCCGGGGGCGCTCGCCACAGAACCCGCCCGCCGGACTCTTCAGCCCGTCGGCGGTCACCCCGCAGTCCATCCCGATCCCCCTGGCCGGGTCGCCCGGGCCGGCCCCGCAGTTGCCCGGGCCGCAGGCGCCCGGCCGGTCGCTTCCCGGGCTTCCGGGCACGGACGACGCACCGGGCCGCAGGCGGCACCCCCGCTCTCCCGAGCCCGGGCCCGCAGGTGCGGACCAGCACGGCCGTTCCGGTGGGTACCCGGATGCTCCGCTGCCCGGACCACGTCCGGTGGCGACCCCGCTGTCCGGTACCGACGCGCCGCAGAACCGCGCGCCCGGCGGCCCGTACACGCCGGTGCCCCCGGGTTCGCTGCTCGGTGGTCCCCGCACGCCCGCCCCCCAGGACTCGCTCCTGGGCGGCCCGCGCACCCCGGTCCCCCCGGGCTCCCTGCTCGGTGGCCCGCTGACCGGTCCGGCCGACGACCCGTTCCCGGCCTCCCGCCGCGACCAGCGCCGGGGCGAGGCGCCGTCGTCGCGTGGTGTCCCCGCCCCCGGTGACCTGCCCGGCAGCCGAGGCGCCGCACCGGCGAGCGGCCGGGGTTCGTCGCGGGGTCGCCGCCCGCTGCCCGGCGACGCGCCGGACGGCTCCGCCCCGCCCGCCCGGGAGACCGGTCTGCCCGGTTCCCGGCCGGACGCCCCCGCGCATGAACCGTTCGGCCCCGACGCCTCCGCTGCCGGGCAGGCCTCCGGGGCACGCGCCCACGGCCGCCGCGGCCGGGACACCGCACGCCCGGACCAGGACCCTGGCTCCCCGGCCGGTGGGCTGTTCAGCCGTTCCCCGGAACCTCCCGCGCCGCAGCGTGATCCGTTCCCCGGGCCGACCGGCCACGACCCGCGATCCCGTGACGGGCGTGAGGACCACGACGGCCGGGACGCCGGGCGTCCCGGTTCCGCTCCCCGGGGCCGGGCCGGAAGAGACCGTGGCATGCCCGGATTCGGTTCCGGATCACCGGTGCAGGGCCCCCTGGGCCGGGACGACGAGTTCGCCGCGCCCGCCGCCGACCCGTCGCCGCGGAGCCGTCGTGACCGCGACGACGAGCATCCCGGCGCGGCACCGCGCGGGCTGTACGGCCGCAACGTCGATCTCCCGGGCCGCGACCAGGATCCGCACGACGTCGCCGACGAGTTCGACCTCGGCCGGATCGGCCGGGCCGGGCCACCGGACGAGCAGGACGAGCAGGACGACGAGTTCGCCCCACGCCCGTCCGGGCTCGGGGGCCGGCGCGGGCTCGGCGGACGGCGCCTGACCGGCGACACCGGCGCCCCGGCGTCCGGCAGCCTGGGCGAACGCCGTCTGATCAGCGAGAAGGACGCGCAGCCCTCCGGCGGGACGGTCGGTTGGAGGACCGCCGGGACGCCGGACGACGCACCGTCCGGGGGCCTGGGCGGACGGCGCCTGACCGGCGCGGCGACCTCGGACTCCCTGCCCCGCGGGCCACGGGGCGACCGCGAGCGTCCCGGCGCCGGTGACCACGGGCGTCCCCCGAACCCCCACAACCACGGCGGCCACCGGGGCGGCTACCCGAACAGCCCGCACCCCACGGGAAATCGCGGCGTGGGACCGGCCCCGCGGGGCGCGCTGCAACCGCAGGGACTGCGCCCGGTCAAGAAGACCTGGCGCGACTGGCGGCCGAACCAGATCGCCCTGCGGCGCAGTCAGGTCCTCACCCTGGGCCTGGTCACGGCGCTGGTGATCCTGGTCGCGGTGGCCAGCGTGTACCGCTCCCGCACGGAGGCCGGCGCGGGCTCGTCCGGCAGCACGAACACCGCCACCACGGCGGCCCCGACCACGGTCGCGACCGTCGCCTCGCTGAAGGGCCGGCTGGGCGTGTTCAGTGGCACCGACGCCGACGCGACCAAGGACTTCGAGGAGTGGATGGGCCGGAAGGTCACCTACGCCACGGACTTCGGCCAGCGCGACACCTGGGCCCAGATCGCCAACCCGTCGAAGGTGCTGTCGGAGTGGAAGGACAGCGGCTACACGCTGGTCTTCGCGGTGCCCATGCTGCCCAGCGAGATCGTCCCCGAGGGCGTCTCGGAGAAGCAGCAGATGAAGGTCAAGAAGCAGTACATGACCAAGGGCGGCGCCGGCGACTACGACCAGTACTTCACCACGCTCGCCGAGAACCTGGTGGCGAGCAACCAGGGCGACGCCGTGCTGCGGATCGGCTGGGAGTTCAACCTGGAGTCGTGGGCCTGGGGCGTGGACGACCCGGACCTGTACATCGACTTCTACCGCAGGATCCACGACGCGATGAGCGCGGTGGACGGGGCGGAGTTCAGGTTCGACTGGAACGTGAACAACGGCTACAACCCGAACCCGGGTGAGGACTACTACCCCGGCGACGAGTACGTCGACTACGTCGGGGTGGACGTGTACGACCTGCACAGCGGTGTCTACCCGTACCCGGCGAACTGCAACCAGGCCTGCCGCGAGAAGCGCCAGACGCGGGCCTGGGAGGAGAACATCTTCGGCGGTGACCGCGGGCTGGTGTTCTGGACCGACTTCGCCGAGGAGCACGGCAAGCCGGTCTCCCTGCCCGAGTGGGGGCTGTGGGACCGTTACGACCACACCGGCGGCGCCGACGACCCGCTCTTCATCGAGTTCATGCACGACTACATCACCTGGGCCCCCAACAACGTGGCCTACGCCAACTACTTCAACATGAACTCGGAGCAGGGCGAGCACAGCCTCACCGAGTCGTTCCCGAAGAGCGCCAAGAAGTTCCTGGAGCTGTTCGGCGGCAACCAGAAGTAGAGATCAGCAGCACGAAGCGTCACCACCGGCCGGGCCACCGCACCCGGCCGGTCGTGTTTTGATCATTTCTTTGCGCTATTTAACAATCACCCACAGCGACGGGTGTGGCGAACTGGACGGATGCCCGAAAGGGCATCGCACACCACGGGGCGTAGTGGTGCATGTTAATCCCGCATGATGTTGGCCACGTCACGTCACTGTTGATCACCACAGCGTCTGAGCTGCACGGATATCGCGACGAGCGGACTACCGAACGTGTCCGGACACGTAGCACACAAGGTGCTTACCCCCATGAGCCAAGTCACATTCGGCTGATCACATTTTGATTACTCCCCGAATGGACGTAGTGTCCCCATCGGCCCTTCAGCCGAGGGGCCGGGCGACCGTCCTGCCGAGGTCCATCGGCGGCCGCTCAGTGAGTCAGATGGACGCCGGGGAACCACAGGCACCGGACAGCCGGTCCGGAACCACGGGGCTAAGCCGTCTCATGACGAGACGACCGGGCATTCTTCCGCCCGAGCCCGTCAGCTCACCTGGTAGGCGAGGGAAGGACACACACCTCTTTGGAGAAATCGCGCGTTCGAAGATCCGTCATGCCACTCGGCGCCGTCGTCACCGGTGCGGCGCTGACACTCACAGGGCAGATCCCGGCCATGGCGGCGGACAGTTCCGCGGCCACCGGCAGCAACGACGAGGCGAAGTCCGAGAAGGCGAACCTCAAGTCGGCCACCGTCAAGGTGAGCGACACCGAGACCGCGACCATCACGCGGAAGTCCACCGCGAAGGCCACGAAGCGGGTCACCAAGAAGGTCAAGGCCACCGCCAAGGTGACCGCCTGGTCCACGCGGACCGCCAAGGAGACCCGCTCGGTCACCGTCACCACCAGCGCCGCCAGCTACGACACGGCTCTGGCCGAGGCGAAGAAGCAGGCCAGGAAAAAGGCGCACGAGAAGGCGAAGTCCGCCGCCATCGCCGAGGCCAAGCACCAGGCCGTGGCGAAGTCGAAGGAGAAGGCCAAGCACCGGGCCAAGGACAAGGCCGAGAGCCTGGCCTGGAGCAAGTTCACCACCAAGGTGGTGGACGAGGCGGCCGACCTCAAGGGCACGCCGTACGTCTACGGCGCCACCGGCCCGAACTCGTTCGACTGCTCCGGCTACGTGGGCTACGTGCTGCGGCAGTCCGGCGTGACGCACCTGAACCGCACCTCCGCCGGTCTGGTGTCCGACACCAAGAAGGTGTCGAAGCGCGCGAAGAAGAAGGGCGACCTGGTCTTCTTCTCCAGTGGCGGTCACGTCTACCACGTCGGCATCTACGCCGGTAACGGCAAGATCTGGCACGCCCCCGGCACCGGCCGCTCGGTGACCAAGGCCGACATCTGGACCTCCAGCTACTCGGTGGGCCGGGTCAAGGTCTGATCCACGGCGACACAGCAGCACGACCGTCGCCCGCCACCCCTCCGATGGGCGGAGGAGGCCGGGTCCCTCGGGACCCGGCCTCCTCGTCGTCCCACAGGCGTCCAAACGCGCCGAAAACCCCTGACGCGCCTATCGTGATCTTCGGAGCCGGACGAGGAGCGGGAGGCAGCGGTGGCACGACGACGCGCCCTGATCGCGGGTGGAGGGCTCGGCGGGCTGGCGGCGGCCCTGGCACTGTACCGGCGCGGCTGGGACGTCTGCGTGTTCGAGCAGGGGCCCGACCTGGAACCGGTGGGCGCCGGGATCAGCCTGTGGCCCAACGGACTACGCTCGCTCGACCAGCTCGGCATCGGCGACGCGGTGCGGGCGGCGGGCCGCTCCCCGGGCGCCGGCGGCGTGCGGCAGCCCGACGGCACCTGGCTGCTGCGCGAGGACCTGTCCGGGGCGGTGCGGGAACGTTTCGGCGACCCGCTGCTCCTGCTGCACCGCGCCGACCTGGCCGAGGTGGTGGTGCGTGCCCTGCCGTTCGGGGTGGTGCAGGCCTCCACCCGGGTGCTCGGTGTGCATCCCGGCGGCGAGGGCACTCCGGCCACGGTGATCACCGAGCACGGCGAGAGCGACGCCGACCTGGTCGTCGCCGCCGACGGGATCCGTTCCGGGCTGCGGGGTTTCCTGTTCCCCCGGCACGCCGAGCCGAGCCCGGAGGGCTACTCGACCTGGCGCATGGTGGTGCCCGACCCGGGCGGGCTGGACACCGGTTTCGAGACCTGGGGCAGCGACGGGCGGCGCTTCGCCGTGGCGCCGCTGGCCGGCGACCGGCTCTACTGCTACGCGACGGCGTCGCAGGACTCCTCCGACGGGCAGCCGGCCGCACGCCAGATCGACCGGCTGCACCAGCATTTCGGCGACTGGCACGAGCCGATCCCGGCGATCCTGGCCGGCCTGACCGACGACCGGGTGCTGCACCACCCGGTGGAAGACCTGAATCCCGGGCTGCCCGCCTTCCACCGCGGCCGGGTGGCGCTGATCGGCGACGCCGCGCACGCGATGACGCCCGACCTGGGTCAGGGCGGCGGCATGGCCCTGGAAGACGCCGTGGTGCTGGCGTCGCTCGTGGGTGACGGCCGGATCGGCGAGGGCTACCGGAGCGTGCCGATCCCGGCGGCTCTGGAGGAGTTCAGCGCCCAGCGGCAGCCACGCACCGGGATGGTGGCGCGGCGCTCACGGCGGATGGGGCGGCTCAGCTCGGTCACGCCCTATCCGGCGCAGGTGATGGCGGCCCGGGCGCTGAGCGTGGTGCCCGGCCGGCCCGCGGCCCGGGGCCTCACCTCGATCGTGGGCTGGCGTCCGCCGGAGCTGCCCCCGGCGGACCCGCCGCCCACGACCGGTTGCTGAGTCGACGCCGAACGAAAACCTAGATCAGGCCCAGCTTCCGCACCGCGTCGCGCTCCTCGGCGAGCTCGGCCACCGAGGCGTCGATGCGGGTGCGGGAGAACTCGTCCACGTCGAGACCCTGCACGATCTCCCACTTTCCGCCGGTCGAGGTGACCGGGAACGACGAGATCAGGCCCTCCGGAACGCCGTACGAGCCGTCGGACGGGATGGCGGCCGAGGTCCAGTCGCCCTCCGGGGTGCCGTTGACCCAGCTGTACACGTGGTCGACGGCGGCCGAGGCGGCGGACGCGGCCGAGGAGGCACCGCGCACGTCGATGATCTCGGCGCCCCGCTTGGCCACCCGCGGGATGAACTCGCCGGCCACCCAGGCCTGGTCGCCGATCGCCTCGGCGACGCTCTTGCCGTCGACCAGGGCGTGCGTGATGTCGGGGTACTGGGTGGCGGAGTGGTTGCCCCAGATGGCGACCCTGCTCAGGCTGGACACCGGCACGCCGAGCTTGAGCGCGAGCTGGCCGAGGGCGCGGTTGTGGTCGAGGCGGGTCATCGCGGTGAACCGCTCGGCCGGCACGTCGGGGGCGTGCGAGGCGGCGATCAGGGCGTTGGTGTTGGCCGGGTTGCCGACCACGAGCACCTTGATGTCGTCGGCGGCGCCGGCGTTGATCGCGGTGCCCTGCGGCTTGAAGATGCCGCCGTTGGCCTCCAGCAGGTCGCCGCGCTCCATGCCCTTGGTGCGGGGGCGCGCGCCCACCAGCAGGGCCACGTTCGCACCCTCGAAAGCCTTGGTGGGGTCGTCGAACACGTCGACACCGGCCAGGGCCGGGAAGGCGCAGTCGGTGAGCTCCAGCGCGGTGCCCTCGGCGGCGCGCACGGCCTGCGGGATCTCCAGCAGGCGCAGCTTCACCGGCACGTCGGCACCCAGCAGCTGGCCGGACGCGATCCGGAACAGCAGCGCGTAGCCGATCTGCCCGGCGGCACCCGTGACGGTCACGTTGACGGCCGATGGTGTGGACGAAGTCATGGCCTTCTCTTCCTCGAGGTAACGGCCGCTGGTCGCGGCTGACTGCCCGGCCACTCTATCGAGCAGGCCCCACCCCACCAGGCAGGTCCCGGGGCAGCTACGTCACATCCAGAACCACCCGGTCCGGGCGCAGCAGCACCGCCTCACAACGCCGTTCGGTCATCCAGCGGTGGACGACGGTGAGCCCGCTCCCGGGCACCCGGATCACCCGTGCCCCCAGCCGCCCGGCCCGGCCGGCGATCCGGGCCGGGCTCGCGTCGCGGAGGGTGAGCAGGGCGAAGCCCGGGCCGAGGAGGTCGTCGAGCCGGTTCTCGTCGTCCGTGGTCGTGGACCCGAGTGGTAACTGCGGGAACAGCGTGCCGACGAGCCCGGGACGGCGCGCGGGCACCAGGGCGCCGGAGCGCAACGGCGGGCTGGTCCCGGCCAGCAGACGGTCCGTCAGCCGGTTCCCCAGCACCGGGGCGCGGGCGGCGGGCCGCAGAACGTTCGCGGCCGGCGAGCCCATCACCGCCCCGGCCAGGACCGCCAGCCGGATCAGCGCGGTGGCGTGCGGTTCCCGCTCGGCCTGGTAGCTGTCGAGCAGCGGGTCACCGGCCCGGCCGTGCAGCACCAGGGCCAGTTTCCAGCTCAGGTTGGCCGCGTCGCGCAGCCCCGACCCGAGGCCCTGGCCGATGAACGGCGGCGTGAGATGGGCGGCGTCACCGGCGATCAGTACCCGGCCGCGGCGCCACCGGCGGGCCACCACCGCCCGGAACGTGTAGTGGGCCGTGCGCAGCACCTCGCGCTCGCCCACGCCGCCGGGCAGCCACGGGCCGAGCAGCTCGCCGAGCCGCCCGGTCAGCCCGGAAACCGTTTCGCCGGGCCGCATCCGGAACTCCCAGCGCATCCGCCGCTCCCCCACCCGCAGGTAGGTGGCGGGGCGAGCCGGGTCGCAGATCTGCTCCACGCCGTCCCACACGCGCACCGGTGGGTCGCCGAGAAGGTCCGCCACGAACCAGTTCTGGTCGGCCGCCAGGCGCCGCAGGCCGGAGCCCAGGGCCTGCCGCACCACCCCGCCCGCCCCGTCGCAGCCGACCACCGCCGCGGCCCGGACCACTCCCGCGGTCCGCTGGTTGTTCTCGGGACCCGGCCACCCGCCCACGGTTTCGCACCAGTGCACGCCACCACCGGCGTCCACCCCGGTGACCCGCACCCCACGCCGCAGGCGGATCCGGGGCTGCCGGGAGACCGCCTCGAGCAGAAGGGTTTCCAGGTCGGGCTGGTCGAAGAGACTGGCCTGCGGGTGACCGTGCACCCCGTCCGCGCCGGAGCGGCGGAACTCGGCCAGCGTGCGGTGCCGGGCGTCGAGCAGGCGCAGGCCGGCCGCCGGGCGGCTGATCCGGGCGAAACCATCGGCCACACCGACGTTCTGGAGGATGCGCCGGCACTCGTCGTCGAGGTGCACGGCACGCGGTAGCGGGTAGGGCCGCGGGTGCCGTTCCAGCACCAGCGAGCGCACCCCGTGGCGGGCCAGCAGCAGCGCGGTGACCAGGCCGACCGGACCGGCCCCCACCACCACGACCTCACCGGGATCGTTGCGCGCGGCGTCCATCCGGTGACGCTACCCCGACCCGGGCGGCGTGGCCCCCCGCCGCGGCTACTCCAGCTCGGCCTGGAGGCAGACCCGGTTGCGGCCACCCTCCTTGGCCTTGTACAGCCCCTGGTCGGCGCGGGCGAGCAGGGCCTCCACCGTGCTGTCCTCCTCGGTCAGGTAGGTCATGCCCACGCTGACGGTGATGTCGAGCGGCCCGGTGCGGGTCATCACCGGCTCCTCGGCGATGCAGGCGCGCAGCCGCTCGGGCAGCGTGTTGTCCTCACCGGCGTCCTGGAGCAGCACCGCGAACTCCTCACCGCCGTAGCGGCCCAGCACGTCGGTCTTGCGGATCTGCTCGCGGAACCGCTCGGCGACGGTCTTGATCACGTCGTCGCCGGTCGGGTGCCCGTAGGTGTCGTTGACCCGCTTGAAGTGGTCGATGTCGATCATCAGGGCGGTCAGCCGGCGGCCGTGACGACGGGCACCGGCCAGGTCGCGGGCACCCACCTCGAAGAAGCGGCGCCGGTTGGGCACCCCGGTCAGCTCGTCCACCACGGCCAGGTTCTGCACCTGCTGGAAGAGCGTGGAGTTGTCGTAGGCGCTCATCCCCTGGGCAGCGAGAACGGCCGCGGTGGTGATGTTCTCGGACAGCGCGCCGTTGCCGGTGGAGCGCACCAGGAGCACGCCGAGGTCGGCGCGGCGCGAGCGCATCGGCACGGCGATCCACGAGGTGGCGCCGGCCAGATGGGTGGCCAGGCCGGCCGGCACCAGGTCGGGGTTGCCCACCCGGGGCTGCTGGAGGGCCAGCAGGCCGCGCAGTTTCGCGTCCTCGGCGACCTGCTCCGGCTCGGCGTCGCCGGCGCCGCGCAGCGAGTACACCCCGTCGGCGACGTTGAGCAGCCAGGCGCCGTCGGCACCGAGCACCGGGCCGGTGGCGGCGAGCAGCTCGCGCAGCACCTGGTCCGGGTCGTCGAGCTTCTCGGCCATCTCGCGCAGGGCGTCGCGCAGGTTGTTCGCGACCACCCGCTCGCGGTCGGCGTTGGCCGCGGTGATCTGGAGCTGGGCCACCCGCGCGGTCTCCATCGAGGTGGCGATGTGGTTGGTCAGCGCCGACAGGATGTCGCCGTCGCCGGTGGTGAAGATGCCCTTGGCCACCTGGCTGTCGAGGTAGACCACGCCGGTCATCCGGCCGTCCACCTTCATCGGGGCGGCCAGCACCGAGCGCAGGCCGTGGGTGACCACGCTGCGGGTGCCGAGCACGGCGCCCTCCTCGGTGCCGGTGAACACCTGCACCTGGCCGGTCTGCCGCACCCGGTCGACGAGAGTGGTGCTGTAGCCGGTGAGCTCGGCGATGTCCCGGCCGTCGGCGTCCCGGCCCAGGTACCGTTCCAGGCCGCCGGACAGGCTGGCCTCCTCGTCGTCCTCGGGCACCAGGAACAGGTAGGCGCGGTCGGCCGACAGCAGCTTGATGGTCTCGTCCAGGGCGATCCGGGCCAGCACACGCGGGTCGAGCACCTTGGCCGCGGCCGCGCTGACGGTCTGGAGCGCGGCCAGCCGCTGGCGTTCGTGCCCGGCCGAGTAGGTGGTGCCGGAGCTCTTGCCCACGGTGCCGCCGGCGGCGGAGCCGAGCCAGTCGGTGCCGAGCGCGAACTCGGTGCCGACGGCCTGGGCGCGGTGCGGCCAGCCCTCGCCGACCGCGATCGCGTAGGCGTGCTGGGCCTGGCGGCGGGCCTCCGGGGTGCCGAGCGCGGCCAGGGCCCGGGCGCGGATGCGGGCCACCTCGAACGACACCGTGGGGGCGTCCGGGGTGAGGTACAGGCCGATGCCGTTGAGCAGGGCCAGGGCGCTGCCCGGACGGCCGACGGCCACCTCCAGGTCGGCGCGCAGCAGGGCGGCGAGCGCCTCCAGCTCGGGCGGGCCCGGGTGCCGGCCGGCCCGCTCCACGGCGTGCCGGGCCGCGATCGTCCGGGCCTGGCGCTCGGCGTCGGTGACGGCCGCCCGCAGCTGGGCCAGGCGGCCCACGCCGATCAGGTAGAACATCGGGTGGTGGGCGCGGAACACCCGCTCCGGCTCGGGGTAGGCGGCCTCGACCTCACCGGCGACGGTGTCGAACACCGAGCCGAAGTCGCGCTGCTCGGTGAGCTGGAACAGCGTGGCCATCTGGCGCAGCAGGTCGAGAGTGGGCACCCGCTCACAGGTCTGGCGGATCTGCCGCAGCTCGGTGCCGGCCTCGGGGAAGCGGCCGAGTAGCGACAGGGTCATCGGGGCGGCACCGACGAACGGGGTGGCGTCGACGTTGCGGCCGGTCTGCCGGTTGCGGCCGCGGTCCAGCCAGTGCTGGGCCTCGGCGGTGCGGCCGGCCATGCAGGCGCGGATGCTGAACACGGCGATGGCGTCGAGCTCGTGGGCGAGTTCCGTCCACGGCCCGTCGGCCTCGGTGTCACGCATCCAGCGCACGCCGTCGTCGAGGTTGCCGCCGTAGGCCGCCAGGCCACGCAGGTAGGAGTTGGCGGCGCGCTGGGTGGGCAGCTCGGAGACCGGGTCGGCATCCATCGCCCGGAACGCCCGCAGCGCCGCGCGGCGCCGGCCACGGAACGCCGCGACCATCCCGTAGTGCGCCTGGGCCAGCACGTTTCCCGGGCCCGGGCCGAGCCGGACCGCCCAGGCGCGGGCGCGCAGGGCGTGCGCCAGGGCGAGCGGGCGGTCCTGGGCGAACAGCGCCACGAACGAGGCGGTGCTGTGCAGCTGGATGGTGACGAGCAGCCGCTCGCGCACCAGCTCGGCCTGGGCACGGGCGTCGGCGGAAGTGTCGGTGGAAGTGTCGGTGGCGGTGTCGGCGGGGGCCGCCGGGCCGCCGCGCAGGCGGGCGAGCAGCAGGCGCAGCCACGAGGAGACCAGCAGCAGCGGCCGGGAGGCGGGCAGGGCCAGGCCGAGTTCGCCCAGGCCGCTGGCCACGGCGGCCAGGGACGCGGCGTTGTCCCAGTCGTCGCGGTGCAGGTCGGCGAGCAGCGAGTACATGCCGGCCCGGCGCACCGGGTCGGTCTCGCCGCGCAGCGCCTGCTCGGTGCGGTTGCGGGCGGCCTCCAGCCGGCCGTTCTGCTTGAGGGCGTGCGCCAGCTCGATCAGGAACGAGCCGGGCGGCTGGGCGCGCAGGCCGGCCGCGAACTCGAGGAAGTTGATCGCCTCGTTCGGCGCGTGGTTCTCCAGCGCCAGCCGCCCGGCCCGCCAGGCGGCGTCGAAGATCTTCTCCAGCCGCTCGTCGCTGTCCGGGTCGCACTGCATGTAGTGGTGGGCGATGGCGTACGCGTACTCCGGCCGGGTGGTGGCCCCGGTGGCGCCGGACGCCGCGCCGTGCTCCATCGACTGTTCCATCGACTGGGCGATCCGCAGGTGCATCGCGGCCAGCTCGTCCTCGTCCAGCTGGTTCTGGAGGGCCTGGCGCACCCGGTCGTGCAGGAACACGTAGGAGCCGCCGTCGCGGGGGTCGATCAGCCGCTGCCCGACCGCCTCGGACAGTGCGGGCAGCACCTCCTCGTCGGTCAGGCCGAGCAGCGGGGCGAGCACCTCGGCGTGGAACTCGGTGCCGATGGCGGCGGCCGTGACCAGCAGCTCGTAGGTGCCGGGGGCGAGGTTCTGGAGACGGGTGAGCACCAGGCCGACGGCGTCCTGCGGCAGCTCCAGCCGGTCCAGGCCCTCCTCGTCCAGTTGCCAGCTGCCCCACGAGGGCTGGAGCAGGCCGGCGTCGATGACGGCGCGCAGGTACTCGCCGGCCACGAACGGGTTGCCGTTGCTGCGCCGGGCGAGGATCTCGACCAGCCGGGAACCGGCGTCCAGGCCGGGGATCAGCGAGCGGATCTGCTCGCCGATCGCTTCCTCGTCGAGCTCCATCACCGGCACCTCGACGTCGAGCGCCATGCCCGCCGCATGGTAGAACGCGCCCAGCCCGGCGGCGTGCTCGACCTCGTCGCGGCTGGCGGCCAGGATCAGCACCCGCCCGCCACCACTTTCGGAGAACTGGCCGGCCAGGTGCGCGACCACCTGGCGGGAGCCCTCGTCGAGCCACTGCACGTCGTCGAGGAACAGCAGCAGGTCGCCGCACTCCCGGGCGAGGGCGGACAGGAACCCGGCGATCGCGACGGCGAACTGGCTCTCGTTGACCGGTTCCGGCTCGGTCTGCGCCGGGCCGCTCTCCCGGCGGCCGACGACGCCGGAGCGCGAGGTCAGGTTGTCCTTGCCCTTGAGCGTGTCCGAGCCGTTGAGGATGGCCTCCAGGCCGGGGGCGATCCGGCCGAGCATGGACGGCGACCAGCCGGCCGACGCGGCGCGGATCTTGGCCCGCCGCCGCCACCGGTCGCCGACCGGCATCCGGGCGATCTCCTGGAGGTGGTTCAGCACCGCGTCGCGCACCGGCGCGAACGGCACCGGGCTGTCCGGCACGCAGCCGGCCTGGAGCACGGTGCTGCCGGACTCACGCACCCGCTGGAGCAGCTCGGTGACCAGCCGGGTCTTGCCGGTGCCGCCACCGCCGTGCACCAGGGCGACGCCACTGCGGCCGTTGCGCACCTCGTTCCAGCGGCCGGACAGGATGCTGATCTCGGCGTTGCGGCCGAACAGCGGGGCCTCGGCGGAGCCGGACCGGGCGTCGCCGGGGCTGCGCGGCATGCCGGCCAGGGCACGCAGGTCGGCGGCCAGGTCGCGGCCGCTCTGGTAGCGGTCGTCGGGGTCCTTGGCCAGCAGTGTCGCGACGATCTCGGCCAGGGCCGGCTGGATGCTGGGCACCAGCTCGGTCAGGTCGGGGGCCGGGGTGACGGCGTGCATGCGCAGCAGCTCGCCGGTGTCGGAGCTACGGAAGGGCAGCACCCCGGCCAGCGCCTGGAACATGATCACGCCGAGGGAGTACAGGTCGGAGCGGTTGTCGACGGGACGCTTGAGCGTGCCGCCCTGCTCGGGCGCGGCGTAGGCCAGGGTGCCGACCATCGCCGGGGCGCCGTCGCCGTCCTCGTCGTCGCGGGCGGTCAGGCCGAAGTCGATGAGCCGGGCCTCGCCGTTGGCCATGATGATCACGTTGGCCGGCTTGAGGTCGCGGTGCACCAGGCCCTTGTCGTGCACGGCCGACAGCGGCTCGACGATGTCGAGGGTGAGCGCGACCACCTTGTCGGTGGCCAGCGCGCCGCTCTCCAGCACGTCGGACAGGGCGCGGCCCTGCACCAGGTCCATCACCAGGTAGGGGCGGCGGTCGAGGGCACCGACCTCGTACACCCGCAGCAGTCCGGGGTGGTTCACGCCGGCCAGCAGCGCGGCCTCGCGGCGGAACGCCACCTCGGCCTCGTGCGAGTCGGCGAGCGGCTTGTCGAGGATCTTCAGGGCGTACTCGGCGCGCCGAGGCTGGTTCGCGTCCTGCGGCCGACGGACCTTGAAGACGGTGCTGTCGGCGCCGTTCCCGAGCTGCTCGACGATCTCGAAGCCGGCGAGCATCCCCTGACGGGCGCGGCCGTCACGGGATTCCCGCGTCTGCGGGACCCTGGTGGTCGCACCGGCCCTGGGCGGCGGCGAGACCTGGCGGCTGGAAGTCACTGTCCTCTCATCGGCCCATCCTCGACCGGTCATGAGGAAATCTGGAACTCCCCCACCCCAGGGAAGTATCGCCGCAGGTCACAGCGGGTTCGGCGGAGCGGTTCGGGGCTTTCGCGCAGGGATCCGGCGGACCGCCCGGGCTCGCGCTGGGTGAGCGCCGCCACGGCTAGTCACCCGGGTGGCGGGCGGCGCCCGGACCGCCGTGTCACGCAGAGCTCACGCCGGCCCGGCGATGATCCGCCGACGGCGAACACGGAACTAAGTAATCAAGTAATCGCATTGACCGGGCATGACCACCCAGACCTACCCCGTCCTGTTCCTCGATGATGTCGTCGTCCTCCCGGGCATGGCCCTGCCCATCGAGCTGACGGCGCAGGCCCAGCAGACCATCGACGCCGCGCGGGCCGCGCGCGGTGCCTCGAAGAAGCCGCTGGAGGTGCTCGCTGTTCCCCGGATCGACGGGAAGAGCGGCGTGATCGGCTCGATCGTCCAGGTCGTGCAGATCGGCCGGCTGCCCGGCGGTGAGCCGGCCGCGGTGCTGCGGGCGGGCGCCCGCGCCCGGATCGGCCAGGGCGTGGTGGGCACCGGTGCCGCGCTGTGGGTGGAGGCCGAGACGCTGGAGCCGGAGAGGGTGACCGGCCGGGTGCGGGAGAAGGCCGCCGAGTTCAAGCAGGTGCTCACCACGGTGCTCCAGCAGCGCAACAACTGGCAGGTGCTGGACGCGGTGCAGCGGATGAGCGACCCGTCCGAGCTGGCCGACGTGGCCGGCTACGCCACCTGGATCGAGACCGCCGAGAAGGTCACCCTGCTGGAGACCCTCGACGTGGAGAAGCGCCTGGACTTCCTGCTGGAGCGCGGCCGGGCGCACCTGGCCGAGATGGAGGTCACCGGCAAGATCGCCGAGGACGTCCAGGAGGGCATGGAGAAGACGCAGCGCGAGTACCTGCTGCGCCAGCAGCTCGCGGCCATCCGCAAGGAGCTGGGCGAGGAGGACGCCGGCGGGTCCGGCGACTACCGCTCGCGGGTGGAGGCGGCCGACCTGCCGGAGAAGGTGCGGGCCGCGGCGCTGGCCGAGGTGGACAAGCTGGAGCGGGGCTCGGACGCCTCGCCGGAGACCGGCTGGATCCGGACCTGGCTGGACACCGTGCTCGGCCTGCCGTGGAGCAGCCGCACGGTCGACAGCACCGACATCCGGCACGCCCGTGAGGTTCTCGACGCCGACCACACCGGCCTGGACGACGTGAAGGAGCGGATCGTCGAGCACCTGGCCGTGCGCGCCCGCCGGGCCTCGCGGGGCCTGGAGGTCGTCGGCGGGCGGGGCTCGGGCGCGGTGCTGGCCCTGGTCGGCCCGCCCGGGGTGGGCAAGACCTCGCTGGGCGAGTCGGTGGCCCGGGCGCTGGGCCGCGAGTTCGTCCGGGTCGCGCTGGGCGGCGTGCGCGACGAGGCGGAGATCCGCGGGCACCGGCGCACCTACGTGGGCGCACTGCCCGGGCGGCTGGTGCGGGCGCTCCAGGAGGCCGGCACGATGAACCCGGTGGTGCTGCTGGACGAGATCGACAAGGTCGGCTCGGACTTCCGCGGCGATCCGGCGGCGGCGCTGCTGGAGGTGCTCGACCCGGCGCAGAACCACACCTTCCGCAATGCTTTGCAGGTCAGCCCCCTACACGCATCAGCCATGGCACGATCAAGGCACACCATCCGAGCCATGGTCTAGATCCCCCGCCACCCGCGCCTCCCCCCACGCGTCATCCACCGCGCTCCGCAGGACCGTGTCAACAGCCCGCAGCAGATGCCCGTACGTCACCTCCACCTGCCGAACCCCCTTATGCCCAAGCCGCCGCGCAATGGCCAGCAATGGCACATTCGCCCGGATCAGCACCGACGCGTGGTGATGACGCAGATCGTGCGTAGAAGCACTCAGACCCGCCCGTCGAGCCGCACGCTCCAGATGCCCCGAGTAAGCGTCATAGCCCCACGGCCGGCCCTCCGCATCGGTGAACGCGACGCTCTGCCCGGCGGTCGGGTGCTCGGCGAAGTAGTCACGCAGCAGGCAGACCAGGACGTCGCCGATGACGACGTCGCGGCGCGACTGAGGCGTCTTCATCGGGATACGCACCCGCCGCCGCCGATGGAGCTGCTCCCGGAACCGGATCACCTTCGCGTCCAGATCGATCTCAATCGGTTCGCCGGCTCCGGGCGGCAGCAGTCCAAGTACCTCCTGGACCCGGGCCCCTGTGTGCGCCTGGACTTCCGCGATGATCCGTCGCCGTGGATCCATCTGCGCGAGGATCGCCGCGACGTCCTCTACCTCCAGCGGGACGAAGGGCGTCGGCTCGGCCGCGTCATCCTTGATGGCGATCTTGTGGGTCGCGTACGTGGGCTTGATGTCCTGGTCCCGGATCGCCATGTTCAGCGCCGAGCTGACCAGCGCCAGGGTTGCCTCGACGGTGGCCTCGGACGATCCCGTGCGCATCCGAGTGGCCCATGCCTGGACGTGTGACCAGCGGACGCGGCGGGCAGGCATTCTCCCCAGTGGGGTGGTCGCGATGTGGAGGCGGAGCCTGCGGCGCATGGCCTCGATGGATGCCTCTGCGAGGTCGGATTCCCTGAGGCTGATGTACTTCTCAATGAGGGCCGCGACGGTGATCTTGGTGTCGTAGCCCTCGTTTTCGTCGACGGCTTTGGCGCGCTCCATCTTGGTCACATGCTGGCGGGCGTCTTCCTTGCGGAGGCCGTGTTTGAGGAGGAATGTCTTTTTCTGGCTCGCGCCGGCCTCATCGCGCCACCGGGCGAGGTACCCGCGGGCTTTGCCTGCCTGGTCGTAGAGGGTCTCGATGGAGCCCATGCGCGCCACCCTTCTTGCTCGTCGTGGTGTTCTCCACGCTACCCCCGGTAGCATGAGGACTACATTGGTGAGCGTAGGCGATCCAATTCGACCAGGAGGCTGACATGCCGAAAAAGACCATGCTGCGGATCGAGGATCTGCTGCTGCGGTACGGGACCGGCGGGAAAAAGGTTTCCCGAGCTACGTGGAGTCGATGGGACCGAAACGGCGAGGTTCCGCCCTCTTTCATGGTGGGCGGTGTCCGGTTTTTCGACCCGGACGACGTGACCGCCTGGGAAGAAAAGCGCAAGACGCGCACCGCTTCCTGAGCCATGCCCCAATGAGAGGTCCCTGTAACACCGTCGGTGGTGCGTGCGATACTGCATCGTCTGGTGGCGTCAGGGGAGGCAGGGCACGTGAGCAGACAAGTCGTGACGATCGCCGGGGCCCGGTACCAGCTGCTGCGGCGCGATGACGGGCCCGGCTGGTGGTGCCACCCGATGGACGAGGAGCAGGCCCGGCGTCGGTTGCCTGTCCGGTACGCGACGGGAATTCCGTGGAGTGAACCGGCCGCTGATCCCGTCGGCGATCTGATGGCGGCCAGTCATCGCGCGTTCGACCGCTTCCTGCTCGGTGACCTCGTCGTTGACCCGTCGGCCGGCATCAAAGTGACAGCTACCTGATGGCCGAGATCACCGAAAACGGGATCCTGAAAGCCACATCCACCCCCGAGGACCGGCACCAAGCGGCCATCACGCTGGCCGAGATCGCCATCCGCGCCAGAGCCGAAACCGACCTCCGCGACGCCCTCAACATGATCGGAGTTCCGTGAGGCTCCCCCGTTGGCTTCGCCGTCGGCCACGTCACGCACGGCACCCGCTGACACAGGACTGGGTGGGCCCGTACCTGGCCAGGATGAGGCGAGAGGCACAAGGGTGAGCAGCCAATACCGTGCGATCTGGCTACGCCTCGCGCACTCCGCCGCCCGAGCCGGAATCGACGTGCCGAACACCGCGGGTCGCGTAGCCGAGTGCTGGCAGGAGGCGCGCCTCAACCGCCTCGCACCCTTGCTGGGCGAGTCGTGACCACCGACCCGCGATGCCCGGCCGAGAAAGTCATCCCGTGGGCACGGCCCGTCCGCTGCTGGATGCCGGCGAACCACCGGGGCGACCACGAATACGCCACGGCAGACAGATACGGCCCGCGATGCGTGTGGCTAGGCGAGAGGACCAAGAAGGGCCCGATGCCCGCCTTCCACGTCGCTTCCTACGGCGGCAGGCGACTGCCTGAGCCCGGCGACCGGCTGAAGATCATCGGCAAGCACTACATGGGCGGCCCGCTCTATGGCCTTGCAGACGACGACGAGCACTTCGACGCAGTCCTCTACAGCCGCTGCACTAACGATCCACTGCTTGTTCTGGTCATGACAGCAGACGAGTACACGCGCCAGCATGCGCTACTCAACCCGACCGTGGAGGACTGATGCTCGCGTACGACATCGAGGCCGAGATCGCCGCTGCGAAGGTGCGGCTCGGGTATCGGGCGGACGAGCCCGTCGATGGGCCAACCGTCTGCGCCGAACTGCCCGATCACATGCACGGAGCGTTCTGGGAGCGACAGATCAACTGGTGGGCTCAGATCAACGACGTCGACCCGAATGCGGAGGTCTGATGCCTGGGCATGGTCTGGCCTACGAGCGGCTGTCGAACGGCCTGCGAGCGACGACCGAGCCAGCCCGGCGGGATGAACTCCTCGATGAGTGGATCGATATGCGAGACCTCGCCACGAACTACGACGCCGATCAATGGGGACTGAATCCCGACGATCCGATGTGGGACCAGCTCGATCAGCAGGAGGCACGATGACACAGACCTTGCTCGCGTGCGGGGTGTGCGGGGCCGAGACACGGGACCTATACCTGTGCCGGTACTGCCTCGCCCAACTCGCGGGGCTGATCGCGGACACACCGGCGCTCATCGTCGACCTCAACATCACCCTCGCCCGGCAAGACGCCATCACCCTCACCGAACAAGGCAGCAAGCCCGGACAGAATGCAGCCCCCCTCCCGATCAACACGCACGCGCTCGACGCCCTCACCGAAATCCGCTCCGCCATCAAAGGAATCAGCTCCCACCCCGACCACCGCCGACCCGATGAACAAGCCCGCCTCACCGCCCGGATGCCATCCGTCGGGGCGCGTCTCACCGCCCTCAAGGTCGCATACAATCTCGCGTTGAAGGTCATCGACCGGCCCGCATCGAAGTGGTTCTTTGGCCACTGCGAGGCCTGCGGCATGGCAATGTGCGGGCCCCCCGACGCGCTCAGGGTCACCTGCGTGTGCGACCGCGGCTACGACGCGACCGTCCTGAGGACCCGGCAATGGGAAGCCGTCGGGGAATCCCTGGTCCGGCGTAGCGAGGCCGTATCGCTGATCTCGGCCCGCTACCACGTCGACCGGCCCGAGACCGTCCGCAAGGCCATCGACCTGTGGATCCACCGGGGCGCACTCGAAGACCGAGCCGGGTGGGTGCGCTTCGGGGACGTAGACGCACTCTGGCGCAAACGGCTGAGGATGCGGGCCCGGAAAGCCGAACTGGCGAGAGCGTCATGAGTCTCATCTGCTCCATCTGCCTCTACCACCCTGCCCCCGACGGCGAGGACACCGACACCCTCACCGTCATCAACGGCCACCTCACGTGCGTCTACCACGCCGGCTTCGTCGCGGGCGCCGACCACGGCCAGGCATTGATCGCTGTGCTTCGACAGCATGAGGGCGGTTGACCATCAATCAAGTTGGGCCATCCGGGAACGCCTATTTGACGCTCGAACCATCGCGTGCAACCATTCGAACGTCAGAGTCGTGAAGTGCATCCGACAACGACACCCCCACACTCGAAACCCTCTCGCCAACCCCCCGTGGCGAGAGGGTTTCGTCATGCCCGGCCCAGGGAGGCGGACCATGGCCACCAGCTACAACGGATGGCGAGTCCTCACCACCGCCCCCACCCGCTTCACCGCCGGCGGACGCTCCTGGTACGCCGCCAACCGCGACGTCGCCACCGTCTTCGCCTACCTGATCGGCCGTTTCGACCGCGAAGTCGAGTCCGTCGACGCGGGCCAGCTCGATGACTGGTCCTACGCCGTTCGGCCCGTCCGTGGGCAGAGCACCGGCTACAGCTGCCACGCCTCCGCGACCGCGATCGACATCAACGCGCTTCGGCATCCCCGCGGCTCCCACGGCACCTTCAGCATGAAGACCAAGACCGCGGTCCGGCGCATCCTCGCCGACATCAACCGGGACGATCAGATCGTCCGCTGGGGCGAAGACTTCAGCGCCACCATCGACGGGATGCACTTCGAAATCGTCGCCGGAGAACGCGCCGTCCGACAGGCCGCCGAACGCATCCGAGCCCTCCAGGAGGACGACGTGACCCCCGAAGACCGCAACCAGATCGCCGAACTCGCCGCGAAGAAAGTCCTCGCCGGCCTCCGCGACCTCCTTCTCACCGACCGCTTCATCCCCAACGAGAAGGTCACCCCCGACGAACAGCCCCACGCCGACATGACCTTCGCCGGATGCCTGTCCAACATCGAGCTCAACCAGGACCAGCAAACCCGCTCCGACGGCCTCCGACACGCCGAAATCATGACCGCGCTCGCCAAGCTCGGCGCCGCACCCGCGAAGAAGTAACGCTCATGCTGGCCGCCCTGGCCGCGGCCGCCGACGCAGTGAAACAGGCGCCCGAGGGCTTCGACCTGCAAAGCATCCTTCAGTCGTACGGCGTCCAGTTCGGTTTCCTGGCGTTCGTCCTCGCGTGCGTCGCCTTCCGGAAGTTTTTCGTTCCCGAGTGGACACTCCGGAAGGAAGAAGAGCGCCACGCAGCCGACAACGCCGCCCGAGACGAACGGATCGCGCACCTCGAAGACCAGGTGCAGCGCCTCCAAGACCTCACCGGGAAAGAACTTATGCCCGCGCTCGCCCGGGCGACGGACATCAACGCTCGCTTCGTCGAGGAGATGACCGCCCGACGGATCACCGAGGGCCGGGGATGAAGGTGGCCGACGACTTGAGCGAGCGCACCGACGAGATCATCCGCGAGGGTGCCGCACTCGCCATCGCAGCGAACCAGATGGCCGACGAACTCGAGGTGAGCCTCCTGGAACTGCTCCGGGTGCACCTGCAAGGAGAAACGGATGACTGACCCCGTCGAGATCCAGAGCCTCAACGCCCGGGTCGACGAGGCCATTGCCGGTGTGCGTGAACTGCGGCGCTCGGTCGAAGGCATGACCCATGCCACCGTTGAACTGAGCGCAATCCAGCGGGAGCAAGCGAACCTCCGGGCCAAGGCCGAAGCCGCCGAGGCACTCGCGAAGAAGACACAGGCCGTGAACGACGCCCGGGCCAAGCGAACCCGTAAAGGTCTGCGTCAGCTCACCGTCGCGCTCATCCTCGTCCTGGCCGCCCTGGCGATCGCTGTCGGCACGGTCGCTGTGGTTGTCGCGAACGACGCTGCCGACCGCGCGCGGGAACTCATCGACGACGCCAACCGCAACCGATACCCCTCCTGCATCCAACGAAACGCCAGCAGCGAGGTCCAAATCCAGCGCGAACGCGTCCTCGCCGCCATCCCCGGACTCGACCCCATCGAAGCCCAAGCCCACGCCGACTCCGCCACCGCACTCGAACACCTGCTCGTCGACTGCGAGCAGTACCGCCAAACCCCCTAAAGGACGCCACCGTGACCCGCGAACCCCTCATCACCCGCGCCGGCCTCACCTCCGCCGTCACCGCAGTCATCGCGCTCCTCACCGCCTACGGCCTCGACATCACCGACGACCAGCAGGCCGCGATCCTCGGGATCATCGCCGTCGCCGCACCCCTCATCGTCGCCGTCACCAGCCGCATGCTCGTCACCCCCATCGCCGACCCCCGCGACGAACTCGGCGACCGCCTCATCCCCGAACCCACCATCAGCGACCCCCTCGACTAATGGACCCCGACCTACGCCACCCCAACGACCACGAACACCAACGGTTCTGGCGCGGAATCATCATCGGCGTCCTAATCTGCATGCCCCTCTGGGTCGCATTCGGATACGCCATCGCAGCCACCGCCCACTAAGGGAGGCCCGCCATGGCTGAAGGGACCGGACTGCCACCCGCGCTAATCACCTACTGGACCAAGGGGGAAGGCGCCGGAAAGATCGGCTGGGGCAAGGACGGCGACTTCGAATCCTGTAAACGCGAAATCCAGCAGGCCATCACAGAAGACGGCAAGAAGCCCCTCGCACCCAACGTCATCAACGGGCTCTGCTCAACGCTTCACCTCATCGCCACCGGCTCACGACCCGGAAAACACTGATGCCCTGGTCAGCCAGCCCACGCACCGCATCCAGCAAGCGCACCAGCACCTACCACTGGCAGCAGCACATCAGGCCGGCCGCACTCGCCCGCGACCAATACCAGTGCACACACGTCGAACACGGAGCACGGTGCGCGGCCCCTGCCGAACAGGTCGACCACGTCACGCCCGCCAGTACCGGTGGCACCGACGACCTGGGCAACGCAGCAAGCCTCTGCCTGACGCATCACAAGGCGAAGATCCAAGCAGAGGCAGCAGCAGCCCGACCAAGCGCCCGCAGGCCGGCACAGCGCCACCCAGGACTCCTCTAACCCCCCGGGGGCCACCCCCCACCCCGGGCCTAGACCAACGCCGGAGCGCACTGGTCCTCGGGCTGGCTGCGATACTGGGGTTTATGTAACTCGTTTATAAGAGCTGCATCTCAAGTAGAATGTGGGCATGAACTGCGAGGTCTGCAACGCGCCCCTTCCGCCCTACCCGGGTAAGGGAAGGCCGCGAAAGGTCTGCAGTTCCCGTTGCCACCAATGGCGACGGGCACATCCGGACGGCCAGGCACCGACGTGGCTGGCCGAGCGCCACTGCCTTTACTGCTCGCTACCGATCGAGTCGGCGGATATAAGGATCAAGTTCTGCAATGAGGTCTGCCGGCGCCGTTCGGCTGCCGGGAGTTCCGTCGGCAAGATGCGGACCTGTCGATTCTGTGACGTCGAGTTCACAGTCTCCAATGGCAAGCAGTTGTACTGCTCCACCGAGTGCCGCCTGAAGTACAACCGGCAGTTCGGAAGTTCGACTGCGCTCCGGCGTCAGGCTCGTCGTCGCGGCGCTCAGACCATTGGCCGCTTCACGATGCGCGACATCGTGCGACGAGACGGTTGGATCTGCGCACTTTGCCTCGGCCCCATTGACTGGCGTATTCGCGGGGATCGCTACGAAGAAGCGACCGTGGATCACATCGTCCCGATTACGGCTGGCGGCGAACACGCGCTGGCGAACGCTCAGCTCGCCCACTGGACTTGCAATGCAGCCAAGCGCAACTCAACGGACGTCGTCGCGATGTCGGTACCCGAACGAGGCAGGAAGAGGGTGATTGCCCGATGGCCGGTCGAGGCCCAGCCCCCAAGCCTTCCTCTCGTCGGGTCCGAACCAATGGCGGGCCCACTCCAGAACGCCTGATTGAGCACACCCCGACTTTTCCGCGTGAGTTGCCCGATGACCTTCTGGAATACGACGAGGTCTGGCACCCGGCGACAATCCGCTGGTGGAATCGTTGGTGCGAGTCGCCGCTGATCGAGACGTGGTCCGAGGTGGACTGGTCCGAACTTGAGGCCTGCGCGGTTCTCCATCACGAGTTCATGAAGAAGCGAACCTTCACCCTCGCTTCGGAAATCCGTTTGCGGGTGGCTAAGTTCGGCGCCACCCCAGAGGACAGGGCCCGTCTGCGGATCGTTTTCGCGGACGCAGATGAGAAAGATTCTCGCCGCCAAGCCAAGCCTGGATTATCTTCTCGTGAGCGTCTTGGGGTTCTGAAGTCTCTTCCCTCTGCGTCGTCGGAGTAGTTCTTGCCGTGGCGTCCGTCTGAGCCGGGCGAGGTTCCGACGCTCGGGTTCGAGTGCTTGGACTGGCTGACGGAGAATCTGGCGCGCCCGGAGTTGGATGATTATCAGCCGTTCGTGCCGACGCGCGAGCAGGCTGAGTTCATTCTTCGCTTCTACGAGCTGGATCCACTGACGGGCAAGCGGAAGATTCGCCGGGGCGTGATCAGTCGGCCGCGTGGTTGGGGCAAGTCGCCTTTCACCGCGGCGATGGCCTGCCTGGAAGGGCTGGGCCCGGTGCAGTTCGGTGGCTGGGATGCGGATGGCCGCCCCGTGGGTGAGCCGTGGTCGCGTACTCGTCGGCCGCTGGTGGAGATTGCCGCGGTGTCTGAGTCGCAGGTGGACACGAACACGTGGGCGCCGCTGCTGGACATGCTGACTCGTGGCCCGGTGCTCGAGAACTATCCGGGCGTCGAGCCGTTGGGAACGTTCATCAATCTGCCGTTCGGGCGGATCCAGAAGCGCACTGCGGCGGCCGGATCGGCCAAGGGCGCACCGGCGGTGTTCGTTGTGTGTGACCAGACTGAGGAATGGACGCCCGGCAACGGCGGGAAGAACCTGTTCAACAAGCTGAAGAACAACGTGATCAAGCGCGGCGGTCACCTGCTGGAGTCACCGAACGCGTATACGCCGGGTATGGATTCGGTGGCCGAGTCCTCGATGCAGGCGTACATGGCGATCCGGTCGGGCAAGGCGCGGATCGACGACGGCCTGATGTTCGACCATCGCGAGGCGCCGGCGGCGACGGATATGGCCGATGGCGACTCCCTCATCGCGGGGCTCGCGGTTGCTTACGGTGACTCGGCGGATGTTGAGTCGTGTGCGATTCACAATCCTTCGTGCCACCGCCCTGGCTGGGTGGACCTTGATCACATTCGCTCGAGCATCTGGGAGCCGGATGCCGACCCGCAGGTGTCGCGGTCGGACTGGCTGAACCAGGTGACGCACGCCGCGGACTCATGGCTGTCGCAGCCGGAGTGGGCGGCGTGCACGGATGCCGCGAAGGTGCTGGCGGACAAGGAAGCCATCACGCTCGGGTTCGACGGTTCGGTGCGCGATGACGCTTCTGCCCTCGTCGCGTGCCGGATCAGCGACGGCCACCTGACGCTCTTGGAGTGCTGGGAGAAACCGAACCACGCCCCGGAGAACTGGCAGGTTGACCGTGAGGCCGTGGACTATGCGGTCGCGGCGGCATTCGAGCGGTACACGGTGCTCGGTTTCTACTGCGACCCGGCGCTCTGGCAGGACTACGTTGACCGCTGGACGCACCAGTACGGCGAACGCCTGAAGGTGCGCGCGTCGCAGCATCGTCCGATGGAGTGGTGGACGAACCGGCCGGTGGCGATGGTCGCGGCGCTTGAGCGTTTCCATACTGCTGTGCTGGCGCAGTCGCTTTCGCATGACGGTAACGGAATTTTGGCGTCGCATGTCTTGAACGCTCGTCGGCGTCCTAGCCGTGCTGGGATCACCATCAGCAAGGAACACCCGAAGAGTCAGCGGAAGATCGACGCCGCCATGGCGGCCACGCTGGCGTACGAGTGCCGGTCGGATGCGATCGCGGCGGGTGTCCAGCCGACGAAGCCTACGTTTTACGTGCCGCGCAAGATCTACTAGGGAGGCCCGACGATGCCGATCGACGTCAAGGAGCCTCTGTCTGCGGGCTGGTGGATGGCTCGGCTGTCGCGGAAGCTGTACGACACCCGCCGCCTGAATCGTTTGGAACGGCTGGACGCTCGGTGGCGTGGCGAACCGCCGCTGCCGCAGGGCGCTGGCGCGTGGAAGCCGGCGTTTTCGGCTTTCCAGCGGCAGTCGCGGCTGAATTTGGCGAGTCTGTTGGTGGAGTCGTGCCGTAACCGGATGACGCCGCGTGGTGTTCGGACTTCGGCCGATGGTGACGCGACGGGTGACGCTGAGGCGTGGCGGATTTGGACGCGCGCGTACATGTCGCTGGTTGAGCCTGAGGTTCATCGGCTGATGCTCAGGTTCGGTGAGTCGTTCGCGCTGACATCGCCAGTGGACCCTGATACGGGCGTACCGGTAGTGACGGCTGAGGATCCGCGGTCGGTGGTTTCGGAGCAGGATCCGTTGCAGCCGTGGAAGACGGTCGCTGGTCTGAAGGTATACCGGGATCACATTGCGGGTGAGGATGTCGCGTTGCTGTACCGGCCTGGCCGGCTCGATGCGGCGGTGCAGCCGTTCAAGCGTGGCGAGGGGATCGCGGAGGCGGCGGATCCGGGGCGTTTCAGTGATCGGTGGGAGTGGTCGGTCTCTCGGTCGCGGAGTTTGCCGCCGGGTCTGATGCCGCTGGTTCGTTTCGAGAATCATGAGGGTGTGGCCGAGTTCGAGCGTCACACGGATCTTCTCGATCGGATCAACGCCGAGATTCTTCGCCAGATGGTGATCACTCAGCTGCAAGCTTTCAGGCAGCGGGGTATGCAGGGCCTGCCGGTTGCTGATGACGCGGGCGAGCCGATTGACTGGACCGGAATGTTCGACGCGGACCCGGGCTCGTTGTGGGCTATTCCGCCGGATGTGACGGTCTGGGAGTCTCAGACGGTTGACATCACACCGATTTTGACGGCGATCCGGGACTCGCTTCGACAGCTCGCGGCAGTGACAGCGACGACGGTCCACACGCTGGACCCGGGCGGCGAGAACCAGAGCGCTGAGGGCGCGGCGAACGCGAAAGAGGCGCAGACGTTCAAGATTCAGGATCGGATCACGCTGGCGAATCCTCGCTGGTCGCAGGTGATGAGGAACTGTTTCTTGTGGATGGCCGAAGACGCCGGAGACGAGGAGATCAGGCAGGCTGCTCTTGATCGCGCCGATCTGAACGGGATCTCGCTGATCTGGGACAAGCCAGATAAGCCGTCGCTGTCGGAGCGCGCTTCCGCGGCAGCCCAAGCAGCAGCTGCTGGTGTGCCGTGGCGAACCATCATGATCGAGATCATGGACTTCTCGCCGGACCAGGTGGACCGGATGGAAGTCGAGCGTGATGACGACCTGCTGTTCGCGCAGCGTCTGGCGTCCGTGAAGGCCGCGACAACGTCACCGCAGCAACCTGAGCCCGCTGATGCCGCGGCCTGATCCGGCTCTGGTCGCCGAGTCTCTGGCACTGGTGCAGGCGCAGGCTGCTGCCCGGTGGGAAATCGCGGCGATCACGCAGGCTTCGGTCCGGGCGGAGGTTGCCGCGTTCGCTGGCTGGTACTCGTCCGCTGACATCTCGTCGTGGGTGGCGCGGCTGGCGAAAATGACGAGGGCGTCGCAGCGGCAGACGGCATCGTCGACGTCGGCGTTCGGTCTGCGGTTGTTGCGGTTGGTGTCGGGCCGGCAGGCGAGCCGCGGCCGGGTCGATGTGGATCGGCTGTGGGGTGGAGTGCCGTTGGAGTCGGTGTACGCCAGGCTCGCGGACGATTACCGGTTCCTGCGTGCGACCGAGCCGTTGTCTGACGATCAGGTGCTGGAGAGGGTTGTTCAGCGTGCGGGAGCGCAGACCGATCAGGCGCTGACGTTGGCGATGCGCGCTCAATGGCAGGCGGATGCTGAGCGTTCGCCGGTGGTGTCCTTGTACCGGCGGGTGATTCACCCGGAGGTCGCGACTGAGGCTAGTGCCCGCGATGGTGAGGCTCCGCCGCTGCCGTGTGGGTTGTGTGTGGTTGTCGCTGACCGGGTTTACAAGGTCGCTGAGCTGCTGCCGGTGCATACGTTCTGCCGGTGCACGGTGGCTCCGATCGTGGGTGCTGCTGGCGGGTCTGGTGATCCGGGTCTGTCTCTGAATCAGGCCGATCTGGAGCGGATTTACGCGCTGGGTGGGGGGACGTCGGCGGCGGTGCTGGCGAAGGTGAGGGTCGCGGTGCGCGAGCATGGCGAGCTTGGTCCGGTGCTCCGCTCGGCAGCTGATGAGTTCCGTGGCCCTGACCAGGTGAAGGCCGCCGCCACCCGCTGAATCCACCCGGGTCCGCCGGGTGTACCTCAGGGCTGTCCCGCATGGGTGCCCACGTCCCGCATGGGAGAAGCAATGCGCATCGCCACAGCCTCGACAGCCAAGCTGACTATGAGCCACGAGCAAAAGGACTGGCTGGCCGGCGTCTTCGCCAAGAACCGGGCCATCTACGGTGACGCGCGAATGTCTCTCGCGGCGCCGGAGCCGGAGGCTCAGTCAGACCCGGAAACGTCCGTCACTGAACCGAGGCCGTTCGGCGAGATGACGGCAGACGAGAAGGTCGAGTTCCTCCTCGCCAAGACCCGCAAGCAGGAGGACGCGCTCAAGGGCAAGACGGCCGATCCGGATGCGCGTGCTCAGGCGAAGCGGATCCGGGAGATGGAGAAGCAGCTCGCCGAGGCCAACGAGCTGAAGGCCAGCCTGGAGGCTGCGTCGCAGACCGAGGCGGAACGGGCGGTGAAGAAGGCTGCCGAGGAGGGCCAGAAAATGGGCCGGGAAGCGGCTCTCGCGGAGGCACGTAAGACCTACGGTTCGCAGCTCGTCGGGGTCAAGATCGACGCCGCTGCCGAGCGCAAGGGTATGACGCCCGAGCAGATGCGGACGGTAGCTGGCGACCTGTCACGCTTCCTCGACGACGACGGCGTTGACGACGATGCCGTGAAGGCGTGGATCGACGCGCTGCCAGACAAGGCGGCGGTCCCCGAGAAGCTCTCCCCCGGCGACCTGGGCGGCGGAAAGCGCGAATCGGCGAAGCTCGGCGACTACGAACGTGGTCGCCTCGAAGCCCAGCAGAAGGCGGAGCGACAGCGTAAGCAGCTCGCCAACGGCTAGTGCATCCGGGCAATCGGACCGCTGTATTTCCGACGGCCACCTAGTCCCCCGGATCCGTCCGGGACAACTGAATAACCCTCCCGCAAGGGAGATCCAAGAAGGGCGCCACCGATCTGGTGGCGCCCTTCGTCGTTCCCGAACGGAGAGGACGGGCCATGCAGCTCGGAATCACAACTCGGACGTACGGCGATGGCGACCAGTCCTGGCTGGGTTCGCGCGACGGCACGGACGTCCCCCAAACCTGCACCATCGCCACATCGACCCTGACCGCCGGGACGCACTTTCCCGACGGCTACATCCCCAGTGGCACCCCGCTGGCCCGGTTCACGTCCGGGGGCAACGCCGGCCGGTACACGGTCCTGAACAACGCGGCATCCGACGGGTCTCAGACGCTCGTCGGGTACCTGCTAACTGACCAGCCGGTCCGCGACGCCGCGGCCCCCCTGGTGGCCTCGTACATCTATCGGGGTCGCATCCGGATCCCGCGGCTGCCGTCTTTCGCGCAGTCGCTCATCACGTCCGGCGTGCAGTCGGGCAACCCGCGCTTTATCTACACCACCATCGCCTGAGAGGGGTGACCTGAATGGCTCTCTGGACTTCCGCGATCACCCCGGCGTATCTCACCGGCTACGTTCGCGACAGCCTGGCCTCACGCCCGGTCAATGAGTTCGCGCTGCGGCAGTGGCTGCCGACGCGGCCGCTCAAGGATCTCGACTTCCGCTACGCGTCTGGGACGGGCGGACTCCGCCGGGCGGCCTCGGCGCGAGGCTGGGACGCCGAGCCGAAGATCAGCAAGCGCAAGCAGGTGCAGCGCAAGAGCGGTGAGATGGCGCCGTTCTCGGTGCAGAAGCGGGTCGGTGAGTACGAGCGGCTGCGGCTGCGCGGCGACATCGACGCGGACGTGGCCGAGATCCTCAAGCGCGACGGCCTGGACTGCGCCATCGAACTCGAGTCACGCCTCGAAATGCTCCGCGGCGAGGCTCTGTTCAACGCGGCGCTGACGATCGACGAGAACGAGTTTTACCAGCAGATCGACTTCGGCCGGGACGCCAACCATTCGCAGACGGCCCCTACCCTGTGGTCGAACACGGGATCCGCGGATCCGATCGCCGACCTGGTGTCGTACAACCAGCAGTACATCGACAAGAACGGCGTCCCTCCGGGCGTCATCCTGACCTCGACGAAGGTCCGGGGCCTGCTCACCCGAAACGCCACCGTGCGGTCGGCGTTCGGCACTACCGCCGGCACGCCTACGATCGTTTCTCCGGACAAGCTGAGCCAGATCCTCCAGTCCTTCGATCTTCCGCCGATCGTCACGTACGACGTGAAGTACGAGAACGCTTCCGGTGTCGCCACTCGAGTCACGCCGGATGACTCGATCCTGATGCTTCCCCCGCCGGTCGCCCCCGACGCCTGGGAGGCCACCCAGCTCGGAGCAACCAACGTCGGCCAGACCTTGGAGGCCGAGGAGCCGGAGTACGGCCTTGCCGGCAACGAGCCGGGCATCGTCGTGGCGGCGCACCGCACGGACCGGCCGATCTCGGTGTGGACGGACGCGAACGTCATCGCAATGCCGCACCTGGCAAACCCGGACCTGACGTTCAAGGTCAAGGTCGCCTGATGGGCTGGGTTCTGGCCAGTGCGGTCACGGTGGACGGCGAGGTCTACGCGGAAGGCACCATGCCGCCACCCGACGTCGCCACCCGGATCGGTGAGCATGCCCGCCGGTATGTCGAAGAGGGCGGTTCGCTCGTTTCCGAGGTTGTGGAAATCGAGCCGGAGCCGATCCAGATCGAGGATCCGAGTATGGAAGCGGAGGGCATCACGGAAGTGAATCCCCCGGTGGATGAGGTCGCCTCGGAGGCGGCCGAGGTACGCGCCCCGGAGGAGGACGCCGAGGGCGAGGGTGTCTCCCTGGACCCTGGCCCGACCATGGTGGGGCCGGAGGTTGAGAAGGTCGAGGCTCCGGAGGATTTCGAGGCGCAGGCTAGCGAGGCTGCGGAGGGATCTAAGCCTCAGGTTGAGGTCCCTCCGAAGCGGGGCCCGGGTTCGGCGAAGTCGGCGTGGGCTGACTATGCGCGCGCGAACGACGTCGCTGTCGATCCGGGTGCGTCCAGAGACGACATCATCCGCGACCTCGAAGACGCCGGCGTCCCGACCGAGTGAGGCACGATGGCCGACTATCTGGTGGGTCAGGACGCGATCAGTGTGCACCGGAAGACGACGACGGCGGGCGTGGCCGATTCGGTCACGTTCGCTGGTCGCCGTCTGACAGCTGAGGTCACGAACTGGTCGGCGGCCGATGACGCCGTGCTGTTTTTCACCGTGGATGGTTCGGATCCGGCTGTGGACGGTGACCGGACGACCGCGTTGGGTCCTGGTGGGATCGTTGAGGTCGAGGACCGTCGTCGATCGAATGACACGCTGATCCGGCTGGTTTCAGCTGTCCCGGTGACGTACTCGGTGACTGCGGCGGCTTACCGGTGAAAGGCCGCCGGTCCCTGGTGTCGATGCGTTCCGAGGCTGGTGATGTCGCCGCGCTGTCGTCCGAGGTCGCGACCGTGAAGGCTGCCGGTGAAGCCGGCAGTAGCGCGGCGATGGCTCGGGCGGATGCGTCGATGCGGGTGGCAAACACTGCTCGTGCTGCGGCGTCTGAGGTCGCGGCTCGGGCTGACGATTTGGCGGCGTTGGCGTCGACGGTGAAGTCGGCGATGCAGGCGTCGATTCAGGATCGTGCTGGGTTGCATCAGCAGGCGGATTCGCTGGCCGTGCAGGTTGACGCGCTGATTCCGAGCGTGGCGGGTAAGGCTTCGGCGGAGACGGTCAGTAGGGTCGTCGCGGATTTGTCGGCGCTCACGTCGACGGTCGGTGGATACAGCGCACAGGTGTCGGCGCTGGCGACGGTGGTGGCTAGTCGCGCTTCCCAGCAGGCCCTCGACGCGCTGACTTCCGTGGTCGGGGTGAAGGCCGCGCAGGCCGCAGTCGACGGCTTGAATTCGCGGGTGACGGCAGCCGAAACGAGTCTCGCTTCCGCTGTGAACGCGCTGGCTGGTAAAGCGTCCCAGACTGCTGTGGATGGCCTGGCTGGGTCGGTGTCTGTTCTCCAGACCGGGCTGTCGGCGCTGGCTGCCAGGGTCGCGACGCTGGAGCTGAGGCCGACGGTGACGGTCCGGCAGGCACGGGATACGGGTCTGCCGGCGATCGCGTTGCTGGCGTCGGTGGACCGGACGTTTACTTGGGCGACGCCGATGCCGTCGGCGTCGTACTCGATCAAGCCAAGCGTTGAGGGCCCGGCGGGGTTGGGGCAGCTGACAGCAGCTGTGAAGTCGCAGACCGCGGCCGGTTGCGTGATCACGGTGAAGGCCGCGGTGGCGGTGGCGGCGGGTCAGGTCCTCGATGTTCTTGCTATCCACTCGACGTAGGAGGCCCTGATGGCGTATGCGACCGTCGCAGACCTCGAAGCCAAGTGGGGCAAGGAACTCTCTGTCGTGCAGGCCGCGATGGCTGAGGTACTGCTAGAAGAGGGATCGGCGATCTTGGACGCTTCGGTGCCAGGTCTCGCTGCTGCCGCTGGTGTTTCGGTGCCGATGATCCTGATCCGGAAGGTGCTTACGGACGCGGCGCTCAGGGTCCTGCGTAACCCTGCCGGGGTGACCACGCAGACCGTGGGACCCGAGTCAGCGACGTTCTCCGGCCAGTCTCAGCGTGCGGAGCTACAGTTCCTCCCGGCCGAGCTGGCGCTAATCACTCCCGCCGACGGTGGCCTGTCGGTGGGCGGGTACGTGATCGGGTCTTTCAGGCTTGGCCGGCCCGACTGGTGCCACGGCGGCGGCGCGTTCACGCCGGAGCGGCGCTGGTGCTGAGTCACTACGCGCACGCCCGGACGCTGGTCCTCTTGGACGGGGCAGCGACGAGCGTCGATGAGTACGGCAACGACGTCGCATCGTGGCCGCAAACCATGGTGGCTGGCGCGGTGTGGTGGCCGTCATCGACCACCGAGGCCGAGCCGGTTGGGGCCACGACCACGAACACGCGGTACGGGGCGATGATGCCGGAGTCTACGGTCCATGCGGGGTCTGGTCGGCCACCGTCGTCGGTGGACAGGGTGATCTTGCCAGGCGAGGCAGGTGTGTGGGAGATCGACGGGGACCCGCGTGCGCATTGGTCTCCGATCACCGGAGCTCAGGGTGGGCTTTTCGCTTGGCTGGTTCGGGTGACGGGCTGATGGCATTCGCGGTCAACCGTCAGGGCATCACCCAAATGTTGGTGATGCCGGGAATTCTCGCCGATATGGGCCGACGCGCGGGGCTGGTCGCGGCGCGTGCAAAAGAGACCGCGCCCGTGGATGAGACCGGCTCGCATCCGGGCCAGTACCGGGACAGCATCACTACTCGGACACTGATCCGTCCGCGCGATGAGGACCCGCCCCGTGCCCGCCGGAAGGCGCCGCGGGCGTGCGGCAGGGTCACCGCGTCGGCGCCGGAGTCTCTGCTCGTGGAGTTCGGTACCGAAAAACAGGATGCGCACCGCACTTTGCGGGATGCGCTCGACGTAGCTGGAGACTGAGTGGACGACGTAGAGATCATCTGGGTGTTCCGGCCGGACGACCCGACCCGGCAGGGTCGAACGGAGCGTCTGCCCCGGGACCTGGCCGGCATCAAGGTCAGCGAGGGCCTGGCCCGGTACGCGCCCGTGAAGCAGGCCGTACCGGAGCCCGGGCCGGGGCCGGAGCCTGAAGAGGCGCCGAAGAAGCGAGTCCCGGCTCAGGGCAAGGCGTCCGCGCAGTCCTGATGTACCCCTCCGCCCCTCTTCTGCTGGTCAAGGAGACCGCGCTCCGGTTCCCCGCCGCCCGCGTGGCGACGGAAGCGCCGGCGAACCTTCAGGAAGTCCTGTCCGTGCAGCCGCTGATCCGGGTCGAGAGGTCCGGCGGCCCGCGTCGGCACTCGCTGGACCAGGCCAGCATCGACGTCGACGTTTTCGCGCTGACGCTCGTTCAGGCCGACGACCTATGCAGCAGTGTCTGCACTGTCTGGGAGTTCGACCTGCTCGGCGCCACGATCGACGCCGGGGTCCGGGGTGCTGCGGTGGTTGCCCGGGTGGTGATCACTTCGGGTCCGTCGCGGCGTCCGGTGGCGGACCCGAATCTGTTCCGGGTCGGCGCGACGGCGGCTGTCACGCTGCATTCGGTTGGTGTCTGATGCCGTCGCTTCAGATCGTTGTCGATGAAGCGGTGTGGCCGGACGTGGTCGCGTTGCTGATCGGCCGGTTCGGTGAGCCGGGCCAGGGTGTGACGCCTCGTGCTTTCGTTGAGGAGATCGCGGCCCGACAGTTCGCTGAGTTCGTCGCAGCATCAGCGAAACCGGCTGCTGGACAGAGTAATTCCCGGATCCGCCCGTCGCGGGTCCACCACTAACCAGGGGAAATCACCTACCTCGGGCCGACGGCTCCGGGGCACTTCCGCACGCCTGAGGAGGCCCTCGTGGGCATCAACACCGATCTCATTCTCGCCGGTATCGGCGCGGCCGGCGCATCGGGCGCCGAGCTGGCTTGGTTCGCGCCGCCCGGGACGACCGCCCCGACGAACGCGACGACCGCGCTGACCGCTGGCGTCAACGAACAGCAGACCATCACGATCACTGGTTCGCCGACGGGTGGGACGTTCACCTTGTCGTATGCCGGGCAGACGACGGCCGCGATCCCTTACAACGCAACAGCTTCAGCGGTCCGGAGCGCCCTGGGGGCGCTGTCGACGATCGGTGGGACTCAGAACATCACCGTCAGCGGCGGTCCTGGCCCGGCGACTCCCTATGTGGTGACGTTCCGGGGTGCGCTCGGGATGGCGGATCTTGCGGGTGTGACGGCGTCGGGGTCGTTCACGGGTGGCACGTCTCCGGCGATCGCGGTGACGCAGACGACGCAGGGCGCGCCGGGGTTCGTTTCTCCGGGCCTGGTTTCCGAGGACGGCCTGTCAGCGGACCTGTCGAACTCGTCGAATGACGTGAAGGCGTACGGTCTGAGCGCGGTGGCCCGGAAGATCGTCACCGACGAAACAACGACGTTCAAGGTCGTTTTCCTGGAAACCAACCCCATCTCCACGAGCATCTACAACCGTCTCCCGCTGACCGGCGACGGCGCGGTCTACCCCGACCAGAACGGGGACTGGACCACAACCGAGGGCCAGTTCCGCGCACAGCGGTACGCGTGCGTGTTCGATCTCGTCGACGGCCCGAACCGCATCCGAAAGTATTGCCCCAGCGCGGAAGTCACCGAAAAGGACTCCTTCACCATCAAAGCTGGCGAGGCGATCCTGTACGGCGTCACCCTCACCGCGTACGCCAACTCGGCGGGCGTCTCCGTGGCCACGTTCCACCACGTCCCGGCCCTCGCATCCGCCTGACCCATGATCGCGGGCGCGGCATGACCTCCCCTGGGTGCCGCGCCCGCCCCAACACCAACCAGGGGAAACAATCCAGGGGAGAACCAGAATGACCGTGCAACCCGAATACCCCGACGGCGTGAAGACCCCCACCGAACTCCACGCCGAACAGCTCGCCGACCCCGACATCACGCCGATCGAAACCGATGTCGCCGTGGAGACCGGGCCACAACCCGTCAAGACCGTCGCCGTCGAACTGCCCACCGGCAAGACAGTGAACGTCCCGATGATGTCCGAGTGGCGACAGTCAGCGCTCAACGCCATGCAGGCCGGCGACTTCGACACGTGGGCCGAACTCGTCCTGGCCGAGACGGACTGGGATGCCTGGGACGAGTGGCGGGACCAGGACCCGAAACTCGGCGAATCGCAGGCGTTCTTCCGTGCTGTGGGAAAAGCGACGGGCGAGGCAGCGGCTGGGAACCGGGCCTCCAGGCGACAGTTCGCGCGCACGCAGAGGCGCTAGAGGCTGATCTCCAGCACTACTACGGCGCCGATCTCGGTGACCTGTGGCGGCCGGACAACGGGCGGTCTCATCTGACGTGGCGGAAGGTCCGCGTCTGGATGGACCGTCTCCCGCCCGAGTCGCACTTCAAGACGGATGCCCGTGACGCGATGGACCCGGCCGTCTACCGGGAGGCTCTCGGGCCGGCCGAATCGTGGGGCCGCTGGTCGTCGTCGGATCATCTGGCGGCGGCTCAGGTCGACGCGCTTCGGCGTATCGAATGGCTTCTCGCAACGGTGAATTCGGAGAAGGGCAAGGCCCCGAAGCATCCGGATCCTGTCCCCCGGCCCGGAGTGTCCGGGGGTCTTCTCGGATCTGGTCTCGTCACGTCTGGGTCCGAAAGCCTCCAGGTCATCGCTGAACTCAAGGCCCGGCAGCGGGCCATGGGCGCCGAACCGAAACCCGACCAAGTCCAAGCGGTCCTCGACGAGATGATGGGAGGTGGATCCGATGAGTGAGATCACCGTCGGGTCTGTCTCCGTCGACATCGTCCCGGACGCACGGCAGTTCCCCCGACGTGTTGCAGCTCAGGTCAACCCGGAAGCCGCGAAGATCGGGCAGGAGTTCGGACGGCTCTTCGGTGCCGCTGCCGAGAGGGAGATGGCGGGTGGGGTCAGGGACGGGCTGCGGTCGGGTGGACGGGAGTCCACCTCGCAGGGCACCCGTGACGGTGAGTCTTACGGCGGTAGCTTCGGCCGGGCGCTAAAAGCACGCTTGGAAGCGGCGTTCCGGTCGCTGCCGGATGTGGAGATCGACGCTGACTCCACTCAGGCGGACAGGAAGATCGCCGATATCCGCCGACGGATCAGCGAGCTCCAGGACAAGCGCATCGGCGTCGACGTTGACGCGCGGACCGCGCTGGTCGAGATCCGCCGGATCCAGGACCAGCTGAGGGATCTCGGCAAGGGCACCACGGATCTCCAGGTGCGGACGGATGCGGCGGGGGCCAGTGCCGAGCTGCGGAGGTTCGCGGTCGAGGTAGGCCGCCTCGACGGACGCAGCGTCAATATCGACGTGGACGTCGACACGGCGGGGGCGTCCGCTCAGCTCGCGCTCATGCGCGGAAACGCGGTGGGCGCGCAGACCGGGATGCTCGCCCTCATCGGTGCCGCCGCGCTGCTCGGGCCGGCCCTGATCCCGGTCGGTGCTGCTGGTGCTGGGGCGATGGCCGCGATCGCTACCGGGGCGCTGGTCGCTGCCGGTGGTGTCGGGGTCCTGGTCCTGGCGCTAGCGCCGGTGATTGCCGCGGTCCAGGCGATCAAGGCTGCGGAGGATCAGACGGCGCAGTCGGCGCGTGGTGCCACGTCGGCGCACTTGCAGATGGCCGCGGCGATGGATGCGGTCGAGCAGGCGCAGCGGGGGTTGGCGTCGGCTCGTGAGGACGCTCGGGTGGCTGCGGTGCAGGCGGCGCGCCAGGTCGCTGATGCTGAGCGGTCGGTGCGGGACGCGGAGCGGCAGTCGGCCCGGGATCGGGTCGATGACGCCAGGAAGGTCGCGGACGCGAAGCGGCAGCTCGCGGATGCGGTCCGGCGGGCCGCCGACGATGTCGAGGCTGCGGGGCGGGCTGTTGAGGACGCCGAGCGTGGTGTCGCTGACGCGCAACGGTCTGCTCTGGATGCGCAGCGGGCCCTGGCCGACGCCAGGAAGCAGGCTGCCAGAGACGCCGAAGACCTTGCCGCGCGTGTGGCCGGCGGCGCGCTGGATGAGCGTGACGCGGTGCTGCGTGTGCAGGAGGCGCAGGAGCGGCTGGCTGAGGTGATGGCTGATCCGGAGGCTTCGGATTTGCAGCGTCAGCGTGCCCAGCTTGCGGTCGAGGAAGCTTTGCAGGGCCTGGAGAATCAGCGCCGCGAGAATGCGCGGCTGGCTGAGGAGAAAGCTGCTGCGGATGCGGCGGGTGTCGAGGGTTCCAAGGCCGTCGTTGACGCTCAGCGGGGTGTCGTGGATGCGCAGGAGCGTGTCAAGGACGCCCAGGACGCGGCGTCTGAGGCGGCCCGGAATCAGGCTGTGGTTGCGGGTGATTCGGCTCGACAGGTTGCTGATGCTCAGCGTGGGGTGGCGGATGCGGAGCGGTCTGCGTCTCGGCGTCGGGCGGATGATGCGCGGCGGGTTGCTGATGCGCAGCGGGCTGTGGCGGTTGCGGTGGATGCCGCGGCGCAGCAGCAGCGCCGGTCGGCGGAGTCGATTGTTTCGGCGCAGCAGGCGGTGGTTTCGGCGCAGCGTGGTGTTCAGCAGGCGTCGCAGTCTGCTGGTGCTACGGGTGGCGCGGCGATGGATAAGGTCCGCGACAAGATGGCGGCGCTCACGCCGGAGGGCCGCCGGTTCGTTAATTTCTTGACGGGTGAGCTGTTTCCGCAGTTCTCTGGGCTGTCGGATGCGGCGCAGGCGAGGTTCTTGCCGGGGTTGCAGGATGGTCTCGCGGAGCTGAAGCCTTTGATCCCGGGGTTGACGACGTTCGTCGGGGACCTGGCGACGACGATGGGTGACCTGGCTCGTGAGGCCGGTAAGGCGCTCGGTGGGCCTTTCTGGACTGATTTTTTCGGGTACGTGGGTGATGTGGGCCCGGACCTGCTGGGGAAGATTGGCCGGATCATCGGGGATCTGGTGCAGGGGTTCGCGGGTTTGGTGAAGGCGTTCGACCCGGTCACGCAGGACTTTTTCACGGGCTTGGAGAGCCTCACTCAGGCGTTCTCGGATTTCGGGACTAACGCCGAAAATAACAGCGGCTTCCAGGGTTTCATCGCGTACATCCAAGAGGTTGGTCCGCAGGTGATGGCCACGCTGGGCGCGATCGGGCGGGCTTTCGGTCACATCCTGGAGTCGTTGGCGCCGCTGGGCCCGATCGTGCTGCGGGTCATTGAGGGTTTCGCAGACTTCATCTCTAGCCTTCCGCCGTCGGTGATCATCGGTATCGCGGTGGCGATCGGCGCGGTCGCAGCCGCAATGACGATCATGAACATTGCGATGGCCGCGAACCCCGTCGCTCTCATCATCATCGGTCTCGTCGCTCTCGGCGTCGCCCTCTACGAGCTGTACCAGCGATCCGAATTTTTCCGTGGCGCAGTGGATCTGATCTGGGCCAAAACCCAGCAGATCATCTCGGCCGCATGGGACATCATCCGCCCAGTCCTGGAAGCGTTCGGGAAATTCATCGTCGAGACGTTGCCGGCCGCATTTGAGAAAGGCATCGGGTTCCTGTCGGGCGCGTGGTCGGGGTTCGCCACCGCGATCGGCGTGACGTGGGGTCTGATCCGGGCTGTTTTCTCGCTGGTGTGGACGTGGATCCGCGATCATGTGATCGAGAACTTCAAGGCGCAGTTGGCGAAGATCGCCGCCGGGTGGGTCAATTTCAAGGACGCGGTCGGCGACACGTGGCAGGCCATCAAGGGATTCTTTTCGGCGGTGTGGACGTGGATCCGGGATCACGTCGTCGAGAATTTCAAGACGCAGTTGGGAAAGGTGGCCGGTGTCTGGGATGGCTTGAAGACTGCGATCTCTGAGACGTGGTCAGGGATCAAGGATGTCTTCTCGGCTGTCTGGACGTGGATCCGTGACCATGTGGCGGCGGCGTTCGATCGGGAAGTCCGTGGCCTGTCGAACATTTGGGATGGTCTGAAGACGGCAGTCACAGAGATCTGGTCCGGTAAGTACGGCATCAAGACGATCTTCGATGCGGTCAAGGACTACATCTCCGACAAGGTCGTTGACGGATTCCGGCGCGGCGTGGACGCCATCGGCAGGGCGTGGGACAAAGTCCGGGAAATCGCAGCCGCACCGGTGCGTTTCGTGATCGAGACAGTCATCAACAAAGGCATCATCGGCGCGTTCAACAAGGTCGCCGGGTTCTTCAAGCTGGACAAGCTCGACGAGGTCCCGGTCCCAGAATCACTCCAGGTCCAGAAACGCGCCTACGGCGGCTACATCAGCGGGCCAGGCGGGCCACGGGAGGACCTCATCCCGGCCATGCTCAGCAACGGCGAGTACGTGATCCAAGCCAACGTCGTGAGCCGTCTCGGGCGGTCATTCTTCGACTACCTCAACCGCGGGGGGTCTATCGGCGGGGACCCTGGCGGGATCGCGAAATTCCGTGACGGCGGGCTCGCGAGGCGTATCCAGGACACCGTGGACTGGCTGCCATCGGTTGACCCGCTCCCGTACATCTGGGGCGCGGTCGGGCCCGGCGGTTTCGACTGCTCCGGTCTCGCCGGCGAGGTGTGGGCGCGAGTGTTGGACAAGGCCCGGAACACGCGGTATTTCACGACCGCAGCGAATTTTGGTGGTCTCGGGTTCGCGCCCGGTGAGGGTGTTTACACGATCGGCGTGGACCCGGGCGTGCACATGGCTGGACGTCTAGCTGGGCTCCCGTTCGAGGCAGCATCGACAGCCTCCGGTATCCACGTGGGTGCTCAGGCGCGACCGGTGACGACGTTCCCGCAGGTCTACCATCTGGCCGATCTGCCGGGCGGCAAGGGGTCGGGCGGTTTCTTCGATTGGGTGAACCCGCTGCCGGACATCGCGGGCCTGTTCAAGGGCCCGCTCGCGCGGCTGGATTCGATCACGGATTCGCCGTGGGGTCAGCTGGTTTCGCGGGCGCCGATCGCGTTGATGGATGCTGCGAAGGACGCTCTAGGGGACGCCGTGAACCCTTTCCGGGATGGAGGTTTCGTTGAGGCCACGAAGTATGACAGCGGTGGCTACCTGCCTCCGGGCCTGACGACGGTGATGAATGCGACGGGCCGGCCGGAGCCGGTGTTCACTGCGGCGCAGTGGGCTGATCTGCGGGCGAACGGTGCTGGTCGGGGTGGTGGTCAGCCGGTGGTCGTCACTCAGAACATCACCAATCCGGCGCCGGAGACTGCTGGTGACTCGCTGGCGTCTGGGATGCGGAAGCTAGCGTTGTATGGGCTGGTTGGGCAGCGAGGATGACGGCGTCTCCGATCGTCACGGATGTCCCGGGCGAGGGCTGGTGGATCGACGGCGTCTACCTGGGCGACATCGGCACGATGATCACCGCTGATGGGTGGGATGACGTCGCGGCCGAGCGCGGCGACGACCAGGAGCTGCTGGGGTTGGATGGGGTGCGGTTCCGCCCGCATTTGACGGCTGCTGGGACGCGCACGATTCAGATGGGTGTCCATGGTGCGCGGTGGGATGGGTTCCAGTGGGTGTTGCCGGCGTCGGGTACGGCGCAGCGGGCGTTGTTTGAGGCGAATCTGGATCGGTTGCTGCGTTTGGTCGGGGTCCGTCATCGGCCTCTGTTGGTGCGGCGCGTGTACCCGGATGGGTCGGTGCGGCGGGCGCAGTGCCGGGTCACGGGGCAGATCGCTCCGACCAGGCAGGGCAACAGCTATGGCGAGGTCCAGTTCACACTGTTGGTGCTGGGCGGGTTTTTCGAGGATGTCGACGAGCTCACTTCGCGCCTGCCGTACGACACGGATGGGCCGAGCACGCAGACAGTTGAGGTGTTTTCGCTTCGCGGTCAGTCGGGTTCGTGCGCCGACGCCGAGATTTCGGTGACCGGCGCGTGTTCGTCGTTGTCGGTGGTGGACGCCGAGACTGGGCTCGGGTTTTCGTACGCGTCGGCGCTGACTTCGGGGCAGACGCTGGTGGTTCAGCCGGGCGGGCGGTTCGCGGCGACACTGGCCGGGGCGTCGATCATCACGTCGATACGGTTCGGCGGGTCCCGCCTGCTGCGGATCAGCCCAGCGCCTGATGAGTCCCGGGGCCCGTCACTGAAGATCACAGCCCCCGGGAAGACGTCGGCGTTCTCGGTGACGGTCCGCTCGCGACGGAAGTGGCTGCGATGATCTCCCCAGTGTTCCAGGTGTACAACGAGACCGGAGCGGCAGGGCTGTCGGTTCTGGAGGCCGTGACCGACTGGGCGATCTCGGACGTGCTCTGTGATGTCGGGGCGCTGTCGCTGACCCTTCCGCTGGACACGGTCGGCGCCGAGCACCTTCTCGTGGACGCCGACCGGCAGGTTCGGGTTCTCATGGCGGGCGCGCCGGACATGTGGTTCGTCGCCGACGATGACGCGTGGGCTGGCGTTTCGGACCACCCGGGGAGCGAGCTAAGGCAGGTCGCATGCCGGGGCCTGGCCGCCGTGTTCGACGAGTGGTTTCTCGACGGGGCGGTGACGTTCGAGAACCGCAACCCGGGCGACGTGGTCGCGACCGTGTTCGCGGCCGGCCAATCGGCGGGATTTTTTCAGGGCGTCACGTTGCTCGGCGGTGGTACGGCGGATGCGTCCGGGAACCCGTGGCCGACCAGTTTCAATGTCGATTACGACGCTGACAAGAGCCTGCTCGCGATCATGAAGCAGCTGACCGATGCGCGGCTCATGGAGTGGCGGATGGTCGGCCGCCAGCTGCGGATCTACGCGCCGAACGGTCTCCTGTCGAGTTTGCCGGGCGTGTTGCAGCCTGGCGGGGATGTTCTGTCGGCGCCGGTCACCAGGTCCAGGCGTTCGGTCGCGACGCACGTGCAGGTCGCCGGGGACGAGGCCACTCCCCCGACGATCCGGTCTCAGGCGCTCCCGGGCCGTCGTCAGCGCATGACCCTGTTGCAGCAGCCAACGGATTCGGCGGTGGATCCGGCTGTGGCTGGTGACTTGTATCTGGCTGCGCATGCGGCGCCGGATGTCCAGTTGTCGCACGAGCTCGCGGATTCCGCGGATTGGGTGCCGTGGGTAACGTACCGGCCTGGGGATCAGTTGCCGACGGTCGCGGCTGGGGACGGGGTGGAGTTGTGGCGTGTGCAGCAGGTCGCGGCTCGCGGCGGCGTGGATGGTGTGCAGATTTCGGTGGAGCTGGGTTCGCTGTTAAAGGTTGCTGAGGAGCGTCTTGCGGATCAGGTCGCGGTGTTGTCGCCGGGTGTCCGGGTTTTAGGGTAGGTGGTTGAGGGTGCCTGTTAGTCCTACGCTTTCAAGCAAGATCGTTACGGGGACGGTCCTGTTGCCGGATGGCACTCCGGCGGCGGGCAAGGTCAGGTTCCTGCCGCTCGCGCTGGTGCGGGACGTCACGAGCGCGGTGACCATTCTTCCGGCACCGATTTTCGCCACTCTGGTCTCGGGCGCGTTCTCCGTCGAGTTGTCGGTGACCGATGACCCGGACGCTCAACCGCAGGGCTGGGTGTGGGAGATGACGATCCTCGCGGAGATCAGCGAGACACGTCGATTTCAGCTGCCGTCGAGTCTGCCCGCGACGGTGGATATCGCGGAGCTTGAGGACGCGTCCCCGGTCGCACTCGTCCCCCAGTACCAGTATGTTTCGGCGGCCCAGTTCGCGGCTTTGCAGGCGCAGGTCGCAGGGCTGGAGCTGGACTCGGGCCTGTCGCAGGCAGCGGTCTTCACGGCACCGGGCACGCACTTGTGGACTGTCCCGCCGAATGTCACGACGGTCACGGTCGCGATGACGGGTGGTGGCCCGGGCGGCGGTGGCGGGGGTGGCGGTGGCGGCGGTGCGTCCGACAACTACTCCAACTATGCCGCGAACCCGTACGGCGGTGGCGGGGGTTCTGCTGGATCTGGCGGTGGCGCCGGGTATTTCGTTCTTGCGGAAGCGATCTCCGTGACGCCGGGCCAGACCGTGACGGCTGTGGTGGGCGCTGGCGGCGCCGGGGGTTCCGGGGGTGCAGGCGGGGCCGGTGGAGCGCCGGGCGCGAACGCGACCGGATCGGCCGGCGCGAACGGCAGCAACGGCAGCAGCGGCGGCGCGTCGTCGTGTCTGGGTTTCACGGCTGCTGGTGGTCAGGGTGGTCGTGGTGGCGCGGCTGGTGCGGGGGTTGGTGAGCTGGCGGATCCGGCTTTCACGACTGGTGGGGCGCCGTCGGGTGGTACGGGGGGTCGGGCGGGCCGCCGGTCGAATAGCCCGGCTGCTGGTAGCGCGGGCGGTAATTACGGCGTGGCCGGTGCTGGTACGGCGGGTGGTGCTGCGGCGCCGTTCCAGGCTTCCCTGTTTCCGCCTGGTGGTGCTGGCGGTGGTGGCGGTGGTTTGGGTGCTCGCCGCGACGACACCGGTTCGGTCGGTGGTGGCACGGGCAGCCCGGGCGCGGGCGGCAGCGACGACGGCGCGGGTGGTGTGGGTGGTTCGGCGGGCTCGAATGTCGCGACCCCCACGGCCGGGTTGACGGGCGTTAACGGTCTCCCGGGCGGGGCGGGTCAGGCTCGCCCGTCGGGCGCTCAGCCGGGGTCGGGTGGTCATGGCGGTGGTGGTGGTTCTGGTGGTGGTGGCGCTTTTTCGGGCGCGGCGGGTACGGGCGGCGCTGGTGGTGATGGTTCTGCGGGCGTTCCTGGTTCGGTCCGGATCATCTGGCGCCCGCTCGTATAAGGAAAAGCGTTTCTGGTCAGGCCGTCCCGAAGCTCGGGACGGCCATTTTGATGCCCTTGGAGGGGCCCATGCCGTACCGACTGATGCCCGCATCCGGGTCGAACCCGGTTTACCTGTGGAATGTGAGCGCGGGAAGCGAAACTTTCGTTCTCCCGGCTAACTTCGCGACAGGCCGCAAGATCACGTTCTTACGTGAAGACGCATCGGTGAACACTGCCACCGTGCAGGCTCCCACCGGGCAGACCCTCGATGGGTCCCTGAACGGGACCTCTGTCGTCCCCGCCAACGGTGAGAAGTCCTTCTTCCCGACCGACCCAGGGATCTGGGAATCCCTCGGCGGATCCGGCGGCGGAGGCGGAGCGGTCTCCTCCGTCGCCGGCCAGACAGGAGACGTCAGCGCAGCCACAATCGCATCAGCCGTCGCCACCCAGACCGCTCTCACGTCAAGCTTTGCCAGTCGCTCAGCCGACTACGCCGACGGCCGCTCATACAACATCGGGGACCTCGTCACCTACTCCGGTGCGATCTACCGGATCACCAGCGCCTACACCTCATCCGGCGGCGCGCTCGACCTCACCAAGGCCACCGCCGTCGGAGGAAGCGGCAGCAGTTCGGGGCCGGGGACAGATACCTGGCTGAAGAACGCAGGTAACTGGGCGGTGAAGACCGTCTCCACCTCGGATTCCGCGACCGGCTTACCGCTAACCGGGACCGTGCTGTGGACCGACGGCCTGGAGGGCGCGTTCACCTTCACGCTGACCTCCGGCGACTACTCGGCCTGGACAGTGACGTGGGTGAGCGGAGGAACCACCAAAACGGTTGCAGCCTCGGGCATCACCTACGACACCAACGGCAACCGGCTCGGCCCCACCTCCGTAGCAGTCACGACCGGCGGAACCGCGACCGCGCCGTCAGCACCCACCAACGTCACTGCGACGACCGGCAGCCAGGTCAACGTCACGTGGACCCTCGGTGCCGATGGTGGATCAGCGTTGACCGGTCAGAAGATCCAGGTCTCCAGCAACGGAGGCACCTCATGGACCGACGCCCTCACGGTCAGCGGCACCGCGACCTCAGCAACCATCACGACCGGCCTCACCGCAGGGACCAGCTACATCGTCCGGGTGCAGGCGACGAACGCAGTGGGCACCACATCATCGTCTCCGTCGTCCGCCGTCACGGCTGGCGCGGTCGCCACGATCTACTCGTCCGACCCACTGACCGGTTCTGGCGCCCTGGGAACTGACACCCAGGGCCACACCTGGACGATGCCGAACACCGTCGCCTACACCAGGACGACAGACGGCGCCTACCCGACCGCAGGTACCGGCGGTACGTACTCGGCAACCCTGGATGACGGCCAGACCGACGGTGACTACCGGCTCAAGCACTCATTGCAGTCCACGGCTGCATGGGGAATTCTCGTGGCCGGCTCCGCGGATCACACGACTGGCTACCTGTGCTGGGTGAGTGCCGGCACGAACCTGATGATCAGCAAGAGGACCGGACCATCCACGTTCCCAGGCCCGGCCCTGGCCACCGCGGCAGTGACGTACTCCTCCGGCGCCGAGCTCCGCGTGACTAAGTCCGGGACGACGATCACCGCCACCTACAACGGCGTGACGGTAACCGCGACGGACTCGACGTACTCCGGCCCGCAGTGCGGCATCTACAACTACAACGCCAACGGGACAGGCCGCTTCACCGGCTGGTCGCACGCAGCCCTCTGATCGAAAGGGAAATACGAATGAGCCTCCCGCCCCTGACCCGTTCACAGGCAACCAAGTCCTTCAGTGCCCGCCAGGTACCACCGGGTGTCGCCAGCATGGCGGGCGCCTGGGACGCCGGGCGTTCCGTTTACAACCTGAAGCCCAAGCACCTGACGCGGCTGCGTGCCGCTGCGGGCAAGGCATGCGCCGGGGTGACCGGCGAATACAACATCAACTTCATCGGTGACTCGATCACGGTCGGGTCCGGGATCGGATCGCCATACGACTACGGGGAGCGGAACTGGCCCTCTCAGCTACGGAAGGCTTTCCTGACGCGCGGGTTGTCTGCCGCCGGTGAGGGGTACGTAATCCGCCACAACGGTGGCGCTCAGAAAGATGCGCGGTTCACCGAAGTGGGCACGTGGAGCACGGAATCAGGCGTACCAACCCTTGTGTGGAAGACCAACAGCGGTTCCGGTGCAACTCTCACGTACACATCCACGAATTCCGGGACGATCGTCGAGGTCATTTACGCCGACACCACAGCTGATTTCACGGTCTCAATTGACGGCGCAGCACCGGTCACGATCACGCGAACCAATACCCAGGTGACGAAGGTGTACCGGGTGACCGGACTCGCAAACACCACACACACGGTGGTTTTCGGTGCCGTCACTACCGGAGGCACGTATTTCTGCTCGGTGCGCGTAAGGACCGCGACCGCGCTGAACTTCAACTCGTTCGCGCACTTCGGTGCCCAGGCATCAACTTTCGGATCGCCCACCTCGCAGCCGTTCGGCACACTGAAGTGCCTGAACGACAATGTCCCCGCAGCGGCGACCTTCATCTCACTGATGACGAACGAGGTCGCCGGCGCCAGCCCGGTCACCGCCGCGACATACAAGACCAACCTGAACGCGCTCATCGGCTATCTCTCCAGCCCGGGCGACATCATCCTCTGCGCCGCCATCCCGGGGAACGTGGCAGCCGATTACAGCGCCCACCGACAGGCGCTGTACGAGATCGCCGACGCTAGGGACCTGCCGGTCGTCGACTTCTACCCGCGGTTCGTCGACGGCACGACCATGGCCGCCAACGGACTGCTTTCCGATACCGTCCATCCAACCGCTCCGGGCTATTTCGACATGGCTCAGCTTGTGGCGACCGCGATCCTGTGAGGTATTGATGCTGCCAGCACTCAGCCGCGGACAAGCGGACAAGCGTTATGCGCTGGCAGGGGAAGTCGATGCGCGGATGTTCGGTGTCGTCGCCAACGGCGGCACCACGTCCGCCGCCTTGACGGCGAATACTGTTGCCATGCAGTCGTTCGTGGACTACCTGACAAGCAATAGGCGCTCCGGTGTGCTACCTCCTGGTGATATCCGAATCAACGGGAAGATCAACTTTCGTCGCCGGCCCGAGTGGGGCCTGCGCGGTCTGGGTCGCGGCGTAACGCGCATGGCCCAGCTCGCGGACAACATGCCGATATTTGACCTCGGCACAGACCAGTCATCGTCGATGCACTCCTGGCACCTTCGTGACATGTCTTTCGCGTATTGGAACCCGCAGCCAGCCACCAACACGGACGCTATCTGCGTCCTGTGCAGTGACTGCCCCTACAACGGTGAATTTCGCAACCTGCGGTTTGAAAATGGCTACTACGGCTTCAAAACCATCCCCGGACAGGTAGCCCCATGGGGTTGCGTATGGGACGGCCTGGACTTCGGAGCAGGACTCACCGGAGGAGCAATCAACTGGTACGGAACACAGAACGCAGTTCCGAACAACACCTTCGGGCGTCTACAAGCCGCATGCGACAACATGACCAGCACCGTCTTTGCGGTCCGCGGCTACAACTTCCGTATCGACAGCATCGAGTTCCTCCACAACACTAACCATCAAATCCTCATGGACTTCAACTCCGGCTCAGTCGTTTCCATCGGAAGCATCAAGCTGGAGCAGGGAAAGTTCCTGAACAACAACCCACTTCTTCGCTTCTCTACCAACGCCAAAGCAGAGATCGACAACCTCTGGATCGGCGGCGGCGACGTCTTCGACCGCGACATCGCAGGCGGCGGTGTCGCCTATCTCGTTACCGCCCAAGGATCAGACGGCGGCTGGGACTCGCACCTGGACATCCGCCATCTCATCGTCAGCGCCTTCGTCAACAAGGGCGCCGGCGCGGTCGCAGCGGTCAACATAGGCGGCGGAGCAGCCGTAAGAATCGGCCGCTACATCGACATTGGCGAGACTGGCGACATCCCACTCACCAACTCAGCCAGCTCAGACAGCAGCGAAAGACTCACCGTCACAGACCAGATCATGCCCAGGCTGAGCAGAGACCTCGGCGACGCGGACTACGCGCCAACCTGGCGAGGACCCAATATCCTCACCTATCAGACGGTTTTCACGGCGCCGCGAGCCCTTAATCTTCCCTCGGACCCCAACAACCTCTTCAACGGACAATACTTCGAGGTCCTATCCGATGGAGCAGTCAATGGCACCAACACCCTCACTATCAAGTGCGGAACTACCAACTTGCGTATCATCACCACCGACAAGGTGAAGCTGCGCTACCAGTGGCGTCGGCCGACGTCCGGGCCAACCGCGAATGGCTGGATCCTCACCCAGTACGAGACGCTCCCATAGGTACCCGCCAGGCGCTTATGCCGACGTCCTGGTTGAGAGCCGGTGCTCGGTACTGCCGAGACCACAGTACGGCCAGCAGGAGCGCGATGTACTGGCCACGATCGACCAGGTTGTTCTGAAAACACATCACAGCCAAGACGACTGCGCCCGCGACGAGCATGATGCGGACGTCTCCGTCCGCCCAGCCCGCTATCCCAACGTGTACGGCCCAACCGACGAACGCGAGAGCCCCCAAGCCGCCGATGATTCCGCTGGACGACAGGACGCTGAGTGGCACTGAGATGCCACCACCGCCGTCAGAGAATCCAAGGCCGTAGATTGGGGAGTGCAGGAAGTCGAGGACGGACTGCTGGTTCACCATGTCGCGGCCGACGTCCGATCCTGATCCTGCGCCGGGAGCGAGGCGAGTGTTGGACGTGATCCAAGACAGTGCCGGTATCGCAATGAACCCTCCAAAGCAGATACTGAAGAAGGCGATCAATGCGGCGCGACCAGGCTTGTGGCCACACAAGAGCGGGAGAAGCGCCGTAGCCACGGCGGCAGCGGCCAAGGCAATCCGGGAGTCAGCCGCCACCAGGCCCGCCCATAGCACGACTAGCGCGACGATCGCAGGTACGAACGTTGCCCGACGCCGCAGAAGCATGGCAGACACAGGCACGGACGTTGCGAAGTACAGGGCCGCGCTGTTGGGGTAGAAGGCAAGGCCACTTGCGCGTGTCTGCTCCCCAAAGGGCTGCGCGAGCCAAGCCGAGAGGTCGAGCCCCTTGGTCTCGCCGAACGCAACGGCAGCCGAGACAACAGAACCAGCGAGCCAGGCATAACCGAAAAGACGGCGTGCGGACTCGGGCCGCAGCTGATGTAGACGCTGGAGAACCGACCAGGCGCCTACCGTCGCAAGAAGTAGCTTGAATGGCACAGCCCAGGCACCGAGGCCAGCGGAACCTAACCCCGACCGCGTAGCACTTTGACCGCCGCCAGCACTGGTAAACCGCATGGTCAACCAAGACGGTTCGGGGGGCGCGATGAGCGCAATCATGTTCGCCGCGCACAGGATTGCGAGCATAACCCATGCTCCAGTGGGCACCGACCGGGCCCCAGCCTGGCGCGGTCCGACGACGATGATCGCGGCGATTACCGCAAGGACTAGGTCGCTGACTTGGGCCGGGCCAATCATCACGCCTGACCACTGCACGGTCGTGAACCAGGTGAGGATCAGGACAACCGTTGGCCGGCCCTTCAAAGGGCTGGGCTTGTGGACGTCGTGTGGGTTAGACCTGAGCATGTGCACTCAGCGAGTCTGGTGGGCGGGGGCGGCTTTCAGGGGAGCCTTGCGATCAGTCTAAGCATTACGGACGGTCAGGGGGTCGGCCGCTCACATGAGATCGGGTGTCATGTCCCCTCTGCGGGGACGATGCGGAAGCTCAGGGTTTCGATGGCGATCAGGGCTGCTCCGACGACCTGCATCGAACTCGGGAAGCCGCCGGTCTCCACGTAGGAGAAGACGTAGAGCGATACGATCGCCAGCGGCGGAACGACGATCTGGATCAGTCGCAGGTGGTGTGACTGCACCTATACAGCCTGAACCTTGGCTGGGCCACAAGCCACAGGTTACCTGACATATGGACCGTTCAACCCATTCAGCCTCATCAAGCGACGGGACTGCAAAGCCGTCCGCTAGCTTCCAGCAGGTGCCTTCACTCAGACGAAGGGCCATCATCATTTCAGCGCTGGCATCCTTGACGATTGCCGGCGCTGTCTTGTACGGGGTCCAGACCCGAGCTTCTGCGCGCCGGTCCGCCGAACGAACCTGCCATCAAGCAGAGCTCGCGGCCCACGATCAGGCGCTCCGCAACTCGGCGACCGAAAAATCGCCTGGTGAGTACCTGCTGGTGTTCGGAGATAGTTATGCGGCCGGACAATACCAAGAGGACCATCAGCAGACCTGGCCCTACGTCACCGGATCCCGGCTCGGCGTCTTGGTCGATGTGTATGGACGCCCCGGTGCAGGGTTTGTTTCCCGGGGATGCCTGGGCAAGCCATTCACTGAGGACCCACCCTTAACAGGCTCAGGTCCGGTCGTCGTCCAAGGCGGACTCAATGACGAGCGGAGCAACCCCACAGAGGTCGAGGCAGCGGCACGGCTCGTTTTGGCGAGCTGGCCGGCCCATGACGTTTTTCTTGTGGGTCCTCCGATTGTGCCCGCGCGCGGTCCGGGCGAAGCCAGGAAGATCGACTCCGCTCTTCGCTCAGCAGCGCAGGCTGTTGGAGCGCACTACGTTTCGGCGTTGGACTGGATCCCTACCAACGAATTCCTCCCGGATGGACTGCATCTAACTGCCCGAGGACACATGATCTTTGGGCAGCGGGTGGCTGCGGCAGTCTCTAATATCCGGGAGCAAGAGGGACCTACGGTGCTCAACCCTCGGCCCCGCTCGTTGCCGCCCAATCGATAATCAACCGTGCTATGACGGCAAGGAAAACTTGGTCAGGCAGGTCGTCTCGCAGAGCGAACGCTTTCAACATGCGCTCAGTCGCGATGATCCGGATCTCGGTGTCTTCGTCGGGCCGGAAAACGACTTGCTGCCGACCATCTTCGTTCTTCCGTAAGAACACTTGGATCGAGTCGGTGAGCGGTGGAGGCATTGCTTCCGGCAATTTGTCCGGAACCGTCAGCTGGTGGAGTGGCGGCGGAAATTTCATGACCCGACGGTAAGTGGAGCCGCTCCGAGCTCGACAGGTCTTGCAGCTGGACCAGGAGAACGGTGGATCTTTCGCCGGGCAATTGGGGGAATCTCGTTCTAGCTGAGGACAGTCGCGCGCGTGGTCGGCGGCAGCTCGTTCAGGTCAAAGTCTCGCCCGCTCACCTCGACGATCACCGACACGAGGGGATCCCCACCCGGCACAGCCATGTGCCGCACGGAAACCAGGGTCCCGGTCACCGAGTCACCGGACGCCGGCGAGATCACCACTCGCGAACCCAAGTGCCGGGCGTTCAGGTCTCCGATGGTGGTGGGCTGATCAATGATTGTCATGGCGGCGTCATCGGCGCCGTCGAGCTGCGGGTTGAGCGGGCGGGCTCGCATACTCTGGCCTCGTGTTGACTTGGTCCCGCAACGAATCCCGCGTGCTCGCGATCTGGCATTTCGCTCATGCCTGGCAGCTCGACGACACCGACACGTGGATCATCGAGATCACACCCGACGGCATCACCTGCAACCGGCCATCCCTGGACAACCGTGAGGCTGAGCAGGTCGGCCGCGAACTCATGATCCAATCCTGGCGAATGCAGCAAGTCTGGCACGGGCAGATCACCGTCAAACGCCACGCCGACACCTACGACCCAGACTGGCGCCCCACCTGACAATGGCCCCGCCCCCTCGACCAGGGGCGGGGCCATTCGTCAGTTTGCCGCAGCGTCACAGCCCGATGCATCCCCTGACGGTGATTCCGGCGGCGGGAGATGCTCACCACGCTCAGCACCCGGCACCCACCGCGAGCACGCCGACACCCCACCCAACGCAATCGCCGGCCGATGCCAACCCCGCCGCCACCCACACTCCGGGCACGCCTCCCCCAGGATCTCGTCCGCGTCACTCACACCCGTGACCGTAGACGACAGCGGCGGCTCGTCAGGCTCCGGGGTCCAGAAACTCAACCCCCACACCCGCCCGGCACAACCGCCTGAACCTCACCGTCCGACGCCACATACACCAGCGTCGTCCCATCACACCGTGTCTGCGATGGATCCGAGCAGCCCGTCAGCGCCCCCACACACACCAGGATGATCACCACCACCGCGCATGCCGCGATCACCAGGCCCAAGCCACGACGCTCACTCACGCGACCCACCGGCCCACCCGGATCTCCAGCGGAGCATCCCCAGGCGCCGGAACCTCCCGCCACGAAACACCGTCCGAGACCAGCCACCGGCCGCCCACAAAAAGAGGCCGCTGTACACCCGTCTCGACGAACACGACCTCGGCAGCCACCGCCGCATCCATCATCGCCGCATCAGCAGCACGGTCGATCGCATCCTCAGCAACCCGGGCCGTCACACGCCGCTGATAGTCCCGGACCGTCGACAAGTACCGGCGGCCCGCATGCGGCGCAAGAATCTCGTAACCCATGCTCATCCCCTCCCCACCACACCGGGTAGGACGTGCCCCGAAACCAATCCTTCCCAGTGCGCTCCCGGCGCAGCACCGAACTGGCCCTCTTCCTCCAGGCCCTCGATCTGCCGGTCCAGGACCGACAGCTCCGCCTCGACCTGCTCACGACGCCGGCGAGCGATCGCGAGCAGCTGGTCCGTGCGCGCGCTCACGCCACACCCGCCAGGATCGCGGCCACAGCCTCGTCCACGGCCGCCTCCACTTCCGGCAGCATCCCCGCCGACGGGTCCTCGATCACCGGCGCGACCATCCGATACGTCTGCCCCAGGAACATCCGGGCCTGAGCCCGCGACACCGTGATCGTCGCGACCCCCACCACCTCACAGAAGTCGAGCACCACGCTCCCGCCGTCCGGGCGGATCTTCACCATGCCCAGGGTCTGCGCCTGCTCACATCCCTCCGCGAGCAGCTCCCTCGAAATACTGCGCCAGTGGTGAAATCCCGACGCAGCCTCCACCCCGACCTGCACCCTGAACGGATCCTCCGCGTCGTACACCAACGCGACCGTCAGGGACCGGGGCTCACGATCCGCGAACCGGACTGTCCCGGGCATCGTCATGCGACGCTTCCGCAGACTCACGACTGCACCTCCTCGGTCAGGCTGGCCCGGGCGATCAGCTGCTGCGCCTCGACGGTCTCGCGGGCTTCCTCGACCCGCGCGAGGTACCGGAGCTGGGAGATCGCGAGCTGGACTTCGGCGTCGGCGTGCTGGTCCATGCCGACTCCGCGCAGGAGCTGGCTGTTGGCGAGGTGTCCGGCGATCGACGTGAACTGGTCGGAGTGCGGCCGGGGAATGTGCAGCCCCGCGGAGACTGCGGCGGCGGTGTTGGTGGTGGTGGACATGATGTGCCTCGAATCTGGTTGCCGCAGGCGGATGATCCGCGTACGGGAGATGTCTGTGGAGTAGGGCTGACCCGGGTCAGCGGACGCGCTGGATCGCGATGCGACCAGCCACGAGAACGGCGATGACCGCCAGGACCAGGAGGATGATCACCGGGAGAACCGGATGATGAAAGACCTGGAGTGGCCGCCCTCCATGACGTCGGACGCGATACCACGGATCGGCCCGCGGCCACCCTCTACCTGGGAGGGGGAGATGCAGAACGTCACCGGCACCGTGCGCTTCTTCGACGACGCCTGCCCGGCGAGAGTTGACCGGCCACCGTGCTGGTACTGAACCTGCACCGACGCGATGTGCGTCCCGGCCTTCGTCGTGCCGGTCGTCGTGACATGGACCGTCGCGTGCCACTGGCCGGGCCGCGTGCAGCGCAGCTTGCCCGACGGGACACGGATGGGACCCTGCGTGGCCTGCACCGCCGGGACATCCTTGACGCGGGCCTGCTGGATAGTCGCGGCGTGCGCGTCACCGGACCCGAGGGCGGAGAACGCGGCCGTGGCGATGGTGAGGGCCGCTGCGGCGCCGAGACCGGCGCTGATGGTCCGCGCCTTGGACGGCTTGCTGGCCGGGTGGTCGGCCGAGTAGCCACGTCCCGATCGGCCGGACGACGGATCCGCGTTTCCCGGGGTGGTCACGGGCGACGTGAAAGGGTGCGACATGCTGAGCTCCTGGGGATTCAGGTGCTTGGCAGCTCGCCTCTGGCATTGATCCGTCCTCGGCGCCAACCGAGTCCGGGGAGCTAGAGGCGAGCCCTTGACACCAGGTTCATCGGCCCCGGAGGACTGATGTTGAGCCGTATCGCGAGACCAATCCGAACAGCTCAATGCCTGGCAGCGGCCGTAGTTGCCTGCGCTGGCCTAGTTTTCGCAGATAGCGCAGCGGAAGCCGACTCCACCAACGTCCCCGGCGGCAGGGTCTACATGCCCAGCCTCGTCACCTCGACCGATATTTGCATCGACGTCCCCATCCACTGGGACCTCCCCGATGTTCCCGCCGGAACCGACTGGCAGCTAGACCTCGCTGCCGACGATGGCGGCATCCTCGAATACGGCTCCGGACCTAGCCACGGACATGATGCGATCCTCTGGTGCAGCAGCGACATGCCGGGCGAGCACTACGTCAGCGGCACCATCGAATACCTTGACGAGGACGGAACGTCATACGAGGACGTGATCAGCCTCGTGTACAAGATCCAGAAGATGAACACGAAGGCGACTATCAGGCCCGGCCGTCAAAGCCCGCGGGTTGACCAGGTTTTCACGCTCAAGGGATGCGTCACGGCGGGCGGGAAGCGACAGACTTTCCGTAAGGCCGCCATCGAGTACCACTGGCCCGGCAAGTCTTGGCGTCGCCTCAAGTACACGTACACCGACACGGTCGGCTGTTACGAAGAGGCCACCGTCTCCCCTTCAGATGGGGTTCTGCGGATCCGGATCCGTGTGCCGGCCGACGATCTGTCGAAGGCGGGCTACTCCAAGACCATCAAGGTGAAGGTCCGTAAGTAGCGGCTATCGAGCGCGGTTCTGAGGTGCTGCCGGTTTCGTCCAGTCGTAGATCGTGGTCCGGCTGACCGAACCAGGTACCTGACGGGATTAGGAAGGAAAATCCTGGGTCAGCCGATGACCCGTGTACACGGGTCAATGAGCGTCCCGTGTACACGGGTCAACCGTTGACCCAGACACGGGTCAACCAACGACCCGCCAAGGAGGAGCCAGGAGGAACAACAGGAATAGACCAGGAACCCAGATCGCCTTCGCCGGGTACGTCACCCGCGCGCGACCCCAGCCCAGGCGACGATCTTGATTCGTCCCAGCTCCTCCCCCAACCACGCCAACCCACCCCCGACGAACTCACCGCGTGCCCGCACTGTCACTGGCTCGCCTGGGAAGGCCACGACACCACCTGCCACAACCAGTAGAGGCCAGGACACCCGCCAGGAGCCCGCGCAGGGCCCCAACCCGGGCCTCCTGGCCTCCGGCATGCAACCCACAGCCACAAGCACCCCAGCAACCCCACACCCAGCCCACAGACCGCCCCCCGCAGCTATCGTGAACACACACCACGGGGAGGACACATGGACCAGCCGAAAACCTGGCGCGACACCGGCCGATTCCTCACACCCGCCGAACTCGCCGCACTCAACGACGACCAAGCCGCCCGCTACTTCGCCGCCTCGACCGTCCGCAGCCTCGACGAACTCGACCACATGCCTGAACCCCACCAGGCAGCCTTCAAGGGCCTCCTCCAGCGCCTCAACGACCGCGGCCAGCAATCCGCCGCGTCGTGACACACCGCGTCCTCACCACCCCCGCCTTCTGGGCCGCCCTCGAACACGAGCTACCCGGCGACAGTGAGCCGGCCTGGCACCAGTTCGCGTCCTACGACCTCCAGCGCGTCATCGGTGTCTTCCGCGACGCCTGGGACGGCCTGCCCCACACCCTGAGCCCCGACTACCGGACCGCCATTGGCGCCGGGAGCATCGGATGGTGGGCCGCGACCGGGCAGTGGGAGCGAGACCTCGCGGAAATCCACCTCGTGGACATCACGGTGCAGGCGTACCCGCCGGACATGTTCGAGATATCCGGGGACGTGTAGGCCGTTCGGCCGAGTCGGGATCTGTAGACGCGTCTACAATCTGCATGTAGAGTGATCTACATGCAGACCTTTACTTCAGGCCGCGGCGAACAGGTCGACAGGACCATCGCGGAACGCGGCCCGTACTACGCCGTCACCGGACAGATCCGCACCGACCAGCACTTCGTCCACCTCTGCGCCACGGCCGAGCGGGCCGAGGCCATCAAGGCCGAAGCCCAAACGAACAGCCCTTACGCCGTACGCATTTACTCGCCCAAAGGTGTCGTCCCGCTTGCGCCCATCGGCAAGCAGCTTGCCGCCGCTCGGAGCAAAGTTGATCAGATCATCCTGTTAGCTCAGGCCGCTGCCCTTAGGGCCCACGAAGAGGGCAAGCCCGAGACGCTTATCGCGTCCGAACTGGGCGTCGACCGCATGACCGTCCGCAAGTGGCTCGGGAAGCGCTAACCAAACACCACGCTCACTCCATCGCCAGGGGGACAACATGAGTAACAACCTCGACGGAATCGTCAGCGACCGCGCCGACGTCGACGCCTGGATTGCCGGACAGGCCCAGCGAATTGCCGATGCCGCCGCCCAGGAAGAGGCAGGACTCGTCGAGCGGATCAGCTACCTCGGTTGCACCGTCGCCGTCTACCGCACCCAGCCCCCCACCGAGGGTTGGCCCGAAGGCCACTTCTCCTACTCAATCCTCCCCGACGGCGTCGACCCTCAGTACATCAACCGGTCCGGAAGCTGGGCCAGCGCAGAAGACGCCCTCGCTTGCGGAAAGGCCGCCGCCAGGACCCACGCCGAGGCCTACGCACAGATCGACGCCGGCGTGATCCCGGGCCGGACTGTGACGATCGGCGCCGACCCTATCGGAACCGTCGTCGCGGACATCCTCGCCGAATCCCGACGCGCCAGCGGAAACTGCCACTACTGCGGGCTCCCGGTCGGACCCAAGGGCTGCCAGGAGTGCGTCTGATGGTCGGCCGCCGCACCATCGGCCCCAAGCAGGAAGTCCGAGTCACCGAAGCAAGGGGCGTCCCATAGAGCAGGCCCTTCTGTGGGCGTGTAGGCCGTTCTCCTGACTACCAAACAGTAAATCAACTTTACAGCACTGAACCGTTGTAAGGTTCTGTCATCGGGAAACGACGACCCCCAGGGGCTGAAATGAGCAAGATCGACAACGTGTACCGCAAGAACAAGGCCGGCCAGACCGTCGTCTACGGCCCAGCCAGCCAGATCAGCGCCGGCCGCACCGTCGCCGTCGTCAAAGCGAACCGGACCGTCGAACACGTCAACATCGTCAGCGTCGGCAAGCCCTTCACCGTCGGCAGCACCCAGTACGTGTACGGCTACCTCACCCAGCAGACCAAGACTCCCAGCGCCCCCCGCGGCGGCTGGTCGAACGCCTCCCGCCGCCGCACCGGCACCCGCCGCGACTGCATCTCCGGCGGGAACTGCTCCAGCTTCGGCAACGGATCCAGCTGCGGCGGCCACGACTGCGACGGCTACTGATGGCCACCACCGTCAGCGCCTGGGAGCACCTCGTCGGCGCCACCATCACCAGCGAGTCCCTACCCCCGGCCTACCAGCCCGAGCAGCCACGCCTCGGCGAATACGTCCGGGTCACCGCACTCGGCCCGAGCGACGACGTCCGCGCCCCTGACGCGCCGGGGATCGTCATCGTCGAGATCGACGGCGCCGTCCAGTACTGGGCCACCGACGACCCCGACAGCGTGCAGGTCGTCACCGCCCAGCCCAGTTGCCTGGCCAGGGCCGCCGAGGTCGCCCGCCACGACGGGCCGATGACCCTCTACGCAGCCATGCGGCACATCGAGATCGCGGACGCCAGGTGGCGTGCCAGCGTCGGGAGCGTCCCGGCCCGTCAGCAGCGAGCCCGGCAGGTCCGCGAGGCCCTGGCCGCCAGCGAGCCGGATCTGCCGCCGGTGATGTCGTCCCGGTACACCCGTGCCCGGGTTCGCCGCATCGACGCCGACCGGTGGGCCGCCGACATCGGCCACGCCGGATCCCTGCGCCCGCTCGGCGAGCACGACAGCGCGGACGCCGCCCACGCCGCGGTGCGGCAGGCCCATGAGCAGGCCTGGCAGACCCTGCGCTCGTGGCTGGCCCGTCACGTCGCCGGGATCTGGACCCTGACCTACGAGCCGCTGGTGGTCATCGAGGAGGACCGGCTGTCTGGCCCGGCTGTCGCCCGGATCCTCGGGATCGAATCTGGCACCTGGCGCGGGTATGTCTCCCGCGGTCAGGCTCCGGCACCGGACGGCCATTCCGGCGACGGCCGCCCCTACTGGACTCTGGCCACGCTCCAGTCCTGGCAGCGGCCAGGCCAGGGCGCCCGCACCGACCTACAGCCCGGGAGCAGCGATGACAATGCCTGATGGTGTTTACCTTGCGCGTTTCACCGGCCCGAGCGAGGCTGACAGCGGCCAGCTGGTCACCGCCGTGGTGCTGTGGAGCGACGGCGGCTACTGCACAGAATGCGGTAGAAACCTTCCCCCGCAACAGTTTTCGCTCCAAACCGACACGGGCACCCCGCAGGCATGGGCCCGCAAGTGCCCGGAATGCAACACGTCCCAGATCGCGCCCTGGGTGTCGGTGCCCGACGACCCGGAGCGCATCCAGGCGGCTGCCGAGACCCTGGCCGCGCGGGCAGAGGACGCGGCGGCCGACCTCGTCGACCAGACGAATCGGCGGGTACAGGCCGCCCTGGATGACGCTCTCGCCAGGATCCAGGCCGGCGAGGACGTGGAGGACGTCGCTGACGGCGACGATCTGACGCCTGGTGTGATGGTGGACGCGGGGCAGCTCGTGTCCTGGGCACATCACCCCATCGACGAGGGTGAGATCATTCAGGCCAGCGCTCCCCTGTAGATCGCAGCACACGTGACAGCGGCCCCGACCGGGATTGGTCGGGGCCGCCTCTTCGATCAGGTCAGGTCAGGTCCAGGGCGTCAGCGATCCTCCCCTGATCTGCTTCCCTGCCGAGTCGAGCGCCGACCATGTCACGGGCGTCTCGTCGAGCGCCTTCACCGGCACCTGGAAGTCGGCCACCTCGCGGCCACCGATCCGCTTGGACTGGCCGGCCACCGTCACCTCGTACAAGCGCGGCCCGCCGGGAGCAGCCACCTTGAACGCCGCCGTCCCCTTGCCCTTGCAGTCACACACGGCCTGAATGGTCAGGACCGGGGCAGCAGGACAGACCACGGTGAACGTCCGCGCGAACCGGTAGGGCGACCACTTCCCGGCCACCCGCACCGAGTAGCGCAGCACCACGTCCTGACCATCGACGCCAGCGAACGTGGCCTTGCCCGACTTCCCGGCGCCCACATCGAGCGTCTTGACGATCTTTCCGTCAGCGACCGCCTGCCAGCGGATCGGGGACCCGCTCGACTTCGCCGCGATGGTCACCGGGGGCCGCCCGTCGCACGTCGAGTCGCACTTCTGGGAGACCGTCACCCCGGCCAGCGAGTCGAACTTCCCGGACGCCTTCAGTGTCGTGCTGTAGCCGCCCCGGATGAGGTGCTGGACGGTCGCCCGCGACGGCACCGTGTAGCCGGCCTCACGCCACTCCGGGACCGTCGGGGTCACACTGATGGACACCGGTCCAGCGCCACGAATGAACGACAGCTTCGCCGTGCCGTCCTTGGCCGTGGACTTGGCAGCGCTCGAGGTGGCTGCGCCCGAGACCACCCACTTCACTGACTGACCCGGGTACGCCTTTCCGCCGACGGTCAACGTCACCACCGCAACCCCCTTGCCACCCGGCGCGGGCTTCGAGAAGGCGAGGGTGACCTTCGCCGGGCCAGCGAACCTCGAGGACTCGGCCAGCATCCGATCCGCGAGCCCGATCACGGACGGGGCCTTCTTCCGCAGCTGAGGCACGTAGCTCTTCGCCCAGTCCGACCTGAACTCCTTGCTGCGCAGCCGGTTGATCGCCGACTTATACGCCGCCGCGGCCGTGTCGCTCTTCTGCGCCTCGGGCCAGTACCGGTTCGCGATCCACTGCATCCGATCCCGGATCTTGCCCTTCGGCACGTCCGCGATCGGACCGCTGGCCCACGATCCATCCGGGGACTTCTCGCCGTAGTCGTAGCAGATACCCGCCTGCCCGTTCACGGTCAGCAAACCCAGGTGCTCGTCCGGGAACCCGTACTTCTTGGCCAGGATCGGCCCGGCCTTGACCTTGACGCCCAGACCACGGGCCTGCACCTGATAACCCTGCTCGACCGGCGCCGCGGCTTGAGCCGGCACGGCCGCCGCGCTGGTCCCGGCGATCACGGCGCCGGCCGCAAGGACCACCAGCCCCCGGGCGAACGGACGACGGGCGCCTACGCCGCGACGGACAGCAGGCATGGATAGTTTGAACATGCGCTCGATCTCCTCTGTAGATCGGGTGGCAGCTCGTCCACACAGGCCCTCCCTCGTGCTCCAACACCAGGGAGGGCCGGACGAGCCCAAGAACACATCGGCCGGACTCCGCCAAGCCTTAGACGAAAGCTTCTACCTAACAACGAAAATCAGAAGTAAGCCGCAGGCTGCAACCCGAAAAAGCCATACCCATCACGAGCCAACCGCCACCCCAGCCACCAACACAGCAGCAGCACAGGGACCCGAACCAACAACACCTCCGCCCGCGAATCCGTCGAGATCCGGAACCCCCGCGGCAACAGGTGCCGAGCCCGCCCGAAACACGGCACCCCCGAGACCGTCATCGCGTCCCCCGCGATACCCACAACAACCCCCAACGCCACACCACCCCCCACCACCAACACCACCGACGACGGCAGACCAGACGGATACGCGAACGACACCGCCCCAGCAGTCAGCCACGACACGATGAAATTCCAGACGCCATCGCCTTCCCACCTGCCCGGAATGAACGCCGCCGCACCCACAAACGCGAGCCCAGCTATCAGCGCGATCACCGCCATCCCCGTCAACCGGGCCGCGAACTGGCAGACCCAGATGACCCCCGGATCCCTGACATCCGCGACGATCCCAGCGACCAGCTGCGGCACCATCAGACCAGCCGCCAACACGATCGCGAAAGCGATCGGCGCCCCCTTCGACAGGTCGTGGGTCGCCGCCCGGTGCCCGCCAGCCAGCTTCCCCAGGGCCGCCGCCGGAACCCGCGTCAACGGCCCCCACAGCCGGGCCGGCGAAGAACTGTGGTGATCCATGTCGATCAGCAGTGCCCCCGCCACCGACGACGCCAGCAACCACACCGTCAACGACAACGGCGGCGTCTCCACCACCGCCCGGTACGTCGTCGCCGCAAGCAAGCCGGTAGCCAAGCCGGTCGGGCCGTGCGTCGAATTCATCATCAGCCGTTCACCGCCCTCTGGATCGTCTTCGTCGAAACCCCCAGCTGGTCGGCCGCTTCCCGATGAGACAGCTGCCCGGCACGCACCTTCTCGATCAACTCCTCACGGCTCGCAGTCGGCGACGGAACGGCATGCAGCCCGGCCGGCTCCGGCTTCGCCGCGGCGGGTGGCTTGGCCTTCGCCGCCCGGGCCGCCGCAGCCTCAGCTTGGGCTCGGTCGGCAGCAGCCCGGTCCGCCGCCGCCTGCTCGGCCAGCACCCGGGCCCGGGCCTCTTCCGCCCGCGCGTCAGCCTCGCGCCGGGCCAGATCGGCTGCGGCTCGGTCCTGCTCGGCCCGGCGACGCCGCTCCGCCTCTTCTGCCGCCAGCCGGGCAGCGTGCTCACGGTTCTCTCGTGCCTGCCGAGCCTTCGCCTCCTCACGATCCCGGTCGGCCTGCTCGCGCTCGCGCCGCTCTGCCCGGGCCCGGTCTGCCTCCTCGGCGCGCAGCCTCGCGGCGTGCTCGACACGCTCATGCTCGAGCGCGGCCAGACGCTCCTGCTCCGCGATCTCGGCGTCACGAGCAGCCCGCTCGGCGTTGAGCACCGCCTGCGCCGCCGCTGCCTCGTCGGCCTTGATCGCTTTGGACAGGACGTGGACCCGCCACAACACCAGCACGATGACCACGCCGACGGCCGCGCCCATCGCGCCCTGCGGCACCGAGCCGTGCTCTCCCAGGGCCTTGACCGCGCGCTTCGGGTCGCCGCCGGTCGCGCCGATCAGGTAGTGGCCGCCGCCGATCGTCACCGCCAGCAGCGAGAGTGCCCACGCGATGTCCCGGCCGGCCCGGAACGCTGCGACCACGTAGGTGTCGATCGCCAGCGGCAGCGCGTACGCGAAGAGCGCGAGGCCGACGAAGACGCCCACAACGATCTCGCCGTGGATGCCGAGCACGAACACCGCTGTCAGCGACAGGCGCGTCAACCACTTCGTCACGACGACTCACCCCGCAGCTCGAACCGGATCCACTCGTCGACGCCGACAACCTCACGGCTACCGTCGCCCAGCTCGTGGGTGATCTCCGGCTCGTCGTCCTGGTTGGTGCCGACCTCGACCACTTTGAACGCCTCGCCCTGGTCATCCAGCACCCAGACGAACTCCTCGTCCTCCAACATCAGGGCAAGCTCGTCCAACCCCAGCCCGATCGGGCCGTTTTCAGCCGGCACAGCAGGCGCGGCCTCTGTGACGTCGCCCCAGGGCGCGCGGTTCTGGCACGCTGCGAGCAGCTGGTCCATGAGTTCCCGGTCAGGAACGGCGAGGTTGTCGTCCTCGGGGTTCGGCGTCCAGTACGACTGGATCTCGACGATCTCGCCATCCGGGTTCAAGTAGTTCCCGCGCCCCTTGATCGACGGCACGTCCCGGCCCACGTTCGACGACCCGAAGACCATCCGGGACGCCTCCATCGACAGCCGACCCCAGGCCCCCCGATTTCCCATGTTTTCCCGCAGCACGCCTGAGAACCAGTCCGCGTCCGAACGCTGCGTCAGCAGGAGCAGGAAGATGTTGGCGGCGGCACCGAGCCGAGCGATCGACTTGACCATCCCGACCACGGGAGCTTCCTTGCCCCTGCCGCCCTCCTCCAGGTGCAGGGCCAGAGCGACCTCGCAGAACTCCTGGTACTCGTCGATGGTCAGCAAGATCGGACGGTGGGAGTCCAGCCGCACCTTCTGCTCATGCTTGAGGCGGTAGCGCCGCTTCATCTCGGCGTGAACCGTCTCCACCGCGACCACGTTCGCCTCGTCGTCGGCGTACACCGTGATCCCCGGGACCACCTCGAGACCGTCGAACTCGATCTGCTTGGGATCCACCGCTGGCACATCGAACCCATTACGAGCCGCACCCAGCATGAACGTCCGCGCGGAGACTGTCTTCCCTGTCCTAGTCTTCCCGACGAACAGGGTGTGCGGGTTCTTCTTCAGATCGATCACGGCCGGGCGCCCGGTCTCCTCCCGAGCAATCGGGATGACGTGCCACGGCAGCCCCCGGCCCGGATCGTTAGTCGACCCCATCGGATTGTCGATCTTCGACGGCATGGGCGGGCGGCGATGCAGGACCATCACGTTCGCCTGCGTGTCTGGCTCAGCCCGCCACCGCATCCCTTTCGGGCCCTTGGCCGTCACCTTCGCTACCACGGCGGGCGCGAACTCGTCGCTCTCATCCTTCACCGAGTCCGGGTATTCCACCCGGATCCGCAACGGCCCCTCCTTGTCAGCGGCCTCGACCGAGACCGAAACCTTGTCGCGGTCCTTGGCTGGAACTTTCAGGGATGTCCGCAGGCCTTCGGCGATGCGCCCGGTCAGCGCCTCGTGCTGCCCCTCGGCCGGTTCCTCGGCGGGCATCGGTTCGTCGGTCGGCTCCGACGGCCCCTCGGCCACCCACCAGTCGAAGTACGGGTGGAGCGCGTGATCGGGGAACTCGACCTCGGCGTGAAGGGCCTGCCAGAACATTTCGGCCACCCGCTTCCGAGTGCCCGGGTCGTTCATCGCCTCGACGTCCGGGAAGTGGACACGCGCCGCGCGGATGTCCGCCCGCAGGCCGTGCTGCCACCCCCACCGGACACGCTTCGCTGTCACGAACCGTGGGTCAGCCTTCACCGCCCGGACCGCCAGCGACAGAACTTCGGCGCGCTCGACCGCCCGCCGCCGGACCGTCAGCAACCACCATCCGGCCACCAGCAGGTACCCGGCCCAGGCCCCGGCGAGTGTCCACGCCCACCCGGACATGTCCACCCACCGAAGAGCCACCGCCCCCGCCAGGACGGCCACGGTCGCGACCAGGTGAATGTCCACCACTGTCCACCCGACGGCCGGACGCGAGGCATTCTTCTGCCCGGCCGCCTGTCCACCTCGTCGGCCACCAGCCTGTCCAGCTGGCTTGGTCTTCTGCCCGCTCCTCTTCGGCAGCAGCTCTTTGACCGTGTCCACCACGCCATCGACGAAGTCGTCCAGCGGCGGGATGCCGGTCCGCAACTCCTTGTTCATCCGAGTCACCTCCACGTGGTGTCGGTGGCACGCGTCCACCGTGCTGTCTCTGTGTCCCCCGTCGACCAGCTCGACGACGTGGTGCCGCTCAACATCGCCATCGCACGCTCCAGGCAGACGGCCGAGGTAGTGGCAGATCGGGCTGTCGCCATAGACCTCCCGCCGCCGCTGGTCGTGGCTTCGACGCCACGCCGATCCGATGCGCTGGTGGTTGCTCGACACACCAACAAGCTACCAGTCGACTAGCCGGTTAGCAGCCATCCAACGAGCGTCCGGCTGGGCGGCGCGGCCCGCGAATCGGCAGCGGGACGGTCAGGCCACAGGCCGGTGGTTCAGCTCTCCTGAGAGAGGGGGATAGCTGCTAGTCGGCTAGCCGAAAGTTGACAAGGGTGTGTACGCTGACCGAGGCCGACGACCCCCAGGGAGGAGGTCTCGGTCAGAAGTCACCCCCGCAACCAAACTTCACGCTCGCCCAACAAGCAGACGAAGCCCCGCCACGCAGGGCGAGACGAGCACCCCCGAGCCGGTCACGGCAGAACCAGGCCCGCGAGAGACGAAGCGGGCTGAGTCAGCGGGGAGCCGGATCCTCCGACTCATCCAGCCACACCCGCTCCACCCGGACCCACCGCTCCGGCCGAACCGCCGCGCCGCCGATCACGTGCTCCCACCAGGCCCGCTCGCCAACGACCGGCACGTAAACACTCGCCGGATTCGGGGCATCAGGCAGCATCGCGCCGATCTGCGGTGGGGCGACCACGTACCAGCCGCGATCATGGGTCCGGTCCTCCGCCTGCCGGATCACGCGCCGGCCCACCCAGTCCCCGCGGACCTCGTCGATCCGGACGTACGTGTGGCCGCGGGGTGGGTGCCAGTCCTGGTGCAGAGATCCGCTGGTGGACAGCCACAGCTCGCCGCGGGCTCGCTTGGCGGCCTCGTCGGGGGTCGCTGGGATTGGTGTGTCCACGTCCTCAGTATGGCCGTACCTGGTGGACAGGGCCTGGACATTCGACAGTGGACATCAGGTGGACAGTGTCCACGCTGTCCACCTGTGGCGGTCAGGCGTCGCCGGTGCGGATGCGGTGCGCGCGGATCGCGTTGTTGATGGTCGCCCTGGACACGCCGATCTGCTCAAGGTGCCGAGGACTCAGCTCTGTCCGCTCTTCGAGGGCCCGCTTGAAGAGCTGGGAGATGTCCTCGGCGGACATCCCGGCGTCCTTCAGCTCGGCCGCGGCGAGCTCCCGGGCCTGCGCCATCCGGTCGCCGAGCAGGGCATAGTCCGCCATCAGCTTGACGGCGACAGCGAAACTTCTCGGTAGCTTCTCGGCGGGCACGCCCTCAGGGTAGCGCCGGGCCAGCCGGGTAGCCGATAGCTGCAAGCTGCTAACCGGCTGGCAGCTATCGGCCCACGCGGGGTTGATCGTCACGATGTCCCGTATTCGATGTGCCAGGGCTCGTGCGGGCCGCTGCCGCCCTCGACGGCCCACGCGGGGCAGTGCCACCCGTACGACGGCCCGTTCGTCTTGATCCACAGATATTGGGGGGTGTGGTAGCCCTCGTTGACCCCGCACCCGAGGTCGAGCGCGGTCCCCCACCCGTGATTGCTGGTGCCCGGGGTGGCCGCGTTCTGCGGTTTACCCTGCGCTTCCCATTTCTTTTTTGCTTCGACCTGGCCCTGATAGTCCCGGTAGGCGTCGGACACGCAGAGCTTGCTGCCGAAGTGAGCCTTGTACGCGGCGGCCAACTGCTCGGCCGCATTCGCCGCGTCCGACCTGAGGTGGTGTCCGGGCGCGAATTTCAGCGCGCACAGGGCCTCCGCAGGAATCCGCCCATTCTCGTAACCGGAGAAGTCGGTCGGGCCTTTGCATGAGCCGGCGGACGCGCCGCCCCCACCACACACGGGGGCAGCCGCGGACTCCTGACCGCCAGTCACCTGATCAACAACCTTGACCGCCAGGGGAGCCCACTGCGCGTACGCCAGCGGAAACGCCGACCGCTGCACCGCCTGAGCAGCATCAGTGATCGACATGGACTCCCAGCCCTGGACATCCAGCAGCCCAGGATTGGGAGTGTGCTTCGCGCGTCCGAAAAACGCCTCAGCGGCGAGCACCGGATCCATGATTTGCGCCGGCGTGCCCCAGCCCGACGACGGCCGCTGCTGGAAAAGCCCGAGGGAGTCTCGGTCACCGCCGGACAAATTCTGGAGCTTCGACTCCTGCATCGCCGTCGCGATCGCGACGGTCAGACCACGCGATGGGACTCTCAACCGCAACCCGACTTGGATGATGGTGCGTGCGTTGTCCTGCTGCTCTGGTTCGGTCAGCTCCGTGACCGTGCCGGACGTGTCCACATCCACCGCGCACCCGGACGCAGCCTCACCCTCAACCGGGCCGCCGCCACCGCCGTACAGGCTGAGCATCAGCATCGACCCCAGCAGGGCACACACCAGCAGGACGGCCCCGGCCACGCGAGCCGGGCGCACTACTCCCGCTCCCGGTCAATCGACGCAACCAGTGGATCGTCGCCGTCGGTGATCACCTCGACCTGCACGGCCGAGTCGTCATCGAGGCCGATCCGGTACCGGTAGAGCGCGGGACCGTCGACGAGCACCTCCGCTGGCCCGCTCATGTGCGCGTCCGGGACAACGGTGAGATCGGTGGATCGCAGGCCGTTGAGCAACTCCCGCGTGGCGTACGGTTCCATGCCCGCGAGCCACGTCGCCCGCCGGCCCGCAGCTAGCCAGGCCTGAGTGAATCGGGTGGCTGCCCGCTCAGCATCGTCATTGTGGGTGGCGGCCTGCGTGCTGGCCACCTCGCTCGGATCCACGTGCTCTTCAGTGTGCTGGCGCGTGGGTTCGGGTGCGCTGGTTGCCACTGCGCTCGGCTCCGCACCAGTACCGCTGCACCGAGAAAGCACGAGCATCGCCACCACGACCATCAGCGCACCAGCCCACATCGGCCGGCGAATCGCCCACTCCACGACCGTGTTCACTGGTCACCGTCCAATCGGATCGTCCGCTTCTCGACCGGCACGAACCCCGAACGCGGGGGCTCGACCTCGACCGCCGGAGACGCCACCGCCGAATACGAGTCCTCCAGCGACATCTCCCCGGTGCCCGGACTCCACACGGTGGCCGTGATCCCGCCGTCGTCGTACGTCATGGGCGCTGACCCGGCGGACACGTACTCCTCCTGCCGCGGCGTCCCGTCCTGCGCATCAGCCAGCGCCTCGTCGGTGACGCTGCGACCTGCGACGGGCGTTGTCTCGCTGCTCGTTTCGGTGGGTGGCGTCCAGTGCGTTTCCCCCGGAACTGACGTCAGGAGCGGCCCGGTCGGCGCCTCGTATCCGGGTGTGCGCGGCCTGGGAATGTTGGTGAGCCGGGCCTTCGCCGCGAGGACCTCGCTCTCCATCAATAGCCTCTCCTCCCGCTGGGCGGGCAACTCACCCGCTTCGATGGCCAGCGGTGCACGCTCGGCGTGCGCAGAGTCATCGGCTGGCTTCGGTTCGTCGGTCTCCGGCTCGTCCGCTCGCTGCCGGGCGGCGGCCTCAGCGATCGCGCCCCACCCGCCAGTCGCCGCGGCAACACCGAGTCCGACTCCGGCCTTGGTGCCACGCCATGCCCACCGCATGGGTGCGGCAGCGACCTGCCGGTGCGCCCGGGTGGCCCGCCACATGAAGATCGTCAGCAGGCACGCCAGCAGGAGTGCCAGCCACTCGGGGACCCGCGATCCCTCATCGAACAGGACCGCCATGGCGAGCAGTTGCACCGCCATCGCCACGCCCATCGCGACCGCGTTCACGACTGCTGCTAGGGCGGCTTTCAGTGGCGCGCGCACGTGTGACGCCGCGGTCTGTGACGGCAGGATCGCCAGCGGCAGCACCACCAGGAGATGCACGGTCGACCACAGCAGCTGCGGGCCGACGGCAAGGATCACGATCGCGCCGACCAGCAGAATCGGCAGCACACACAGCATCGCGATCAGGGATCGCAGGGCGGCGGGCGTGCGGTTCGCCCCGTCACGACCGGTGGCGTACTCGTAGGCAGCGGGGTCTTCTTTCTCCAGCGACCCCATGATCGACTTCCATGCCTTCTGGTGCGTCTCCGCGATTTCCTTGGCCTTGTCGGGGTTATCGCGGATCTCCTGGACCTCAGACCACCGCAACGAACCTGCGTTCAGCAGCAGCGGCCCGTACTTTTCCGCGGTCGCTGAATCCGAGCTCCCGAACATTCCTTGCAGCCACGGCCGGTAAAGGATCACATCGACCACCCGCGAAGTCGCCTGCGTAGCAGGGTCCTTCGAGCTTCCGTCGTTGCTGTCAGACGCTTCTGTCGACGCGGTCACACCAGCCACCACATCAGCCGTCGCGCCGGTCCCATCCTCGACCCAACGGTACGGATCCGTCGTGATCAACGTGATCCCGGCGCCCACCACAACAACCATCAGCAGCACGCCGAGAGCCTTGTGCAGGGCCTGCTTCCGGGCATGCCACAGCAGCATCAAACCCGCCGCCAGCAGCGCGACCCGGACCGCAGGAGTGGTCAGCCCGTCCTGGAGACCATCGGTGATCCCTACCAGGACCGGCCGCAGCCATCCCAGCCAGGAACCGGGATCCATCGCCACCGTGATCACTGCCGCGTACACCGACGTCAGAAACGAAGGGATCGACAGGATCCACGTCCCCATGCTGTTGTCGGCCTGCGACTGCACCGCGATCGAGTCGGTCATCCACGCCGGGTTCAGATCGCAGGTCCGCCACCGTGCCCACCCGGTCCCGTACTGCTCGTAGATCGTGGTTTCCGCGTCCGGCCCAAACGCGCCGACAGCTGGCGGGATCGGGTCCGGATCACGCACCAACCATGACGACACCCCCATGTCCGGGGCGGCTGGCGGCGGACCGTCGCAGCCATCACCATCGACGACCCCCTCAACAAGGCATGCCTGCGGCGACAGCGCGCACTTGGGGTCAAGGCTCTTCTCCGCTGCCTGCGCTGGTGCCGCGACAATCAGCGTCGACAGAAGAGCGGCCACGGTGACCGCGAAAGAAGCTGCGATGCGCCGCATCATGCTGACACCATCCGTTCCCCGCGAACCCGCCGTGCGTGGTCGATCCATGCCTGCGGGATGTCCTTGTCCGGGGACAGCGCCAGAGCAAGGTCGGGGTCGGGGCAGTCAACGACGATCTTCTCCACGCGCCCGCGGGCATCACGGAAAAGGAACTCACGGTTCGCCGCGCGCCGGCCATCCGGACCCACCGGGGAGAGCTCGCCCAGGACTCGCTCGAACCCGATACCCGCGGGCACGCGCAACATTTTCAATGCTTCGGCCTGTCCTTCGGGGGACTCGGTTCGCCCGACGAAGCACTCGACGGTGAGGCCGCCACCGGTCTGCCCGAGGACGTCACTGCCGAGCTGGGTGTCGACGATGTACCGCAGCCGCCACTTCCGGCTGTCACGGGTGAGCCGAGTGAAGAGAGCCTTGCCCGCCGCGGACTGGGTGAGGTGATGCGCTTCACTCGCGACCAGGAGTTTCGGGAGCTCGCGTGGGCCACCGTAGGCGCGCTTGCTCGCGAGGTACATCGCGAGGTGCTGGAGCGGACGCGCGATGCGTTCTCCCGTCGTCCATGTCGTCGGATCCGAGCCGGTCACGGGGAGGGTCAGTCCCGGCATGGTGAGGACCAGGAGCCGGGCGTCCGTGTCGAGGGCGTGGTCGACGTCCAGGCTGGATGACCCGAAGAACAGACGGGACAGCGGCTCGTCCGAGAGCGCTTTGAGTTCGACGGCGAGAGCATGCGCGTCGACACGGAAATCGGGGCTCTTGGTGTTCCGGAGTGCCTCGATCACTTCATAGAGGCTGCGGTTGTAGTCACCGCCGACGTGGTGCACGGCCTCGTTCACCAGGACGGTCGTCGCGTACCGGGACAGGTAGGTCTGCGGCAGCAGCATCATGATCACATCCTTGGCGAGGGTGATCCGCTCCCGCTCAGCCTCCAGCCGAGCCAGCATCCACTCCTCGTGCGTCTCGCACGCCTTGTCGTCCGGGATCGGCACCACCGTCCATGGATTCAGCGTGCCTGCGGGCGCGGACAGCAGGTCCACGTGCTGCGACACGGCGGCGATCGACGGCAGGTCACACAGGCGCGCTAGCGGACCGGACGGATCCAGGACCGTCGCCTGTGTGACACCACGCTTCACAGCCTCGGCAACGAGCATCCCCGCCAAGAACGACTTTCCGCCGCCAAGCTCAGCGATGATCGGCAGCAGACCGGTCTGGTCGTTGTACAGGGCCTCCCATTGGTCCCAGCACACCGGCCGGCGTGAAGCTCCGACGGTCCAGCCCAGGTAGTAGCCGTCACGGGTGCCCACGCTGGCGTCCAGGGTTGGGACCGCAGCAGCCCACCACATCGGCTGCATATACCGGGTGTGCGACGTCGAAGAAACCCGCGCGCCCGGAACGAACTCGGAGACCAGAGCCCGCTGACCCCGAGGCCTCCACATCTCGATCTGGTACTGCCGGAACCGGGTCTGGATCTCCAGGACCCTTGCCGCGACCTCCTCTTCGCTGGAGCCTGAGACCGCGAACCGAACCTGGCCGATCACCCGCGACGACGCGAGATCGTCACCCTGCTCCAGCTGATGCGTGACGTCGATCGACTGCTGCTCGACGACAAGCTTCTGCCGGGGGATGTCGAGGCCGTGCTTACGCCGCTGAGTGAGGTTGTCCCGTACCCGATCCAGCGCCCGCTTCACGGACTTGAGGGCCTGTTCCCCCGTGAGGATTTCGACGTGCGCGCTGATCTCGACCGCGAACGGCAGCGTCCGCGCGTACGCCATCCACGGCTCCTGCGACCCGGGAATGTCGAGCTGGTCGTTACGCTGCCGACCCATCGCGAGAACCGTCACGTACCGGACCACCTCACGACCGGGCTGCCGCGACGTCAATCGGACCGAGTGCCCGTCCGGCATCTGCTCGATGTCCACGCCGTCGGTGAACGTGGCCATGTCCTCCGGCCCCATGGGCTCCCCTTGCGCCGGTGACGATGGGGCGGGCATGTGCAGCCCGTACGAGCGGTGGACCAGCCACTCCAGGTCGTCGGCGCTGATCGGGTGCGCGCTGAGACCGGGCATACTCATGGCGTTGTCGACCTGCCGTCGGGCGGCGTCGACTCGTCGGGCCTCCTTGCTGCCGCCCGCCTTCGCCAGCGCCGCCTCCCACATGCTGCGGTCGGCCACGTCCACGCCACAGAACACGCGCGTGTCAGCGAGATTCAATCGCCCGACCATCGCCTGCTGCGGGGTGACCAGATGCTGTGACCATGCATCCCCTGCCAGCGGGGTCGAATGCTCGCGGACACGACGGTCGTAATCGCGCGCCCACTGCGCCGCGTCGTACGGGCGCGTCGTCACCCGCAGATGCACGCGCGTCCGACCGTTCTTGGTCGCTGTGACGCCGGCTGCCGACGCCCACGCGAGAGCGGTCTGTTTCAGGCCGCTTTCACGCTGTTCGTTCGACCGGAAATACCAGCGGGTCCCGGGGAGCTCGTACCACTGCTGGACTCGGTCGGCGGTCCAGAGCATGCCGCCGTCGAGTCGTCGGATGGGAAGCCGGACGCCCGCGGGGAGCTTCTCGTTCGGAGCCTTGCGGCGGCCGGTGTTGCGGGCGACCATCACAGGTTCACCTCTTTCTGGTCAGGGGTTTCGCGATGAGCAGGCCGGGCTTGCGGGCTTCGCGCTCGTGGACGGCATCGACTCTGGCGATGTACCACCAGTAGGCCTCCGCCCAGCAGGTTTGAGCGAGCCCGACGAAGGTGACGCCCTTGGTGAGCTGTCGACCGACCCATGCCTGGGCGAGGGTCGCTGTGGCCGAGGAGTACAGGACGGCCGACGTCATGGACCCACCGCCCCAATGAACCATTAATCCGAAAGGCACAGCCACAGCGAGAAATACAGCGACCAGGACGTAGTACGGGTGGATCGGGAGCTCGATCCCGGACAGCTCGATCAGCTGTCCCCTCTCGGCCTGGATCGCGTCATCTGTGCGGACAACCATCAGAACAGGCCGGCGAGCTTGTCCCCGAAATCCAGCGCTGCTCCGCTCATGATGGCGCCAGCTACGACCATGACAGCGAGGACGCCCAGGGCGGCGCCGAGGCCCTTCTTGAACGCCATGGCCACAGCGATCGCGAGGATGATGCACACCAGCGGGAGCACGTTGTTTTCGATCCACGTTTCGAGCGGCGACGTGCTCGGTCCCCCACCGGCGGCCAGGGCTGCGAGGCTCGAAGAGATGACGTTCACGGTGTCTCCTTGTCATTGATTGCGTCTTCCACCGCGTCGGCGATGGCGTTCATGCGGTAGGGGTCGGTGTCGGATCGGATGGCGGTGGTGAGGACGTCGATGGCCTCGTCGCGGATGGTGTGGCCGCGCTGGTTGGTGAGGTGCTGATAGGCGCGGTCGTAGTGGGTTCGCAGCCAACCGGTTTCGGGTCGGCGGGCCATCACCATGAGCTGACTCCTTCCTGATGCCGGGGGCTGGTGAGGTGTTCGGGGGTGGCCCATGCCCGGCATCGGTGGCAGGTGGCCCGGTCGTCGGGGTGCATGCCCTGGTCCTCGGCGGCGTCGTCGGCCGCGATGGCGTCAGCGAGGTCGCTCATCGCTGCCTGCGCCGAGGAGGAAGAGGACGAGTGCGCTGCCGGAGCACCCGATCCAGGCCGCCATCACGAGCGGCTTGTCTTGGCCAGCGAACATGGCGAGGCCAGCGGCAGTAGCACCAGCGAGGAGGAGAAGCCACGCGAGATAACGCATTTCAGTTGCCTCCCATCTTCCGGATTTCGGCGCGGATGGCGTTGAGTCGGATGTGCATTCGTCGGGCGTGCTCGGTGCGCCCGTTGGTCTCGGCGTCCTCGGCGGCGGCACGGACGTTGGTCTCGGCCTGCTGGAGTTCGGCGAGGGTTTCTCCGTACATACCCATCAGATTCCCTCCGCCGAGTAGACGTTTTCGACCTGGTTGAGGTCGCGGATGAGGTCGTTGACCTGGTCACGGGTCATGGTTTCGGTGCGGACTTCGACGCCGTTGCGGAGGATCGCCCATTCGCGAATCACTCCGGTGTAGGAGTTTTGGACGGCGAGCATCACTGGATGGGGATCACAGCATCTGGGAAGTGACAGGTTTCATTGCCCCATTTGACGCTGTGCAGGCGCCCTCCGACGATCTTCATCGTCCCGATCTTGCCGATGCATCGGCTGTCGAGGCATCGGCACTCCATGATTCGCGCCTTCTGGCCGTCGATGAGTTCGTAATTCATGTTGGTTCCCCCGTTGCGGTTTCGTTGGTTTTCTGCACTGGCGACGCCTGCTTGGGAGGCATGGCTGCCCCGGTTGCGCTTCACTGTCCGGCCCCTACGTAGTGGGCGCAGTCCTCGCAGAGCTTCCGGTTGTCGACGTCGCCGTCACGCTTGACTACGTCCCCGGTGACTTCGTCGCACCGTTCGCACCGAGCGGAATTGCTGCCGAAGTAGCCCATGTCAGTTGTCCCCCGTGTTGTCGTTGTTGGCCTGGACTGCTTTTGCTGGGATGCGCCACTGGCTGCTCCCGTTCGGTCGGCGGGCTCCCTGGTAGATGCCGGCCTCGCAGTGGCGGCGGATGGTCCAGCGGGAGAGCCCTAGGAGCAGAGCGACTTGACCGGTGGTCAGCCACCCGTTGCTCCCGTTGCTCCGTTCCTTCACGAGGTTCAGATTGGAGGTGAATCGGAGGTAGGTCAAGTCAAACCGGCAGGTAGGTTCCCGATGCGTGGGCCGATCGAGTGACAACCCGGCATCATGGGCCCGTGCCACAACCCGCATACGAGGCCCTAGCCGAACAGATCGCCCAGCAAATCCGCGCCGGCGCATACCGGCCAGGAGATCGACTACCGTCCCAGTCACAGCTGACGCGGGAAGGTCACGGCAAGCAGGTCACGCAAGACGCGTACGGGCTACTGATACAGCGGGGCCTGGTCGAAGGTCGCCGGGGCGCAGGCTATTACGTGCTGCCGAGTCCAGGCCCGGACTGGATGGCTCGCATCGCCACACTGGAGGCGGCCGTCCTGGACCTCGAGGAGCGATTGGCGGCGCTGGAACAGCGCGACCGATAGCATAAGGATTGACGCGTCTAGGGATCCGGGCGCGGGCCGGTGGTGAAGGGTTGGCCGGCCGGGTGTTGGCGCGCTCGGCTGGGCAGGTGGCTCCGTTTCGGCGGGGCCATCTTGCGTTTGGCCGGTCAGCGGGGCACGGGACCACGCCACTGGACGTACCGGTAGCTACCGTCAGCCTCGCGCCGGTAGGACCGCCACCCAGTACGCAGAGGCGTGCGGGTGATCACCAGGTCGGCTTCGGTGGGGTCGACGGGCAGCCGGAGGGGGAACCCGTCGTCGTCGAGGATGACTTTGCCGGCGACGACACGGACGTGTTCCACGGGCAGGCCGCGGTCGGGGATGAGCGCGCCGTCTGCTGGCCCGCCGTGGAGTGTTGCCATCCTGGCCCCCATCGTGGTGGCTCCGGTCCGGCGTCAGGGAGGGTCACCGCGCCGGACCGGAGCGCTTGTGGTGACCGTCAGCGACCCACGACTGACGGTCTGTCTCACACCGTAGACCATATGTGTCTACCGTAGACATTGATCGCGACAATCGGCGGTCTTGGCTGTCACCGTCGCGGCGTGACGAGCACGAGTGGGCGCCTCGCGATCCGCCGTGCCTTCCGCGCGTGGCGTGCAGCCCGCGGCCTGTCACAGGACGAGGTCGCTGCGATGGTCGACGGCTGGGACCAGAGGCAGGTGTCCCGCGTCGAGGCCGGCGAACGGTCGATCAAGCTGGAGGAGGCCGCGGAGATCTGCCGTGCTCTGGGTGTCCCTCTGCGGCGGCTGCTGATCGAGCTGGACCCGGATGATCGTGAGGCGATCGGGCTGCCACGTCACGAGGACGAGTCGCTCTAGGGCTGGACTCCGAGGGCCGCGCGCTGCGCTGGTGTGGCGTCGGTGAGGAGTTGCCGGAGGGTGCAGTTGAGCGCGGCGCAGAGGCGGACGAGCTCGCCGTCCAGGCGCACGGCTCTGGCGCCGGATTCGATGCGGGAGACCACGGCCCGGTCGACGCCGAGACGTTCGGCGAGTTGGTCTTGTGTGAGGTCGGCGAGGCTGCGGCGGAATCGGATGGCTGCTCCGACGGTCCTGGCCAGGTCGTCATCCACCCAGTGAGCGTTGCGGGCGGCTGGCGCTTACGCGCCCGGGGATACGGCTGTCAGACGGTGGCGGTCTGTGCCGTGAGGGATCCTCACGGGCGGGCGTTTGCACCTACGTCGTTGTCCCCCGTTCGCGGGCTTAACCTCGGCTGGTGTCACGATTCTGTGTGTGCGGGCTGGACCGGCGGTGGTTGACATCGGAGGATGACTGTGACCGGCCGGTAGCGGAGAGATCAATTACCGGCAAGGCAAAAGCGCCGCACCAGCACAGCACCGATGACCACGGCCAAGCCACGGCCTAGATGGGGGTCCCCATGGCAACGACGTCCCAGGCGGCAAACCCAGACGACAGACACGAGCCCGGCTGTGACACGCGCTTGCACCGCATACCAGCCCCGGAGGACCCGATCGAGGACCCGGGCTGTCACCGCATCGCGCAGTACGGCCGCTACTGGGCGCTGCTGTCTCTTCTGCCCGGCGGCGGCGTTGAGGCGGACGTTGAGCGCGCTACCGGTCCTTTGGATGATCTGATGGCCTGGCATGCTGAGCTTGGCCGGCAGCTCGCTGCGTTGCCTCGGCCGCGTACGGCTTGAGAGACAAGTCAGCCCCCGACCGTCTGGTCGGGGGCTTCGTCGTTCCGGGAGGGGAGAATCATTAGTCCCTTTCCCCGATGAGTCGAAGAAACTCGATGCGGTCGTCGGTTCGATCGAGGTCATCGCGGGCATCGAAGTGGAGTTCACGGAGAGCTGCTCGATCGCTGCCGTTGGATGCTGCTGTCAGGTACCGCTCGGCCCATTCGGCCGGGGTCATGCTCGCGCTCCTGCCCGATCAATGACGTGTTCTCCGTCTGTGAGTTCGTCGATGCTCTTCCGTGCGGCGATGGCGTCGGCACGGGTGCTGTAGGGCCCGGACGAGATATCGCCCGCGAGAGTTGTTACCCACCAGGGCCCGTCACCCGGAGCAGGTGTCAGCTCGACCGCTCGCATGGTGCCTGGCCGTCCGGGCCATTCTTCGGCGAAGGTTTTGGCGAGACTTTCCGCGGTGTCCCCGGGCTCTGCCCAGTCCGGCAGGTCCCACGGCAGGTAGACCCGATGGTAGAACCCATCCGTGGCGGGGGTAGCGTCGTTACGGACTACAGCCCAGATTCTTTCGGCCTTCGCCTTGTGCTCGGCGGCGTTCACGTCTGATTCCCTTCCATGGCCCCGATGTAGGAACGCGCCAGCGTGAGACCCGGGATGAACTCCTCAAGTCTGCGGCGCTGGCCATAGTCGTCCGTTGCTGCGGCGGTCCGTTCGAGTCGCTCGACGTGTGAGTCGATCAGGACTCGCAGGTCGGCAAGGATCGCGGCCCGGAGGTGCGGGAGAGCGGCCTCAAGGCTTTCCCGGATCACCTCACGCCAGGTATCCGGCATGTGGTCGTCGTAGTTCTCGCCGTGCGTCGCCGCTTCGACTGCGGCGTCCGGGATCTCGATGCTCATGCCGCCTCCTGTCGCACCATGACGAAACCGTCGCGCAGGTTGATTTTCTCGAGCAGGTCCCACCCAAACCCGTAGCTGACCCAGATCTCGATCTCCGGGTCGACGAGCTGCCCGGCCTTCCACGCCTCCCGGATCCCCGCCAGGTAGCCGCGTACGGCCTCTCGCTCCCGGGCGACGGCGCTGCTCTTCTCGCTGCGCCAAACGATGCGGTACTTCGTTCCCATGTCTTCCCCCCTCAGTCCAAGCACTGCCGAACGGTCCATCCGCCGGCAGTGCGCTCGAGTTCATAGGTGCCTGCGCCGTACGCGCGGCCAGTGGATGCCTGGACCCGCCAGGTGGTTTCGGTGCGGTCGAGGATGTTGCGGACGATGTAGAGGCGGGCGCGCCACAGGAACGCCATCGGGTCCGGGTTGCCGTTCGCCAGGGCGGGATCGGATTCAAGGGCCTCGCCAACAGTGCGGACGTCGCAGGTCTCGGCGGTGCTGGTGGCCATCAGTTCTCCCAGTATCCGTCGCCGCACGAGCATTCCCAGCGGATCTCTGGCGGCCAGCCGTTCTCGGCCGGGAGGGTCTTCGTGATCTGGTAGTCGTGCTCGTGGTCGGTCGTGGCGTCCACGTCTTCCCCCTGCTTCTCGTGCGGTCAGTCGTTGGTGAGACGCTCCCGGGCGGCCCGCTTTACGCCCCTTGAAGTCATAGCCCCTCCTCGTTCGCTTCGTCGATCACGGCGCACAGAACGCATGCCGGCGCTTCCGGTCCCGGGTTGGTGGGTTCCTGGTTGCTGCTGAGGTTTTCTCCGCAGGCCGCGATCACATCACCCGGCCACGGGATGCCCAGCCAGCCAGCGAGCCGGTGAAGGCGCGACGACAGCCACGACTCATAGACGATGTGGATGGGCTCGGTGGGGGTGCGGGTGGCGGGCCGCTCGGTCGGGTGAGTCTTGGTGGCCATGTCGTTTCCCCTGCTTGGTAGTCAGATCGCGTCGAAAGCGCCCGCGCAGCCTGGGCACACGTGTTTGTAGCTGATCGTGTCGCGGGTCGGCCGGGAGGCCGGGAGGTCCCAGCCCTTGATCTCGCGCCCACACAAGGCGGTCGCGTTCACGCCGCCGCCGGGCTTCAGGCCTTCCGATCCGACGACCCGGATGTGCCACGGGCTCTCCGGCCCGGCCCAGTTCGACTCACAGAACGCGAGCTTGCGGTCCATCATTTCCTCCTATGCGGTCGGGGGTTCCGGGGTGTTCAGTAGCGCATGCCGTCGAGGAACTGGCCGTACGCGAGTTCGCGTTCGCCGATTTCCTTCTGGTCGAGGGTGATATCGCGTGTCTCGTGGCTGTAGGTCCACTTCCCGTTCCACCAGTGCCGGACGTCGGCCGTGTAGGCGCCGGGGTCGAGAGTCGCCCAGTAGGGGCCGTCGTCGTAGTGGTAGTAGCGGTGCCGGACCGGGCCCAGGTCGTCGCCCATCACCCGGCGCTCACGATCTTCGCGAATTCCTTGCCGCCCCAAGTATCGAGGTCGTAGACGGCGTCCTCGTAGATGTGCGTTGCCTCGGTGTTGCTCCCTTCCCGAACGGCGGTCAGGTACCGGGCGGCCCATTCCTGCGGTGACATCTCTGCTCCTCGGGTGTCTGCGGGCGGGGTCAGTCTCGGGTGATGGTGACGTCGATCTGTCGGGTGGCGTGGTCGCGAGTCCAGACCCGCATCGTGTCCGGGTAGTAGGGGTACAGGCAGTGGTTCGCGATCAGCTCGGCTCGGACCAGCGCGTGATCGGGGTCGTCGACAGCGAGGACCTCAGCGATCGAGAGGATCACGTCGTCGCGGCCTAGACCGCTAACAGTTTCGCCATCCAGGACGAGCGTGTACGTGCCGGCCGCACGACGCGGACCAGAGCGGGCATAGGCACGGCGACGGAGCCGCACATCCGCTCGACCATGCGGTCGACGTGCTGGGTGGCGCTCACCGAGAGCACTCCGAAGGCTCGTGCTCCCGCTTCCAGAACGGCTGGTGCGCTTCGTGGCATGGACCCTCGCAGTCCGCGTCACAAGCGGTCGGGCAGGACACTGGCCGCAACCGCCCAGCCTCCCGAAGCACCTCCAGCACCCGCCGTGCCGCCTTCTCCCGCCGCAGCTGGTCGAGCTTCTCGTTCCGCTCGGCAATCGAGTCGTAGTCGTAGCTGCGGCACAGCTCAGCCTCATCCGCCGGCCACTCCGCGACCACCTCGGACACCCGGACGGGCGGGAGGACGTCGGCGATACGGGCGACCAGGTCGTCAGTCACTTCGCCTCCTCGGGCCGCGGCTTCGGGTTTCCCATGCCCACCTCGCGCTCGGGCCCGCACGCATCGAACAGCTTCCAGATCGACTCGGGGTAGTACGGGTAGCAGGCACCCTGGGGTCGCAGCTTCCGCACCCGGGCCGCGTACAGGTCGCCGAGGTGGTCGGCGTACTTGTCCCCGCTCGCCACGAGATCGGCCCGCGCCTGAGCGAGCAACCGCAGGTTGGCCTCGGTGATCTCCTCTGCATCCGCGCATCCCCACGCGAACACGTCGTTGCAGAGGAAGTACAGCTTCAGCGAGCCCTCGCGGTGGTGCCAGAAGACCGAGTCGGCGGGCTCGCCCTCGGTCAGCCGCAGCGCCTCAAGGATCCAGGATTCAGTCACTTCAACTCCAGCGCTCGTCGCGCTTTGTCTCGCAGGTGGGCCAGCATCTCGACGGGCCCCAGGTCGTCCTGCTCCGACCGGTGCAGGATGTAGTCGAGGGTTTCGTGCAGACGGTTCCGGTCCAGGCGCGATGCTCGAATCTCTCGCCGGATCCGCACGTTCTCCAGGTCGAGTGCCTCGCGCATCCTCGCCTGAGTGTCGAGGTGGCGTCGAAGCTCGGCGCACAGGTCGTCCATGCGGGTCAGCTCGTGCGTCGCCACAGCAGTCGCCGCCTCGATGATTCGCTCTTCCGCATCGAAGTCCCGCGGGCCGCTGTTCTGCGGGTGCGGGATGGTCCGCATCGCCTCGCGCAGCCTTAGCATCCAAGGCTGCTCTTCCGTCTGGCTCACTTGAACTCCAGCCTCTCCCGGGCTGCAACGTACTTCCGCCGCAGCCGTTCCCGCGTTGCCTCGTCCTCGATCCCGGCCAGCCCGGTCAAGTTGACCCAGTTGTCGGCGAGTTTGACGAGTCGGCCGATCGGGTCGAGGCGCGCGCGCTCGATCAGGTCGGTGTACTCCTCTCCGGGACGGCGCGTGACCGCGATGACAGCGCGGGTCACCTCGTACGGGATCCCTGCCCGCCGCAGGTCCCCGACCCTCGTGGCCGTGTCTTCGAGGATGTCGTGGAGGTACCCGGCGGCCTCCACGTACGCGCCGTAGGGCCGTAGCAGCGCGGCCACAGGGCACAAATGGTTGTCGAAGTAGCCGCGTCCCTGCTTGTCCAGCTGCCCGTGGTGGGCCCTGGCCGCGAGATTCCACGCGATCTCGCTCAGTGCGTCGTCGTTATCCATGAGTCTCCTCTGTCCGTCCTGCCGACCACTCCCGCCGCCCGGGGGGCCGGGAGACGGTGGTGGGCGTCAGGCCAGGGCTCGGGCTGCGGCGGACGAGATACCTGACAGGTACTGCTCACGAACGTTCTTCGGCACTCCACGCGCCATACCCTCCTGGTATTCGCGGGAGGCACGGATCGCGTCTGCGATCCGCTTCTCGAACTCGCCTTCAGCCGGGACCTTTTCGTAGGTGGCCTGGAAAATCGAGTCCTTCACGGGCCACCGCTCGCCCTCGACGCCGGTCACGATCCACGACCCCGGGCAGACCGTGTGCCCGCCTTCGAGGGTGTCAATCCAGCCGTGGTCGTGCCAGGTTCGCCCGCACTGGTCGTGGGTCACGTCGCTGGCGTACCCGGGTTCGGGACGGCGGAAGAAGCGGACCACCTTGCCTTCGCACGCCTCGTCGTCGCCCTCGTGTCCGTCCGCGCATCCGTCGTCGGGGTGGTCGCCGTTCTTCCACCACTGGTGAGCCTCGGTGGGGATGGCCTTCTTCTGGTACAGCTGCGTCACGTCTTGCCTTTCACTCGCTGGTGGGGCCTGGTGGGCCGTCCGGGCAGCCAGAGGGGTGCCGCCCGGACGGCAGTGGGCTACTTGCTTGGGATCGCCATCCGTGGCCGTTTTCGCGTAGACGCTGTCGGCGTCCGTGGTGTTGCCCGTTCGGACCGGGCTTTCCCTCCCGGAGCCGGGCGGAGGCTTAGGCGGTCACGTACTGGGTGACCGTGACCTGCTCGGCGCGCATGGCTTTCACGCTGCCTTCGACGCCGGACCAGTCATCGTCCTGGTTCTCGGTGAGCCCGTACTTGAAGGTGAAACCCCAGAGCTGATCGGCCGGGTCGCTAAAGATGATCGTGACGGCGCGATGCCATCGGCCTTCGTAGCCGTCGATCGACGACACATACTTGAGCCCGTCCACGTCGTCTTCGGCGGCGGCCAACTGCTTGGCCGCCTGGTTGTCGCTCGCCGTCAGTAGCTCGACGATCTGTTCCTTGTTCACGAATCTCCCTGTCCTGTCTCGGTGAGAGCCCGGTACTGCCCAACCTGCTCGTGGGTGAGCTTGACCACCCAGCGCCCGTCGACGTCGACTGCCTTGTCGAGGATCTGCCCGAGCGCCCGCTGTGCCGTGAGCCGCCCGGACAGGTGATCGGCGATCTCGGCAGCGATGTACCGGCCGTCACCTCCGGGAGCCTGCCGCACCCGGTAGAGGACCACGCCGTCATGCCGGCCGACGATTTCGGGGGTCCCGTCGCGGCGGACTTCGACCGTGAATTCGCAGTCCATGTAGGCGGGAACGACCTGCGGGCGGATCGGGGTCACATGGTCGGTCATGTAGTCACCTCCGCCCAGCATTCGTTGACCTCGTGCAAGCTGGCGGGGTGACCGCACGGGCAAGGGTCTTCGCCCTGTTCCCAGCGGGTGCATGGGCACTGGACCGACGCGTTCTCTTTCGTTTCCAGTGCCGCAGCGACGATTTCGGCGTCAGCTGGATTGAACATGACCGCCAGGCGATCCCATCGCTGCCGGAATCGGATCCACACGTCCTGTCCCTTGGCCAGCGCCGCGACGATCTCCCACGACCGCCCCGCCGGGTTGTTCAGTTTCGCGACCAGGGCCGGACCCAAGTTGGTTTCGTGGGTCACGACGCCGATGTACTCGTCGCCCCGGTACAGGTTCCTGGACTGGTGGCGGCCAACCCGGTAGTCACCCACGGCTCGCCTCCAGGCCCCTGTGCAGCTCGCTCAGAGACGCTGCGGCCCGGACTGCCCGATGCCCCGGGATGAGGTGGTCGCCGTCCGACCTCCGCACCCACGTGCGCCCGTCGACCTGGTCGACGGACAAGATCTTCCGGTACCCGCTGACGCCCTCGATCCATGACCAGTGCCCGACATGCTCGACCGTCAGTTCAGCGGCAATCACTGTGTCCTCCTGGTGATCGTGTCGAAACGTGCTATGAGGTCCTTGATTTCGTAGGCGGTGTCGCCGGTCACGCAGTCCTTGCGGAGCATCAACCACGCCCGGAACTGGTCGAGCTGAGAGGCCAGGGCATCGCGCTCGACCTGAAGCTCAGGAAAGGGATGCTCGACGGTGTTGCCGCGTCCATCGCCCCACATATAGCCCGTGCGGTTCTCCAGAGCGCCGGACAGGGCGGCATGCCGTTCGTTCGTCGATGCTTCGCTCCACGGCTTCAAGTAGCCCGTGATGCAGTCCGTGCAGCCACACATCGGCGGGTCGATCGCTTTGAGATCACTCACCGGACTCCCCATCGCCCCGCTCGTGCGGGTACTCGTCCAGCCAGTCCAGTACGCCTTCAAGTGCTCGCATGCGGTCGAGCAGCGACACATCGCCGTATCGTGCGCGCTGAGCCAGATCGGCAACCTGCTCGACCAGCCAGCGCCGCAGCGCCTCGCCCTCCGCCTCAAGGCTCGCGGCCACGTCACGGGCGGCATCACGCTCGGCGGTCAGACGGTCGATCTCGGCAGGAACCTGAGAGACACGAACGAACGGCTCCCATCCACAGTGCGCCTCGTGGGCACCGAATCCAATCTCGGGATCGCCGCCTGCGCAGTTGCACGCGTCGATCGGCGTGCACACATAGCCAGCGATGACCGTGGGGACGAGGTGGATGGCGTCCTGCTCCGGCTTGCCACACCGCCAGACATCGCCAGAGGCAAAGATGTCTGCGCCATGTACGCAGACCGCGTCGATGCCTGGTCGGAACTCGTGAACCTCGCTCCACGACGCATCCGCCGGCGCACTCCCGGTCGCGTCGGCAGCGGGCTTGGCGTCGAGCGCGGGCAGCAGCGCCCATGCCTCAACCCGGCAAGCAGTGGTTACGCCTCGGGTTCCCGAGAGTTCGACTCCGGGATCGAACTCGACCAGGATCGCGCCCGGCGAAGGGTCGCTCAGACGTCGATCCTCTTCGTCTCGCCAGTCGTGAAACTCTCCGCATACGGAAGGCTTCGGCACCGACTTCGCGATCCCAACGTGACCGACAACGTGCTCGCTGCCGAGCATCGCTTCGATCGCCAGCACCCGGTCGCCCACCTGCGGGCGAGGAGACGACGGGCCGGACGCACGACCGACGAGAGCGTAGGTCCATGCGACGCCCGCGAACATCTTTCGCTCGGCGTCGGGCGCCAGCAGGGCGCCTCCGTGCGTGCTGGCGTGAATCACTCGTCCAAGGAACGAATTGGCTCCGAGAACGATTATCTCATCGCCGTTCTCAACCTTCGGCTGGAACCGATGCTTCGCCGCTTCTACCTCCGCCAGCAGCTCGGCCGGGATTTCGACGTCACCGGGCATCGGTGGCCTCCTCCACTCGCCGCCACTTCGAAAGCAGCGTCTTCCGGCTGATGCTCGCTTCCTTGCCGACGCGGTGCGGGCGGGAAGGGTTGGCGGTCGTCTTCACGAGGAAGCCGTCATCGTCGCGGCTGATCAGAATGACCTGACGGCCGGGCTCGTACTGAGTATCGCGGGACTCCCACGTCTGACCGACTTGCGGGCCGTCGTCACCCGGTCGTGCGGGCGGCCTCCACCCGAGCGCAACCACGGCATTCAGCCATGACAGTGCGTCGGAGCGGAGCGCGTGCATCTCGATCGCGTCCACGTTCGCCAGATCGGCTTCGTTGTAACGACGTTCCAGCACCGCATCCACGTCGGCCTGGTCGATGGGGCGGGTCACGAGGACACCGGCCGATACTTCGTGGTGGTCATAGTCTCCGTGTAGGCCATCATCGCCTGGGGCCCGCCGGCCCACACCCATTCCTCGTCGTACTCAAGCATCCAGAAACCCCAGAGGCCGCCCTCGGGATCCTTGGCGATGTACTCGTGCTTCGGCGCGCCCCGACGGGTTCCGGCGATCTTGGTCTCGACCAGATACCAGCCGTCGATGTCGGCGTCTGTTTCGAGTTCTGACCATGCCTCTTCCAGGAATTCGCGGGCCTCTTCGGTGGTCACAACGCCTCCTCTGTCCAACTGGCTGGCATGGCGACCTTTTCGAGGTTGCTGACGGCGCACCATCCGGTCGTGTGAACGCGGCGGTGCTGGTTGCAGTAGACGAGGCGGCCAAGCACGGTGTCGTCATCCTCGTCCGGGTTGGTGGATCCGGCCGCGATGAGTTCAGCTGCCCGGGCCTCGTAGTCGATGCCGTTGATGATCACTCTGCTCACATCCCCTCGTAGGCCAGGTCGGCGTCGTCGTCTTCCGGGTCGTAGTCGTCGTCCTCATCGAGCGGGCAATCGTCGTAGGACGTGTGTGAGTGCAGCTCGTCTTCGATGTCGCCGAGGCTGAAGGCGCACCCACAAACGTTGCAGGAGAACGTGATCTGCGAGAGCGACAGGCCCACATCGATCCGGACCGAGCCGTCATCCGGCTGCGTCGTGTCCACGGTCGTCGAGCACGCCTGACCGTCACAGTGCTTACAGTCCACGTAGAAGGTGATCGTCCGCGTTGCCATGTCAGTCCCCCGTCTCGGTCTGATTCACTTCGGCGCCCTCCACCCTCGTGCCGGCCGCCCGAACCGTTCTACGGCCACGACAAGCACGACCGCGATCGCACCCGCCAGCAGCGATCACACGGCCGACACGACACGACGTGGGAGAGACCTGAGCGCGTTCACAGCCAGCCCCCGTAGACAGCTTTCGGGTGACGCGCACAGTCCCCAGCCATGGCCTCAAGCACCTCGATCGCGTCCTCGTACGTGCCCCAACCGTTCGACGGGTTCAGCGGCCGGTATTCGGCCGGATCGGATCGCAGGTTCTCGACCGTCTTCCTGAGCATCGGCTCCGCTTCGGCAGCGACCATGCCCATGAGGTTCTGCCAGCCAATGAACCCGGCCCGTCGAATCATCCCGGACAGGTTGTACGTCAGGTTGCGCTCGGTGCCGTCGATCCGCTGCCCTTCCGGGGCTCCGGTGTCGACCTCAAGCCATACGTCGGCACTCACTGCCCTCTCACCCCCAGCTCTCCGGCGAGGTCATACATCTCGGTGATCTGCTCGTCCGTGGCCATCTCTTCATTGGACAGGTCCACCATGACACCGGGGTCCGTGATGATCGGACCGACCAGCTCAGCGAACCGGCGCAACTTCGCGACCTCAGCCGAGGCCACACTGTCCCGGTCCATGACCGCCACGGAGAATTCGGCCCCGTCCACGTGCGAGGCGTAGAACCAGTGGCCACCCTCCAGCCTGGCCTCGACCGTGCCGCAACAGAACTCGTCGGACCGGGCCGAACCATCGGTCATGGCCTCGTGCAGGATCTCGGCCAACTTCTCGGTGTTCATCTCGCTCACTGCTCTCCCCCGTCGTCGATCACTTCAAGCTCGGTAACAGTCCACTGGTGGCGTCGGTCGCCAAACTTGTTGGCAATTTCTTCGCCGAAGTCGACCAGCCATGAATTCCGGGAACCCGAGAGGATCAAGCCTTCTCGCCCCTCAGCATCGGGCACGTAATAGACCACCAGTGCCCGGACTCTCGTGCCCGGCGCCAGAGGGACATCACCAGCACGCCAGATACGGGCGGTCACGAGTCGGCCCACCGATGACCGCAGGCCAGGCAGTCGAGAACCTTGTCCGGCATGGTCAAGCTCGCCGTCGTGTAACCGCAGCGCGGGCACTCATCTGCCACCTCGTACGTGCGGACCCCGTGGCTACTCACGACTGCACCTCCCGCCCGTGCTTGTCCACCTCGTACAACACGACACACGACGGAGCCTTGATCTTGTCGCCCAGCGGAACGAAATCGGCGGCGATCGAGCAGACCAGGAATCGGGGCTGCCCGCTCCCCTGGAAGTACGACTCGGCCCCCGATGCGGACGGCGAGAAGTGAAGACCCCGACCGCAATACGGCTCCGGATCCCAGTCCGTGGCGGTGACCGTCTCTCCGATCGGGTAAGCGGTCCGAATGTGCCCCTGCCCGGCGAACAACTCAGAATCGACGGCCTTGAAGACCAGCAGTCGCCCCTTGGTCTCCGGGTCGGCGTCGAGGCCGTAGTACGCCTGCCAGTCGCCGGGTGTATCGAGATCCAAGGCCGTGACGTCGATGACGTGCCCGTTGCCGTTGACGGTCGCCCGAGCGGAGTGGAGGTGGACGGCAGTGTAGGGGCCGGTATTGGCCGTGCTCGACTCCCGCAGGGTGGCCGTGCTCGACTCCCGCAGGGTGGCCGTGCTCGACCCCCGCAGGGTGGCCGTGCTCGACCCCCGCAGGGTGGCCGTGCTCGACCCCCGCAGGGTGGCCGTGCTCGACTCCCACAGGGTGGCCGTGCTCGACCCCCGCAGGGTGGCCGTGCTCGACTCCCGCAGGGTGGCCGTGCTCGACTCCCACAGGGTG